>CAZJRX010000340.1:1310-3415 GCA_964548145.1 uncultured Pseudomonadales bacterium | reverse complement strand
GAGCAGCGGTCTCCAAAACCGCAGGTTGGGGGTTCGAGTCCCTCCTGGCCTGCCATCACCGGACATCGGACGCAGGCGGATAACATCAGTGGCAGCAACGGCTAGGGAGCAGGGAACCATCGTCGATTGGCTGAAATGGATCGTCGTGATGGTGCTGGTCGTCGTCGGCGTCGTCGGCAACTGGTACTTCGGCGATTGGCCGTTCGTGTACCGGGCGCTCTCTCTCGTGGCGCTTGCCCTGGTCGCGGGTTTTGCGGCGTTGCAGACCGAACGCGGCCAGCGGGTGTGGAACCTGGCCCGGGAGGCGAGGACCGAACTACGACGCGTGGTCTGGCCAACCCGTCCGGAGACCACCCAGACCACGATGATCGTCCTGGTCCTGATCCTGTTGTTCGCGCTCATCCTGTGGGGACTCGATTCCGGCCTGAGCTTTCTCGTGAAGCTGGTGATCGGTTAGGCGGATGGACGCAATGAGGGAGCGCGGCTAGGTGCGTTGGTACGTGGTTCATGCCTATTCCGGCTTCGAGAAAGCCGTCGCGCGCTCGCTCAAGGAACGGATCGAGCTGTCCTCGTTGAAGGAGCACTTCGACGAGGTTCTGGTGCCGACGGAGGAAGTGGTGGAAATGCGCGCGGGTCAGAAGCGACGCAGCGAACGCAAGTTCTTCCCCGGCTACGTGCTGGTCCATATGGAGCTCAACAGCGACACTTGGCACCTGGTGAAGGAAACGCCCCGGGTAATGGGGTTCATCGGCGGCAGGGCCGACGAGCCGGCGCCGCTGTCCGACGCGGAAGCCCAGGCGATACTCGACCGGGTCCAGGAAGGCAGCGAGAAGGCGACGCCCAAGACCGTCTTCGAGCCGGGCGAACTGGTCCGCGTTATCGACGGCCCGTTCAACGACTTCAATGGCGTTGTCGAGGAAGTCAACTACGAGAAAAGCCGGATGGTCGTCGCGGTGACGATTTTCGGCCGTTCGACACCGGTGGAACTGGACTTCTCGCAGGTGGAGAAAGGCTGATGTCGGGTCATCCCGCAATCCGCTCCGGCGAGACGAGGTAGCCAAAGCATGGCGAAGAAGGTCGAAGCCTACATCAAGCTCCAGGTACCGGCCGGGCAGGCCAACCCGGCACCTCCCGTGGGCCCGGCGCTGGGTCAGCACGGCGTCAACATCATGGATTTCTGCAAGGCGTTCAACGCCGAGACGCAGCGCCAGGAGCCCGGAATGCCGGTGCCGGTGGTCATCACGGTGTACAGCGACCGCTCGTTCACCTTCATCACCAAGACGCCGCCCGCCGCCGTCCTGCTGCGAAAGGCGGCGAATATCGACAAGGGCTCCGGCACGCCGAACACCGACAAGAAGGGCAAGGTGACGCGCGCGCAACTCGAGGAGATTGCCCGGGTCAAAATGCCCGATCTCACGGCGGCGGATCTCGATGCGGCGGTGCGGACTATCGCCGGCAGCGCCCGAAGCGCCGGCATTGAAGTGGACGAAGCGGCGTTGCGGCCGGTGAGCGCGGGGAGTTAGTGATGGCAAGGTCCAGCAAGCGAATGCGCGCGATCAACGAAACCGTCGATCGAACCAAGCTCTATTCCATCGAGGAAGCCGTCGGCCTGTTGAACGGCCTGGCCAAGGCAGGTTTTTCCGAATCCATCGACGTCGCCGTCAACCTGGCCGTGGATCCCCGCAAGTCGGATCAGGCGGTCCGGGGCGCCACCACGTTGCCCCACGGCTCCGGCAAAGAGGTGCGGGTTGCCGTTTTCACCCAGGGCGACAACGCCGACAAGGCCTTGGCCGCCGGGGCGGACGCGGTCGGTCTCGACGACTTGGCCGAAAGGGTGCGGGGCGGCGAGCTCGACTTCGACGTGGTGATCGCGAGCCCCGACGCAATGCGCGTGGTGGGGGCGCTCGGGCGCGTACTCGGCCCGCGGGGACTCATGCCGAATCCCAAGACCGGGACCGTCACGGCGGATGTCGAGACGGCGGTCAGGAACGCCAAGTCGGGGCAGGTGCAGTTCCGGGCCGACCGGGGCGGCATCGTCCACGGTCGCGTCGGTACGGTGGGATTCGAGCCGGTTCAGGTCCGGGAGAACATCGAAGCCCTGGTTC
>CAZJRX010000340.1:0-1300 GCA_964548145.1 uncultured Pseudomonadales bacterium | reverse complement strand
GCGCCGGGCGAGGCCGCCAGCTTCCAAGGGGCACTACCTCAAAAAGATCACGTTGTCGACGACGATGGGTCCCGGGATCCGCATCGACGAGTCGTCGCTCGGCGTCTAGTCGCGGCCGCGAGAGTACACGATGGCACTGCAACTCGAACAGAAACAAACAATCGTCCGTGACGTGAGTGCGGCCGCGGGCAACGCGCTTGCCGCCGTGGTAGCGGATCACCGCGGCGTCAATGTCGCCGAAATGACCGATCTGCGACGCCGCGCCCGCGAATCCGGGGTGTACCTGCGCGTGGTTCGCAACACGCTGCTGAAACGGGCGGTGGCGGGCACCGAATTCGAATGCCTGGCCGAGGTGGCGACCGGTCCGACGATGCTCGCGTTCTCGACGGAGGATCCGGGGTCTGCGGCACGTTTGTTCAAGGAAGCGGTACGCGACATCGAGGACCTCGACGTCAAGGCGTTGTCGATCGGCGGCACGCTGTTGCCGGCCAGCGACATCGACCGTGTCGCAACCTTGCCGACCCGGGACGAAGCGCTCGCCCTGCTGATGTCGGTCATGCAAGCGCCGATCGGCAAGCTCGCGCGGACGCTACTGGAGGTGCCCGGGAAGCTGACTCGAACGTTGGCGGCCGTGGGTGGCGCGAAAGATGGCGCGACCGGCTAGCGGGGGCTCGAGTGAGAGCCTTTTGCGGCGTTCAATAGACTAGACGCGAATCGATTGAGAACCTACCAACCAAAGAACGGAAACAGCTGAGGAGTCAACTTTATGGCCTTGTCGAAAGACGATATCTTAAATGCCATCGCGGATATGAGCGTCATGGAAGTCGTGGAACTCGTTCGCTCCATGGAGGAGAAGTTCGGGGTATCCGCTGCGGCAGCCCAGGTCGCTGTGGCACCAGCCGGTGCCGGCGGTGCCGAAGAACCCGCCGCAGGTGCCGAGGAACAGACCGAGTTCACGGTCGTGCTCGCCGGCGTCGGCGACAAAAAGGTCAACGTCATCAAGGCTGTCCGCGCCATTACCGGCTTGGGGCTGAAGGAAGCCAAGGCACTCGTTGACGAGGCGCCCTCGCCGGTGAAGGAAGGCGTCGACAAAGACGAATCCGAGGAGATAAGGAAGCAGTTGGAAGACGCAGGCGCGTCCGTGGAAGTCAAGTAGATCACGGCCGCGCGATTTGAATCGGATCTGCAACGGCCGCGCCATTGAGGCGGCGGTCGAGATCGTCCGGGAAATCCGGACGGGAACGTATGGGATCGCCCCGTGCGCACAGGCATCTGTGCGCGGGGCTTTCGTGTTTGCCCG
>CAZJRX010000339.1:0-3416 GCA_964548145.1 uncultured Pseudomonadales bacterium | reverse complement strand
ATCCGGGCATTGTCGTTGGGACGTGTACTTGAGCGCAAGGCGCGGCTATGGTCATGTAAACTGTGGTCACGTGATATTGGCGAGGACCATCCTAATTAAAACATGGGGTTGCAGGTAATTTCTCGATGATTCGGCGACTATGGTCCTATCAGGCGCTGGCCAACGCCACCCATGCGGAGAGCGCCGAGGGACCTGACGTCTTCGGTATCGGTATCGACTCGCGCGTCACCGAGCCGGGCGACCTCTTCGTCGCCTTGGCCGGCGACCCCGGGCCCCGGTTTCAGCCAAGTGCGCGTTCGGCGCGGGATGGCCACGACTACGCGCGCCAAGCGGTGGAAAACGGGGCCGTCGCGGTTCTCGCACACCGGGCGGGCGACTACGGCGCCCCGACCCTGTTGGTGGACGATACTCTCGATGGACTGTGGAATATCGGCCGCGCCGCCCGTAGCCGCCTTGACGGGCCCGCCGTTGCCGTTACCGGCAGCAGTGGCAAGACCACCTTCAAGTCCTTCGCCGCCGCCGCCCTCGGCGGCTTCGCGACCGAGGGAAGCCTCAACAACCATATCGGCGTACCGCTGTCGTTGGCTAGGACTCCTCGCGACGCCGATGCTGCGGTCTTCGAGATCGGAACCAATCACCCCGGCGAGATCGAGCCGTTGGCGCGACTCGTGGAACCCGATGTCGCCGTGCTGCTGAACGTACACCCCGCCCATATCGAGAACTTCGGGTCGCTGCACGCCATACGCCGCGAGAAGGTCTCGATAGCCAAGGGGTTGCGCCCCGGTGGCGTGTTTGTCCACCCGCGTGGCATCGCGCCGGATCACGCGCGGCGCTCCATTTCATTCGGTAGCGAACCGGAAGCAGACGTGCGCCTCGTTGGAATGGAAGGGGACCTGGCCCAGATAGAGACGCCGAACGCCCAGGTCCTCGTCCACGTCCCCGGCGGCGGTGCGCACCGCGCCATGTCCGTTTGCGCCGTGGCGGCCGTGCTCGCCGCCCTCGATGTGGGGCTCGAGCGCCTGCAGCGGTTGCGCGGTCTGGGTGTCCCCCGAGGTCGCGGGAACCGCGTCGAGGTGGCCGGGGCCACGATCATCGACGACAGCTACAACGCGAATCCAGCCAGCATGGCCGCGACCCTTGAGGCGTTCGCCGCCTCGCCGTCCCGCCGCCTAGCGATACTCGGGGACATGCGCGAGCTCGGCCCGGACGCACGGCGTTACCATGCGGAGCTCGCGGTGCACTGCAACCACCTAGACGGCGTCTTCTGCGTTGGTCGCGACATGCGGGAGCTTTACGAAGCCCTGCCGGCAGCGCTCCGACTCGGGGCGTCCGATCAGGCGGACACGGCATTCGCGACCTATTGCGCGGCGCGCATCCGGCCGGGCGACCGGGTACTCGTGAAGGGATCGAACACCGTTTTCTGGGCTCACGACTTCGTCGCGATGCTGGGCCGCGAACTGGAACGCGGTGCCGCACAACCGGAATAGTCGCGGCGAAACAACCGGGTCGAGTATGATCCACAGTCCACTTCCGCGCAGGACCGGCAACACCCGCATGATCGTTGACGCCCAGGGCAGGCGGTTCCGGAACCTGCGTGTCAGTCTGACCGCGGCGTGCAACTACGCTTGCACGTACTGCGTACCGGATGGGAAGCGTCTGCAGGCGGCGGTCGCGGAACTGAGTGCGGCCGAACTGCTACGCATAGTTCGACTGCTGGTGGAGTCCGCAGGCATCAACAAACTCCGCATCACCGGGGGCGAACCCCTGCTGGCACCCAAATTCGACGAGTTTCTACCCGCCGTCATGAAGCTTCCCTTGAAGGATGTATCGGTAACGACAAACGGCCAGTTTCTGCCTAGGAAAGCCGATGTGATCGCCGCTGCCGGCCTCAAACGCATCAACGTGAGCCTCGACACCTTGAACGCGCTCCGCTTCCGTAGCATCGCCAAGAGCGGCGACCTGGCGACCGTGCTTCACGGCATAGACCGAATGCTCGAAGCCGGTCTCAAGGTGAAGGTGAACATGGTGCCGATGAAGTCGGCCAACGTCGACCAGATCCTGCCGATGCTCGACTACTGCCTCGAGCGTGGCATCGAGCTGCGTTTCATCGAATTGATGAACATGGGCCACCTGAAGTACAGCGCTGTGTACCAGCGCGACTTCTTCGGCATGGACGACATACTTTCGCTGATCGGGCGGCGCTACGAGTTCGCACGTACCGATGCCGCATTCGACTCGACATCCGTACGCTACGAGATTCCGGGGGAGGGTGTGTTCGGCATCATCGCCAACGAGTCGGAACCGTTCTGCGCGTCCTGTACCCGTTTACGCCTGTCCTCCAACGGCTACCTCTACGGCTGCCTTTCCAGCACCAAGCGGCACCCGGTGGCGGACCTGCTGCAACTGCCCGACGATCAAGCCAAAACGTTGCTCCAGACCCGTTTGATGGGTGCCCTCGACGACAAACAGACGGTGCAGTTCAAGGGCGAAGTGACGGTCATGAAGTTCATCGGCGGGTAGCCAAGCCTGTCGCGTGCCGCCGAGCACACTCCAATCCCTTCTCGATGCTGCGAAGGACCGTAGCCTACCGCCGGTTGAGCGCTGGAATCCGCCGCGCGCCGGCGAAATCGACATCCGCATCAGGGCGAACGGCGACTGGTACCACGAGGGCGCGTTGATCCGCCGCTTCGCTATCGCGAAGCTCTTCGCCACCATCCTCCGCATCGACAACGATGAACACTACCTCGTCACCCCGGCCGAGAAGCTCAAGATTCGCGTCGACGACGCACCGTTCGTGGCGGTCGACATGGAAACCGATGGCGAGGGCAGGGAGCGCCGCATATTGTTCACCACGAATGTGGAGGACATCGTCCTTGCGGATGCCGACCACCCGATCCTCGTCGAGGACCGCGACGGTGAACCACGTCCCTACGTCGAGGTGCGAGGCGGGTTGAAGGCGCTCATCGCACGGAGCGTGTTCTACCGCCTGGTCGACCTGGCCGAGGAGGGCCCCGTGGGCGAGTTCAGCGTCTACAGCGCCGGTGCGCGGTTCGCGCTAGGCAGCGCCGCATAGTCGGCGCTGGACCTTGGGAGCCCTTGGGCGCGGCGCAGGGTCGCTACATATTCGGGTAGTTGGGCCCCCCCATGCCTTCCGGCGTCACCCAGTTGATGTTCTGGGCGGGATCCTTGATGTCGCAGGTCTTGCAATGCACGCAGTTCTGCGCGTTGATCTGGAAGCGCACCCCGTCTTCCTCCTCGACCACCTCGTAGACGCCGGCGGGGCAGTAGCGCTGGGCCGGTTCGTCGTACATCGGCAGGTTGTCCCTGATCGGCAACTCGGCGTCCGCAAGGGTTAGATGGCAGGGTTGGTCTTCCTCGTGGTTGGTGTTCGACAGGAATACCGACGACAGCTTGTC
>CAZJRX010000338.1:0-3420 GCA_964548145.1 uncultured Pseudomonadales bacterium | reverse complement strand
GGCTGGACGCTTGCGGACGCGCTGACGCCAAGATTAGGGGTTGACGGAGCACTAGAAGGGAATGTCGTCCTCGAAGTCGTCGGGATCGTCCTGCGTGGGCTGGTTCGAAGCGGGTGGCGCACTGCGGCGCGGTTGTTCCCGGCTATAGCCTCCCCGGTCCGGGGAGCCCCCGCGGTCCGGCGGGCCGCCACCCTCCTCCGGGCCACCAAAGCCGCCGCCACCGCCGCCCCGGCTGTCGAGCATCTGCATGTCCCTGGCCACGACCTCCGTCGTGTAACGGGTCTGCCCATCCTGCTCCCAGGAACGGGTCTGCAGTTGGCCTTCGATGTAGACCTTCGAGCCCTTGTGGAGGTACTCCCCGCAAATCTCCGCCAAGCGCCGGAAACAGACCACCCGGTGCCACTCGGTTTTCTCGCGTCGCTCATTCGTGGCACGGTCCGTCCAGCGATCGCTGGTCGCAACCGAGAACCTGGCCACCGCATTCTGGTCCTGGGTGTACCGCATTTCCGGGTCGCGGCCGAGGTTGCCTATGAGTATGACCTTGTTGATGCTGCCGGCCATGTCAGCTCCGATTCCTCGCCAAAGGAAGGGAGTTTAAGCCCTACGCGTGCCCGAACCCTAGCGATATCGGCCATAGCCGGTGTAGGAAATCGACCATTCGTGCCACGGCCACGGGGTGCCACCGTGACCCCGAAGGCAACGCGCTATTGCTCGGGAAGTCCCATCGGCGTAAGTTGTAGGGTTTGGTTCTGGGGTTTTCTTTTCTTGGCCCAAGAACGCACCAAAGATAGCGAAATCAGCGAGTTATCGTTCCCTTCGGCCTCGCCCCACCGCCACAACGGGGCCGGGCAATCCGTCGGTCTCAGCAGTATCGCGGTGCGCGGCGCCCGCACCCACAACCTGAAGAACGTCGACCTCGACATTCCCCGCGACAAACTCGTGGTCATCACCGGCCTGTCCGGCTCGGGGAAGTCGTCGCTGGCTTTCGACACCCTCTACGCCGAGGGCCAAAGACGCTATGTCGAATCCCTGTCGGCCTATGCGCGGCAGTTTCTCTCCATGATGGAGAAACCCGACGTCGACCACATCGAGGGCCTGTCCCCGGCGATCTCGATCGAGCAGAAGTCCACCTCTCACAATCCCCGCTCGACCGTCGGCACGATCACCGAGATCTACGACTACCTGCGGCTCCTGTTTGCGCGCGTTGGCGAGCCACGGTGTCCCGAACACGGGCACCCCCTCGATGCGCAGACCGTCAGCCAGATGGTGGACCAGGTAATGGCGGGGCCGGAGGGGTTGCGGATCATGGTCCTGGCGCCGGTGATCCGGGACCGCAAGGGAGAGCATCAGCACGTGTTCTCGGAACTCACCGCCAACGGCTTCATCCGGGCCCGCATCGACGGCATCGTCACCGACCTCGACCACCCCCCGGACCTCGACAAGAACAAGAAGCACACCATTGAAGCCGTCGTCGACCGGCTCCGGGTCCGGGGCGATGCCCAGCAACGCCTTGCCGAGTCGTTCGAGACCGCGTTGCACTTGGGCGAAGACGTCGCCGTGGTCAGCTTCCTCGATGCCGACAACCGCGCGGATCTGACCTTCAGCGCCCGATTCGCGTGTCCGGAATGCGGCTACAGCATCAGCGAACTCGAACCGCGCATGTTCTCCTTCAACAACCCGGCGGGCGCCTGCACGGCTTGCGACGGTCTGGGCGTCAAGCAGTACTTCGATCCCGACCTCGTGGTGGCCGATCCGGACCTGACCCTGGCGGAGGGCGCGATCCGGGGCTGGGACCGTCGCAACGTCTACTACTTCCACATGCTCAAGTCGCTGTCGCGACACTACGGGTTCGACATCGACCGGCCCTACAAGCGGCTCCGGAAAGCTCACAAGGACGCGATCCTGTACGGCTCGGGAAACGAACGCATCGACTTCAGCTACGTCAACGACCGGGGCGACAAGATCGTTCGCCGACACCGTTTCGAGGGCGTCATCCCGAACATGGACCGGCGCTACCGGGAAACCGAGTCGAGCATGGTCCGGGAGAGCCTGACCCGCTACCTGACCGTGCGCGCCTGCCCGGCCTGCGAAGGGTCCAGACTGAAGGAGGAATCTCGTCACGTCTTCATCGATGGCGCCACGCTTCCCGCGTTGACCAAGGGTTCGGTGGAAACCATCCTCGATCACTTCCACTCGATGAACCTCACCGGGCAGCGCGGCGAGATCGCGGAGAAGATCGTCAAGGAGATCCAGGCCCGGCTGCAGTTCCTGGTGGATGTCGGGCTCAACTACCTAACGCTCGACCGCAGCGCGGAAACGCTGTCCGGGGGAGAAGCCCAGCGCATCCGCTTGGCAAGCCAGATCGGCGCCGGATTGGTGGGGGTCATGTACATCCTGGACGAGCCGTCCATCGGGCTGCACCAGCGCGACAACGCGCGGCTGCTGCGTACCCTCACCCATCTACGCGATCTCGGCAATACGGTCCTGGTCGTCGAGCACGACGAGGAGGCAATCCGAACCGCCGATCACGTCGTCGACATCGGCCCCGGCGCCGGGGTGCACGGCGGCGAAATCGTCGTCGCGGGACCGCTTGCGGACGTGCTCGAATGCGAGGCGTCCATCACCGGCGAGTACCTAGCCGGCCGGCGCGCCATCCCGATGCCCGCAGTTCGTACGTCACGCGACGAGTCGCGGGTACTGGCGCTGGTCAAGGCGAGTGGCAACAACCTGCGCGAGGTAACCGTCGAATTCCCGATCGGGCTTCTGACCTGCGTCACCGGCGTATCCGGTTCAGGGAAGTCGACGCTGGTCAACCACACCCTCTACCCGATCGCCGCCAGGACCCTGAACGGTGCCGTCAGCGTCACGGCCCAGCCCTATGCCGATGTCGTAGGCCTCGACAACCTCGACAAGGTCGTGGACCTCGACCAAAGCCCCATCGGCCGGTCGCCCCGGTCCAACCCGGCCACCTCCACCGGCTTGTTCACGCCGATTCGCGAACTGTTCGCGCAAACCCAGGAGTCCCGCGCCCGGGGCTACCGGCCCGGCCGGTTCAGCTTCAATGTCCGGGGCGGTCGTTGCGAAGCCTGCCAAGGCGACGGCGTCATCAAGGTGGAGATGCACTTCCTCCCCGACGTCTACGTGCCGTGCGACGTCTGCAAGGGCAAGCGCTACAACCGCGAGACCCTCGAAGTGCGCTACAAGGGCAAGAACATCCACGAAGTCCTCGACATGACCATCGAGGAGGCGCACGGGTTCTTCGACGCGGTGCCCATGCTCAAACGCAAATTGGATACCTTGATGGACGTGGGGTTGTCCTACGTACGCCTCGGGCAGAGCGCCACCACCCTCTCCGGCGGCGAAGCGCAGCGCGTCAAGCTATCCCGGGAACTCTCCAAGCGCAGCACCGGCAAGACGCTC
>CAZJRX010000337.1:0-3447 GCA_964548145.1 uncultured Pseudomonadales bacterium | reverse complement strand
GACACCCGCGAGCACTTCTTCGGAAGGTACGCCGAGCTCAAGAAACTCGTCGAGCACCTCTCCGACGACGACATCATGCGCCTGAACCGGGGCGGGCACGACCCGTTCAAGGTCTACGCTGCCTACCATGCAGCAATGAACCATACCGGCGAGCCGACGGTGATCCTCGCCAAGACCGTCAAGGGTTACGGCATGGGCGATGCCGGCGAGGCGGAGAACACCACCCACCAGGTCAAGAAGCTCGAGTTCGAGGATCTAAAACACTTCCGCGACCGCTTCGCCGTGCCGCTCACCGACGAGGAGCTGAAGGACGTGCCGTACTACCGGCCTCCCCCGGATGCGCCAGAGACGCTCTACCTCGAACGCCAGCGGTCGGGCTTAGGCGGTCCCATCCCGATGCGGGTGATGGACGAACAGGCCATCGACGTGCCGCCCCTCGACGCCTTCGAGGCGCAATTGAAGGGCACCGGCGAGCGTGCCGTGTCGACCACGATGGGCTTCGTGCGCATCCTGTCCTCACTGGTTCGGGACAAGTCCATCGGCAGGCGCATCGTGCCGATCATTCCCGACGAGGCCCGCACCTTCGGCATGGAGGGCATGTTCCGCCAGTTGGGCATTTATTCCTCGGAAGGGCAGTTGTACGAACCCGAGGACCATGGCGAGATCGCCTCCTATCGCGAGTCGAAGGACGGGCAGGTACTGGAGGAGGGGATCAACGAGGCGGGATCCTTCGCGGCCTGGCTGGCGGCCGCCACCTCCTACAGCACGCACCGCTACACGTTGATCCCGTTCTACATCTTCTACTCGATGTTCGGCTTCCAGCGGGTCGGCGACCTCGCCTGGGCGGCGGGGGACATGCAATCCCGCGGCTTCCTGCTCGGCGCGACCGCCGGCCGGACCACGCTGAACGGCGAGGGGCTGCAACACCAGGACGGTCACAGCCACCTTCTCGCCGGCGCGATCCCGAACTGCATCGCCTACGATCCCTGCTACGGCTACGAACTCGCGGTGATCGTCCACGACGGTTTGAAACGCATGTACGCGGACCGGGAGCGGGTCTTCTACTACATCACGGTGATGAACGAGAACTATCCGCAGCCGGCGATGCCCAAGGGCGTAGAGCAGGGCATCCTCAATGGAATCTACCGACTCGAGAGCCACGGCCGCAGCCGGTCGAAGAAGGTACGCCTCCTCGGCAGCGGTACGATCCTGCGCGAAGTGCAGAACGCGGCGCGACGGCTGCACGAGGAATACGGCGTGTCGAGCGAGGTCTACAGCGTGACCAGTTTTACCGAACTTGCCCGCAACGGCGCCGATGTGGCCCGTTGGAACCTGCTCAACCCCGCCGAGGAGCCGCGGCGCAGCCACGTGGCCCAATGCCTGGACGGCGACTGGCCGGTGATTGCCTCGACGGACTACGTCAAGGCCCACGCCGAGGCCATTCGCGGTCACTTCGCCGCCCCGTCGTACCGGGTGCTGGGTACCGACGGCTTCGGGCGCAGCGATACCCGCGCCAAGCTCCGCGACTTCTTCGAGGTGGACGAGCGTTTCGTCACCCTGGCGGCGTTGCGCGAACTCCAGGATCGCCAGGTACTAGCTGCCTCGGAAGTGGCCCGGGCCATGGCCGACCTAGGTATCTCGGCGGACAAGGCCAACCCGAGGCTCGTCTGATGGATGTGACGATCCCGGATATCGGCGATGCCGAGGACGTCGAGGTCATCGAGATCTGCGTCGGTTCCGGGGACACCGTCGCGGCGAACGACGCCCTCATTGTCATCGAGTCGGACAAGGCGTCTATGGAGGTACCCGCACCGATCGCGGGAACGGTGGGCGAGGTTCTCGTCGCGCTGGGCGATGTGGTCAACGCGGGCGACGCGATCCTTCGCATGGAGGAGGTCTCCAACGGCGAACCGGACGTGATCGGAACAACCGCGACCGAGCCAGGGGCGGCGGAGCAGGTGGAACAGCCGAAGGCAGATGGCACGCCACGAGCCACCGAGAAGGAACGTGTGGAGATCCGCCTACCCGACGTTGGCGAAGCGGAGAACGTGTCGGTGATCGAAGTCGCCGTGGCCAAGGGACAGACGGTGGCCGTGGACGATCTCCTCGTCGTCGTCGAATCCGAGAAGGCGTCCATGGAGATTCCGTCGCCGTTCGCGGGCACGGTGGTGGAGGTCGCGGTCGGCGAAGGCGACGACGTCGAGGAAGCCTCCCTGCTGGTGGTGTTGGAAGCGGAGCGGGCGGTCGATCTGCCCGCAGCCGCGCCGGTGTCAACACCACCCCCGGTAGCAAAGCCTGCCGATCCTGCGCCGCCGACCGTGACAGCCGGGGAATCCATCGAAACGCCCTCCGAAACGGTAACCACGACCGCCAAGGTCTACGCGGGACCCGCGGTTCGACGCTTGGCCCGGGAACTCGGCGTCGACCTCGCGACGGTGAACGGTTCGGGTGCCCGGGGCCGGATCGTCAAGGACGACGTCAAGTCATTCGTCAAGCGCACGCTGGCCGCGCCGACGGCACCGGGACTGGCCATCGCGCCCATGGAGGCCGTCGACTTCTCCCGTTTCGGCGAAATCGACGTCGTGCCGCTGTCGCGAATTCGCGCCCGGGGCGCCGTCAACCTGCATCGAAGCTGGCAGCACGTGGTGCATGTCACCCAGCACGACGACTTCGACGTGACCGACTTAGAGGCGTTCCGCGCCTCGCTCAAGGACGAAGCCGCAGCACAAGGCGTCAAGCTCACACCGCTGCCGTTCATCATGAAGGCCTGCGTACGCGCCCTTGAACAGCATCCCCAGTTCAACGCCTCGCTGGACCCGAGCGTCAAGTCGCTGATTCAGAAGCGCTATCACCACATCGGTTTCGCCGTGGATACCGAGGACGGCTTGGTCGTGCCCGTGGTGCGCGACGCGGGCAACCAGGGCGTCTACGAGTTGGCCCTGGAGATTGCCCGCCTGTCCGAGGCGGCCCGCACCAAGAAGCTGAAACCCGACGAGATGCAAGGCGGCAGCTTCACGATCTCGAGCTTGGGCGCCGTCGGCGGAACGGGCTTCACCCCCATCGTCAATGCACCGGAAGTCGCGATTCTCGGGGTAGCCCGTCTCGACACCCGCCCGGTATGGGATGGTGCGGCGTTCGTCCCTCGCAAGATCCTGCCGGTATCGCTCTCCTACGACCACCGCGCAATCAACGGCGCGGAAGCGGGGCGGTTCGTCGTCGACCTCGGAAAGTTGCTAAGCGACTTCCGGCGATTGGCGCTTTAGTTCCCGGGGTCTCGGACACACGTAACCACGCCCCTCGGACGTCGGACTCGCATCCATCAACAGCCGGTCGACGTGATTCACGCGAGTGTAGAGTCGCACGTGCAAGGAACAACGCCGTAGGGCACGGGCGTCCCGTCCCGGCGCGCCCTTCGGGCGCGTATCGAGAATGCTCCGCATTCTCGTG
>CAZJRX010000336.1:1988-3499 GCA_964548145.1 uncultured Pseudomonadales bacterium | reverse complement strand
GGCCTACATCGCCTTCGTCAACCCGCAGATTCTCGCCGATGCGGGGATGCCGTTCGATGCGGTCTTCGTGGCGACATGCCTCGCGGCCGCCTTCAGCACCCTCGTCATGGGGTTGTATGCCAACTACCCCGTCGCCCTGGCGCCGGGAATGGGCCTCAACGCCTTCTTCAGCTACGTCGTCGTCCTCGAGTTGGGCTATCCGTGGGAAGTGGCACTCGGTGCGGTGTTCGTCGCCGGCATCCTGTTCGTCGCGCTGAGCCTGACGCCGGTGCGGCGTTGGATCATCGAGGCCATACCGTTCGGCCTCAAAATGGGCATCTCGGCGGGTATCGGGTTTTTCCTCGCCATCATCGCCTTGAAGAACGCCGGCGTCATCGCCGCAAGCCCCGCGACCCTGGTGACCGCCGGCAACCTGCTTGCTGCGGCGCCCATGCTTGCCATGCTGGGCTTTTGCGGCATCGTGGCGCTGGCGTCCCGCCAAATCCCGGGAGCAACGATCATCGGCGTCCTCGGCATCACCGCGGCGGGCATCGCCTTCGGTGTATCCGAGTGGCAGGGATTCGTGTCCATACCCCCCGACCCGACGCCGACGCTGCTGGCCCTCGACATCGCCGGCGCGCTTCAGGTGGGCATGATCAGCGTCATCCTGACCTTTCTCATCGTCGACCTGTTCGATACCACCGGAACGCTGATCGGGGTCGCCAACCAAGCCAACCTGCTCGATGCGGCTGGACGGCTGCCAAGGATCAAGCGAGCGGTCATCGCGGACTCCGCGGGAACGGTCGCCGGCGCGATGCTCGGCACGTCGCCGGTCACGAGCTATATCGAAAGCGGCGCGGGCACGAGCGCCGGCGGTCGTACGGGTCTAACTGCCGTTGTCGTTGCGGCACTCTTCCTGGCCTGCCTGTTCTTCGCGCCGCTGGCGCAGTCGATTCCCGCGTACGCAACCGCACCGGCGATTCTCTACGTCGCCTGCCTCATGGCCAGGGCACTCGCCGACATCGACTGGCCCAGGATCACCGAGTCGGCGCCGGCGGTGGTCACGGCCATGGCAATTCCGCTGACGTTCTCGATCGCCGACGGCATCGGCATCGGCTTCCTCGCCTACGTCGTGGTCAACGTACTCGCCGGGCGGCTGCGCGATTGCTCTCCCGCCATGGTCGCGGTCGCACTGCTTTTCGCGGCGAAATTCGCGCTGCTCGACTGAGACGCGATCGCCGCGACAGCGTCGCGTTGTCACCCCGTCGGCCCGGTCTTGATAGTCTTGGGGGTTCGTCGTGCGGCGTGTATAGGAAAACGGTATGCCCCAGCTTCCGGAACCGACGTCAGATATCGACGTGGCCAAGCGCCACATGGACGAGTTCGGCTACTGCCTGCTGAAGGATGCGTTGGGTCCGGACGAGATCGACGCGATTCGCTCGCGCTTGATGGAGCAGCTCGAGGCGGAACTCGAGCGCGGCGTCAGCCGGATGCGCGCGGATGACAAGAAACATCTCATCCGGTTCCTGATC
>CAZJRX010000336.1:0-1978 GCA_964548145.1 uncultured Pseudomonadales bacterium | reverse complement strand
CAACAAGGGGCAGGTCTTCCGGGACATGATTGTCCATTCCGGTCTGCACGAGATTCTCCGCCACGTGCTCGGGGGCCAATACCTGTTGTCCTCCTACCACGCCCACGTCGCCCACCCCGGCAGCACGATGGCTTTCCACACCGACCAGTTCTGGATGCCGCCGCCGACCACCGAAGGCAAGGAGACGCTGGTGAAACCGGGATCGATAACCCGCGCCGACAACCGCGGCCACCACGTCGGCGGCGAGGAGTTCATAGAACCCAAGGCGATCTCGCCGGCGGTCACCTGCAATGCCATGTGGATGATCGACGACTACACCGCCGAGAACGGGGCCACGCTTCTCGTTCCCGGCAGCCATCTCAGTGGTCGACAGCCCGACCCCACCCTGGACTCGAACGCCAACTGGTTGCCTGCGACGGGACCTGCGGGAACGGCCGTCGTGTTCGAGGGACGAATCTGGCACACCACCGGGATCAACACGACCGGCCAGCCGCGGATCGGACTCTCCACCAACTTCTGCGCACCCCAGTTTCGCCCGCAGGAAAACTACCTCCTCGGCACGCTGCCCGAAGTGGTGGAAGCAGCATCGCCCGAGCTCCTCGCCCTGATGGGATTCCGGGCATGGCAGGGCTACGGCACCCACGAAGGCCAAGGGGAATGGCTCACCCGAGGCAAGTACGCGTGGGGCGAACTAGGGAAGGGCTGATCAAGACCTTCCCTAGCGCGGCACAGGGATGTGCCGCCAAAATTCAATGACGCAAGGAATTGAATTTGTGAACAAAAAGACTGCGTTCTTGTTTTTTACGGAGGTGGACACTGATGGCTGATTTGAGAGGCAAGATTGCCGTCGTTACGGGTGCCAGTCGTGGTATCGGCGAGGCCAGCGCGCGCGCGTTGGATGCTGCGGGGGCCAGGGTCGTCCTGAGCGGCAGGACGGTCTCCGACCTCGAACGGGTCGCCGCTGATCTCACCAACGATCCCGTTGTCATCGAAGCGGACCTTGCGCCACCAAGGGCGGGTACCGACCTCGCCGAACGCGTTCTCGCGTCGGTGGACGGCGTCGACATCCTGGTCAACAACGCCGGCATTCCCATGCGGCGCAAACCCGACGAACTGACCGAGGAGGACTTCGATCTCGTCTTCTCGATCAACGTCCGCTCGCTGCTGATGCTCACCCTGGGACTCGGCCCGTCGATGATCGCCCGGGGTGGCGGCTCGATCATCAACATTTCGTCCATTGCGAGCCTACGCGGGCCGCTTGGCCGCGTCGCCTACGCGGGAACCAAAGGCGCTGTCGACGCCATGACCCGTGCGCTGGCGGCAGACTGGGGGGCCGAGGGCATCCGCGTGAATTCCCTTTGCCCGGGATTGATCGCCACTGCGATCTGGGAACCCGACCGCCAGAACATTCCCGGGCTGATTGAACGGCTTGAAGACAACATCTCTCTCAAGCGCTGGGGCTACGGCGACGATGTCGCAGACGTGGTGCTGTTTTTCGCAAGCGATGCGTCGCGCTACGTAACGGGGGAAGTCGTCGCCGTGGACGGGGGCATGGCCCGGGTTGGGGCGGCGCCCCGGCGTCGGGATTGATCTCAGCGTCGATGCCGTCGCGCCTCCGCGTGTGATGTCTCCATCATCGGCAGCGCGACCTCGCGGAGATCATCGGTGCCCGACATGCCGGCCCGCCGACGGTCCGAGACGCGCTCACCCGGACGCTCGCAGGCATAGTAGACGATGTATTCGCCGCCACCGTCATCGTGCGGCTCGCGCTTCGACGCGATCAGCTCGTTCGTCTTGCCAAGGGATTCGCAGTGGTCCCTCGCAAGCAGGCCTGCGGTGGCTTCGGCAACCTCCTCGCTTGGGCCGAGAACGCCGTATTCCACCCGGACCACCGCCCCCTCGGGCCCGAAGTCGGACAGTGTGGCCGAGGGTGCCATGGCGCATCCGGTCACCGACAGGGATGCGAGAATCCCCCAGG
>CAZJRX010000335.1:0-3526 GCA_964548145.1 uncultured Pseudomonadales bacterium | reverse complement strand
CCCGGTAGCGCGGCGCCAGGTAGGGCATCTCCTCCGGGTACTGCACCGTCTCGTTGCGCATGAAGGTGTGCTTGAAGACACTCCAGAGCGTTTGCAGTTGGCTGAGCATCAGAACTCCCAGAGCACGAAGAAGCCGGTCACCAGCAGGTTCAACAGCGTGAGCGGCAGGAGGATCTTCCAGCCGAGACTCATCAACTGGTCGTAGCGGGGCCGCGGGATCGCCGCGCGCAGCAGCACGAAGATGTGGATGAACACCAGCACCTTGGCACCGAACCAGACGATGGGCGGCAGGAAGTCGAGGAAGTCGGGCACCAGCCAGCCGCCGAAGAAGAGCAGCACCAAGAGGCACGACGTGACGATCACCGCCACGTATTCGCCGCACATCAGCAGCACGAACTTCATGCCGGTGTACTCGGTATGGACGCCCGCGGTCAGTTCATGTTCGGCCTCGGGCAGGTCGAACGGCAGGCGGTGCGATTCGGCGAGGCCGGCGAGGAAGAAGATCACGAAACCAAGAAACTGGGGGACGATGAACCAGAGGTCCTGCTGCGCC
Source organism: uncultured Pseudomonadales bacterium (assembly GCA_964548145.1). Lineage (GTDB taxonomy): Bacteria > Pseudomonadota > Gammaproteobacteria > Pseudomonadales > Azotimanducaceae > VXYL01. The sequence continues at coordinate 2,973 of CAZJRX010000335.1, read as the reverse complement.
TCGACGATGTCCACCAGGCTGAACGATCCGGCGTGGATCACCACGCCCATGATCGACAGCCCCATGAACACCTCGTAGGTGACCATCTGCGCGGCGGCTCGGAGGCTGCCCAAGAGGGCGTACTTGTTGTTGCTGGCGAAGCCACCGAGCAGGACGCCGTAGACCGCCAGCGACGACATGGCGAGGAACCACAGGAGGGCGATGTTCAGGTCCGCGATGTAGACCTTCGGCGCGAATGGAATCACGCCGAGAACCAGCAGCATCGAACCGGCGACGATCACCGGGGCGAGAACGAACAGGACTCGGTCGCCGAAGGGCGGTAGCCAGTCGTCCTTGGTGATGAACTTGATACCGTCCGCGACGCCCTGCAGCACGCCGAACCAGCCGACGCGGTTCGGGCCCTGGCGGTCCTGCCACCAGCCGAGCAGGCGACGTTCCCACCATTGCAGGAACATCACGGCGAGCAGCGTGCCGACCGCCAGCGGCAGGATCAGCACGTAGCCCCAGTTGATCTCGAAACCGAAGATGGGAGTCAGCCCTTGGCGATAAGGTTGGGATCGCCGGCGGGACGGCGCACGAAGTCGGGGTCGGCGGCGAGGGCCACCGTCGCCGATTCCACGTCGACCGTTCCCGGCAGGCCGCGGGCGATGCCGGCGACACCGGTGGCAACGTTGGGATCGATACGGGCCTCGAAGCTGGTTTTCAGTTCGGCGATGGCGACACCGCCACCGTCGTCGACCCCAAGACGCCGCGCGTCCTCCGGATTGAGAAGAACAAAGGGGGCGGGCGTGCGCTCGAGTATGGGTGCCGAAGCGGCGGATAGTTCATCGCTGCCAAACACGTGGTTCACCCGCGCCGCCCGGAACGTGCCGTTCGCAGGTGGATCGCCCTCGTGGCCGGTCGGAACGTCGATACTCGGCGCGGGACCGGCGTCGGTAGCCGAAACCAGGCGCACGCCGGGATCGCCACCTGCCAATGCGCCGCCGACTTCCTGCTGGAACTTGAATACCGACTGGTTCGAGTTCCAGCCGGGCGACCAAACGTAGGGAACCACCGAACCGGGTTGGTCGCCGGTGTTCTGCCCCTCCATGGAGTAGGAGAAGGGCGTCTCGGTGTCCACGGTCGTTTTCGGCTCGTGGACCGACACGTTAGCCCGCATCGCCGTGCGGCCGCTGTAGCGATGCGGCTGCCGGGGTATCTTGGTTTCGGCATCGACCCGGAACCCGGCACCGGGTGCGACTTGGGCGAGAGCCGCCAATTCACCGCCGGCGCCGGCGTACGCCCGGGTCAGGGCGTCCATGTCCGGCCAGTCGAGGTCGTCGCGTCCCATCGCCTTGCCAATGGCCGCGATCCACCGCCATGCGGGTGCGATCTCGTCGGTGGGTTCGAACACCTGGTAGAAACGCTGGGCGCGGGTTTCGTAGTTGACGAAGGTGCCGGTCTGTTCCGCGTAGGTGGCAGCCGGCAGCACCACGGCGGCGGATTCCGCGGTTGGCGTTTCCAGGGAGTCGATGACGATGGCATTGTCGAGGCGTATCGCGTCCGTGTCCGCACGCCGATAAAGGTCGTTCTCGAGCACGATGGGCACGCTGGTGTTGCCGACGCGGGCCAACGCGTCCGAGAGCGACAGACCGCCACCGAGCATGGCGGCGCCGTAGCTGTTCGCCTCCGAGCCGACAAGCGCCAGCATCGACTCCTTGCCGTTGGCGTTGAGGGCGAGGGCGATGTTGGATGCAGCGCGGACCAGCGCCGGCGAACGTGCCTCGCTGCCGGCGATGACGAGGGGCCTTTCGGCGCTGGCCAGGGCCTGGGCGACGGTGGTCACGAAGGTATCCAACGCTCCCGGCGGGTAGTCGGCGTTGATGGCGTGGGCGATGCCGAAACCGGCACGGGCGAGGTCGGTGGCGTCGCCGTGGCGCGTCGCCGCCGCAAGGTCGTCGATTCGCGTCGACGCGACGGCCGCGATGAACAGCGGGCTCTTCGCGTGCTGGGCATGGCCGCGGACGCCGGCATCCTGCCAATCGGGGATGCCAGCCGCCTGGGCCATGTCGAAATGCACGCCGCGGGCCGCCTGCCGGACGGCCAACGCCATGCGGGCCGCGGTATTGGAGATATCCTCGCCGAGGATGAGAACCGCGTCTGCGCCCTCGATGTCGGTGAGCGTCGGAATCCGGAACCCGCCGGCGCGGTAGGCATCGAGCATCGCCGCCATGGTGGTGGCCTCGTCGTCCGCCATGCCGGCGCAGAAGTTCGCCTCGCCGACGAGTTCCTTCAGCGCGAAGTTGGCGCCCATCGACGCCCTCGGCGATCCGATCCCGATGACATCGGTCGCCTTGAGACGCGCCGCCGCAGCGGCAATCGCGGCATCCCGGCCGGGTGCGTCGAAGACACCGTCTCCGGCGCGGACGCCGGCGTGGCGGATGCGCTTGGCGTGGTTGACGAAGTGTGAGCCGTAGCGTCCGCGATCACACAGGAAATAGCCGTTCACCTCGCCGTGGTAGCGGTTGTGGACGCGTTTCAGCACGCCGTAGCGTTCGGCGGGGAAGGTGTTGCAGCCGACGGCGCAGCTGGGACACACGGACGGTGCCGATTGCAGATCCCACTTGCGGGTGTAGACCTTGGAGAACGGCTTGTCGGTGAACACGCCGGTGGGACAGACCTCCACCAGGTTGCCGGCGAACTCGCTTTCAAGCACACCGTCCTCGGCGCGGCCGAAGAACATCCGCGACCGGGATCCGAAGGCGTCGAGATCGGTACCGCCCGCGTAGTCGCGGTAGTAGCGCACGCAACGGTAGCAGGTGATGCAGCGGTTCATCTCGTGGCCGACGAACGGGCCGAGGTGCTGGTTCTCCCAGGTCCGCTTCCTGCCCCGGTAGCGCCGCATGGAGTGGCCGGCCATCACCGTCATGTCCTGCAGGTGGCACTCGCCGCCCTCCTCGCAAACCGGGCAGTCGTGGGGATGGTTCTCCATCA
>CAZJRX010000334.1:0-3533 GCA_964548145.1 uncultured Pseudomonadales bacterium | reverse complement strand
GCTCCGGCAAACGCGGCTCGCCCAGCGCGAGTTCGAGGTTGCAGCGCTTGGCGAGCTCCACCGTGTTGGCGAGCGCTTCGGGTAGATCGGCGAACAACTCGGCCATCTCGGCCGGGGATCGAAGGTACTGCTCCACGCGGTAGCGGCGCTCCCGGCGCGGATCATTCAGCACCCGGCTTTCCTGGATGCAAACCCGCGTTTCATGCGCCTCGAAGTCGTCGCGCTCAAGGAAGCGCACCTCGTTGCAGGCTACGACGGGCACGGCTTCGGTCGCCGCCAGGGCCACCACATCAGCCACGAACGGGCCCTCTTCCTCCCGACCGGTACGTACCACTTCGAGGTACACCCGATCACCGAAGGCGTGTTTCCAATCCGCCAGTCGCCGTCCGGCCGAGGGCGCATCGCCGGCACCGATCGCGACGCCGACATCGCTGCCGCTTCCGAGCAGCACGACGAGACCCTCGGCGGCGTCGAGTACCGCCTGGCGCGAGGTACAGCCGTGCGCCCGGGGATGGCGACGGCCCAATCCCGAAACACCCGACTTCGCCGGGTCGACCGGGGATGCGGTATAGGCGGCGGAGATCAGCGCCAGAAGGTTCTCGTAGCCGGTTCTCGATGCCACCAGCACGCGACACCGGCAGTTGCCACCATCATCGTCCTCGTAGTCGAGTTCCGCACCCAGCAACGGCTTGACACCCGCTTCCCGGCACGCTTTGTAGAACTTGACCAGACCGAACAGGTTCGCGCGGTCGGTGAGCGCCACCGCCGGCATGCCAAGTTCCGCGACCCGTGCGGCCAGATCGTCTACTTTGATCAGCCCATCGGACAGCGAGTATTCGCTGTGCACGGCGAGATGGACGAAGTCGCCGGCTTCGACTTCGTCGCCGGTCTGATAGCGAGGCACTGGCGCGTTGTCGGCTGCATCGACGGGCACAGCGTTCACGCGCTCGGCCTGCGCCACCTCCCCCGCTGCCTCGATGTCCTCGACGTCGCTCAAATTCGTGTGCCCTTTCGGCATGGGCCGATTCGTGGTTCCAGGTTCACCGTTCCCAACCTTGCGCTAGTGTCCCGTGCCAGAATTAACTTGAACTTATCGACCGGCGGATCGGGTTGGAACAACGCATGAAAAGGCGAGGATGTGCCGCTCTCATAACCGCAAATGTGAGTTTCGCCACCAAAACCAACCCCTCCGAACATAAACCTATTCGTGACGCGGCACACTAGAAGAGCGCCGGCTGTGCCGCCGCTTCGCCCACAGGGGCGAATGATCGTCGATGCAGCGGTGTTGGACCGAGTTCCCGCAGGGCCCTCAAGTGCTGAGATGTGGCGTAGCCCTTGTGACACTCGAACCCGTAGCCCGGGAACCGATCCGCTGCAGCGACCATCTCCGCGTCCCGTGCGACCTTGGCGATGATGGATGCGGCGCTGATGGCCGGCACCGTGGCGTCACCGCCGATGACGGTAACCGTGGCGCAACCCGCGATCGCGGGCGCCATGTTGCCATCGATGTAGGCTACCCGAACCTCCGCACCGAGAGCGTCGACCGCGCGGCGCATGGCCACCAATGTCGCCCGAAGTATGTTGATGCGGTCGATCTCCGCCACTTCGGCGCGACCGAGCGACCAGGCTAGGGCACGTTCGCGGATCGCCGCAGCCAGATCCTCGCGCTGTTCCGGTTTGAGTTCCTTGGAATCCCGAAGGCCGTCGATCACGCGGGCCGGGTCCAGCACCACCGCGCCCGCCAACACCGGCCCGGCAAGCGGACCGCGGCCGACTTCGTCGACGCCGACGACATCGACACCGTTCGCGCTTGCGCCCTCTTCGCCGAACAGATCCCGCATCGCCCCTCCCTGGACATCACGAGGGATTGTAAAGCCAGGGTCGGCCAATGTCGCTCCGCCGGCACATGGAATTTCGCTATTGGCGGATCAACGCCAACACCGCCTCGGCCGCCCGGTCGGCACCGCCTTGACGCAACTCCCGATGCCAATGGGCGCACGCGCCCAAGTAGTCGCCGTCCGCCCGGGAGCGATGGTATTGATCGACGAGCGCCTTGGCGAGGCGATCCGGCTCGGCATCTTCCTGCAGGAGTTCCGGAACCAGTTCCCTGCCGGCGAGGATGTTCGGCAGCGCGACGTAGTCCGACTTCTGCAAGCGCCGGACAATCCGGGCGGTCAGCTTCCCCACACGGTAGGTGACGACCATGGGGCGGCGCAGCAGCAGGGTCTCCAGCGTCGCGGTCCCCGATTTCACCAGCACGAGGTCGGCCGCGGCGATCGCCGTCCGGGACTGACCGCTGATCACCTTCACATCCAGGGCGGGATCGTCATCGCGCGCGGCGAGCGTGGCGGCAACCTTGTCATGCATCTTGCGACTAGGCGTCGGCACGACGAACAACGGATCGTCGAACGAGTCATGGAGCAGCGCGGCGGTGTCGAAGAAGAGACCACCGTGGAAGTCGATCTCCGATGCTCGGCTACCCGGCAAGAGCGCGACCACGAAACGGTCGCCGGCAAGGCCAAGTACGCTGCGGGCACGGTTCCTGCCTTCCTCCGTGCCGTCGTCCTCGCCGATGTCGTCAGCGAGCGGGTGACCGACGAACACCGCATGGCCGCCCCGCTGGTCGTAAAACGCCGGCTCGAAAGGGAACAATGCCAGGACCACATCGGCGGCCTTGACGATCCGTTTGACGCGACCGGTGCGCCAGAAATACACCGACGGGCTGACGTAGTGCGCCGTTGGTATGCCGCGCTCCCGAACCCGGCGCTCCATCATCAGGTTGAAAACGTTGAAGTCGACGCCGACCACCGCGTCCATCGGCTCATCGACGAACTGCCGACACAGTCGGCGCAGGAGTCGAACCAGGCTCGGCAGGCGTAGCAACGGATCCTTGAAGCCGTTGACCGCCAGGTCGTCGAGCGGCGCCATGCCCCGCAGGCCCTGGGCCAGCATGGTCTCACCACCTACCCCGGCGAACACCACGCCGGGCTCGCGATCTCGAATGGCAGCCATGAGACGACCGCCGAGAATGTCGCCGGACGCTTCGCCGGCAACGATCCCGATCTTGACCTGTCTCGCTGCGCTCAACCCCGGGCATCCACTCGGTGGGGGATCGAGTCGGCGCAGGTCTCGCGCCCGATCCGGGCTGCCGTTTGCGTTAGAAGCATCAGGGATCCGGCAGGCTGAAAGCGAAATACTCCGAACCCGATGGCGGTCCCATGCGGGCGCCACCGGCTGCGATCACGACGAACTGCTTGCCGTCGACGCTGTAGACGGCGGGCGTCGAGAAACCTGCAGCCGTCAGGTCCGCCTCCCAGAGGACTTTCCCGTTGTCGGCGTCGTAGGCACGGAACTTCCGGTCCGGCGTCGCCGCGATGAAAATCAGGCCGGAAGCCGTGACCACGGGACCGCCGTAGCTGACCGCGCCGAATCCGAGATCCGGGTGCGACGGATAGTTGCCGAACGGCACACGCCACACCGTCTCGCCGGTGGCCAGGTCGATCGAGTTAAGGGTGCCCCAGGGCGGCTTGTTG
>CAZJRX010000333.1:0-3540 GCA_964548145.1 uncultured Pseudomonadales bacterium | reverse complement strand
GAAATCGCTAACGACTCGCTCGACGGGTAACAGGCTACCGGGAACGAACTCGCCGGTGACACGTTTTCCGTCGTTTGCATGTCCGCCTGGTGATCCAAATCATCGAATCCGGCAACGGAAACATGGCGTTCGATCAAGGCGAAACGCCGGGCAAGCGATTCCACGCCGTTGTCGAGGCTGACGAACACGAGCCCATGCCAGGACTCGACGCGATACGCGGGAAGACAGTGGGCCGACCTATCCATGACGCCCTTCGGTGCGAATGGCACGCCCACCAGTCGTCCCGCGTCGTCGTATGTCCAAGCGTGGTAGGGGCACTGAATGCGCTTGGCGTTGCCCGGCTCGTCGACCAGCAGCGTGCCCCGGTGCGCGCACAGATTCGACAGAGCCACCAACTCGCCCGCCTCGTTGCGCAGGAGAAGCACGGGCTGATCGCCGATCCTCACCGGAAGTTGGTCGCCCCGCTCCCGGAGCGCGTCCTCGGTCGTCACGAAGACCCAGTCGCGGTGCCAGATGCGGTCCTTCTCCGCCGCGAGCCACGCTGGATCCCTGTACGCGGCCGCAGGCAGCGCACGAGTTGGGTCGAAGGCTAGTTGACCCGCGTCTTTGGCTGACGCGTTCAAGCGAGGCATCCTGTGCTCGGGTCGCGGGCAGCGTGGTCTGCGAATCCAAGACCTGCCAAGTCACGAGATTCCTCGATCCTGATGCGTTCACCAGCGCGCACAATAAGCTCTCGTGTCGACTTCACACCATGAACATGATACACAAATGTCTCACGTCGTACATCGCGTTTGCGGATTTCGACCGCAACGGCATGTTTTAGCTATAACTCACCGTCCCGACAGCATCCGCCCCGTGGCAGCCAGCAACCCCCGCCGACAACCGGTTCAGGCCAGAACTATCGATACGGGCCGTCATACTTGGCTCACCCCCCCAACGACGACGCGAGACCGAGCAGGACGCAGGGCGACGTCTGTGCTTGAATGAACGGAGAAACCATGGACCTGAACATCGAAAGCCACCTCCGCGCTGTCAAGCGCACCGTGTCGTCCCTCGAACGCGACACACGGTCCGCCCGGGCGGTCACGCTCGCACGGAGCTTCGCGACCACGGTCGAGGATCTGTGGGACGCATTGACGAGCGCGGAACGTATTGCGCGCTGGTTCCTCCCTGTCAGCGGGAACCTCGAGCTGGGCGGCCGCTACCAGTTGGAGGGCAACGCGGGAGGTACGATCACGCAATGCGAACGGCCCTCGTTTCTCGCCCTCACCTGGGAGTTCGGCGGCGATATGAGTTGGGTTGAGGCAAGGCTCTCGGACGACGATGCCGGCCGGACACGCCTGACGCTCACGCACACGGCGCTGCTATCGGACCACTGGACCGAGTTCGGCCCTGGCGCCGTCGGCGTCGGGTGGGAGATGGGTCTACTCGGGATGGAACTGCACCTGACGCGACCGAACGAGCCGAAGATCGACGAGCAGACGTTCCACACCACCCCCGAGGGCAAGGCGCTCCTCACCGGCAGCAGCGAGGCATGGGGCCAGGCAGCCATCGCCGCGGGAACGGACCCCGAGGCCGCGCGCGCCGCAGCCCGGCGTACGACGGCCTTCTACACCGGCGATCCGTTAGCGGAAGGCTGATCCCCGCCTTCGATGTTCCCGGCGATCCGGTCGGCGGTAGGCCGCCTGCGATTCGCCGTATTGGATCGCCAGCATCTTGTCCTCACGCCAGTTGGGGTCCGAGGAGAACTGGTTGATCCAGTTGACCACGATGCCGCGCCGCACGCGGGATTCGCGCATCAGCCGGGCAACCTCGCGAGGCGTGCCGTTGGTGGTCACCACGAACTCGAAACACTCCTCGGGCGACAACTGCCCGAAGAGTTCCCTGACCGCATGTTTCTCCCAATCTTCGATGTCGGAGATGTCGTGCACGAGTTTGGTCAGCCGTTCGGCGGTTGGGCAGCGCATCCCGGCCATGTATGCGCCGACGACCCCGCCGACCCCCAAGGGTCTGTGGAACTGCTCTTCGAAGGTGTCGGGATACATGTGGCCCAAACGTCGGTTTGCCATGAGCGAAACGAACGTATCGTCGTCGCACACGTCGTAGACGGCATACTGCATCACGCTGATGTCGATGTCATCGGCCATGGCCTCCACTCCTTTGTCCAAGGTCCCCGTCACCCACGGTGAGCGGTGGAATGTAGCTCAATTCGCTCGCGAACATTTTGTGGACATGGCTCCACAGGTCGCTCGCAATACTCCCGTGGCGAACATCCGCCAAAGGACGCACGATGTCCCGGTGCCTAGGTTCTTGCCCGTATGCCACAGCCAATTCCCTGTAGATGTCGAGCACCACGCCCTTCTGGTGCCGTGTCAGTATGTCCCACGCATACGCGAGGTCGTCCGGTGCTCTGCTTCTGGCCACGGCGAAGTCGTATGCGTCCCGTTCCGTCGCAAGACCGTTGCCCACGAGGCGATCATCGAGTTTCTTGGCCAGTATGTCCTTGTTGCCACTGAGCAGCACGCCCGTGTCGAGTTCCGCTTCGTCGCGGGGATCTTCGTGAAACAACTCGGTGCTTCCCCACGAGACCGGCGTGTTCCCGATTTGGAAATGCAGGATTTTTCTCTGGACCAACCGTATGTTCTCTCTGGCAATCGTCCCGGCCAAAGCCAGTTCGCCCAAATCCTTCGTCATCTCGTCGAGCCTTTCGTAGAACACGATGTCCGCGTGCTCGGCGAGGGTGAAAAAGTCCAGATCAGTGCTCGACCTATGATGCCACCGGGCTTCGAGAGCCGTGCCACCGCCCAAACGCAGATGCTCGACATCGATCCACCGTGACAAGACCTCCACGGCGGTGCCCATCGCCCTCGCGGGAGAGGGGTCAAGTGGGAGTTTGGTTGGTTTCCGGTCCATGCTTCGGAGTATATGCCGCCATGGCTACACCGCGGCGCCGGCCGCGGTATCGCTCGGATGCTGGGGGCGGCCGGTAGCACCGGTCTACTGCACCGGTCGCAGCGTGAGCGGGCGCGCCGCCACCGCCGGACGATCCGAGACGATCGACGAGACTGCGCTAACGCGCTAACGCATATCGAGCATTGGCTCAATTGGCAAGCCGCAAGGATCGGTACCGTAAGCTGCTGGCTCGACCCGTCGCGGGCAAGATCGATTCCTATATGCGAACGATTTCTATTTTATTATTCAATAACTTGCAGTTGAAAGGCGGTTAGCTGGGGTGCATACTTGCCTTCTCTTCGGTGCGTGGGGAGCACGGCAAAATGAACAAGCGCTCAATCCTCCAACGTGTACTCCTCTTTGTGGTGGCGATGTTGATCAGCGTGTTCCCGAACTCGCTTGGCGCAAAACTGTCGTCGGCACTTGGTGTGCAGGAAGCACATGCGGGCGACGGTGACGGCGATGGCGACGGAGACGGGGATGGCGACGGCGATGGCGACGGAGACGGGGATGGCGACGGCGATGGCGACGGGGACGGCGACGGGGACGGCGATGGAGACGGAGATGGCGACGGAGACGGGGACGGAG
>CAZJRX010000332.1:2685-3600 GCA_964548145.1 uncultured Pseudomonadales bacterium | reverse complement strand
CGATTCCTGGAGTTGCGGGACGGTGTGCGCTACGAGGGTCGTCCGGGTGAGGGCGGCTACCGTGTGGTGGCGTTCGACAGGCTTGGTCAGCGGCTGGCGCGGGAGGCCCCGATTCCGCTCATCGACGTACGCAGCTTCCGAACGCGGGACCTCGATGGCAACGATCCCGTCGAGGCGGCGGAACTGCACGGTCGGATTGCCTGGCCGCTGATGACCGTGATTGCCGCCCTCGCTGCGTTCGGGATGGCCCGCCCGCCACCCCGGGCAGGCCGGTTCGGCCGGGCGGTGCCCGGGGTCGCCCTGTTCGTCGCCTACTACCTGGCACTGGTGTTCGCCCAGGATGGCATCGCGGCGGGTCTGTATCCGCCCGCCGTCGGCTTGTGGTTCGTGCACGCCGTCATGCTGGCGGCGGCGCTGTCGTTCATCCGCGCCGGGACGCGTCCCGCCGGCGGCTTGCTCCGGGGCCTAAGACGTTGATCGGCGGACAGATGGACCGCTATATCGCGGTCACGATCTTGAAATCGGCGGCTGCGGTAATCGCCGGCCTGCTGGTCCTGATCACCCTGTTCACCCTACTCGACGAGTTCCGCGACATCACGCCCGGCTACACCAAGGGGCACGCGCTGCAGTATGTGTTTTTCAGCACGCCGCGGCAGCTCTATGACCTCATGCCCTACGGCGCATTCATCGGCGCGCTCGTGGGCCTCGGCGTGCTGGCAAGCCGTTCCGAACTCACCGTGTTGCGCGGGACCGGCGCATCGATGGCCCGGCTTTTCGGTTCCGCCAGCATCCCGGTTGTCCTTCTGGTGGGCTTCAACCAGGTTCTTGGCGAGTTCATCGCCCCGGCAGGCGAAACGGCGGCAAGTTCGCTGAAGCTGTCCGTGCAGCGGGGCGACGGCGATGGCCGCATCGTCT
>CAZJRX010000332.1:1532-2536 GCA_964548145.1 uncultured Pseudomonadales bacterium | reverse complement strand
CACTATGACGAGCTGCCCTGGCGTATCCAGGCGAATCCCGAGGTGCTGACCGCGAAGGCGCTATTCGATCCGGGCAAGCTGTCGTTTGCGGATCTACGCTTCCAGATCGACTACATGGCCCGGGAAGGGCTTGACCCGACCCGCTACCAGGTGGCGTTCTGGGGCAAAGCGCTGCAGCCCTTGGCCGTTCTCGGTTTGGTGTTGGTGGCGTTGGCGTTCGTCGCGGGACCGTTGCGCGAGGCGGGCCTGGGCGCCCGGCTTGGCGTCGGTATCGCCGTCGGCCTCGCATTCAAATACCTGGTGGACGTGTTCGGCCCGATGAGTGTCGTCTACGCGATTCCGCCATGGCTGGCGATGGCGGTGCCGGTCGGGGCCTGTTGGCTTCTCGGCGCCGTGCTCGTGCGTCGTGTCTCCTAATAGCCGGCTCAGTCTCGCGTTCGGACGACGACACTGCCGGACAGCCGGTCCGACCAGGTCATGCCGTCGCGGTCGAACCACATCCAGAAGAAGCCGAGGCCGAGGGCCATGAAACTGACCATGCCGCCGACGAAGCGCCCAAGAGCCTGGGTCGGGGTGAAGCGGCCGTCGGTGTGGATACGGAGGTGCCAGGCGAGCATGCCCAGCGTCTGGCCGCGCAGACACCAGAAGAATGCCAGGAACGCGTACATCTCCAAGAACAGCAGCGTCTGCACCCACGCGCCCACCACGGCATCGCCGATGAGGGTCACCAGGGCGACGATGGTGAACACCCAGATCGCCAGGATGATCAGGCTGTCGTAGAGGATGGCGGCCAGGCGGTAGCGTAGCGGCGCGATCACCTGGCGGTGTTCGGCCTCGGTGTCTGCCGGTTTCCGTGGCACGGATCGGAAGTGCGTGTGCTTTTTGCCATTCATTGTGCGCGGCCGGGCGAGCGCAGTATGAAGTGGCGTTTGGCGCAAGTCCAAGTGGCGGCCATCCCGGGGCGTGTCGACGTCCCCTGATCCACAACGCTGGCATTGCGCCGC
>CAZJRX010000332.1:0-1522 GCA_964548145.1 uncultured Pseudomonadales bacterium | reverse complement strand
CCATTCGTCGGCTCGCAAGGGGGGAATCATGACCGAGAGAGTGGACCGCCACGGACTCAGGGTGGCGAGGGAACTGGACGATTTCATCGCTACGGAGGCGTTGCCGGGCACGGGTATCGACGCCGAGGGGTTCTGGGCCGGATTCCGTGCCATCGTCGAGGATCTGACGCCTAAGAACCGGGCACTGCTCGCCAGGCGCGAGGAATTGCAGGCGAAGATCGACGCCTGGCACCTCGCTCGTCGCGGGCAACGTCACGATCCCGAGGCGTACAAGGCGTTCCTCGCCGAGATCGGCTACCTGGTGCCCGAGGGCGGCGATTTCGAGATCGCCACTGCCAACGTCGATGTCGAGATCGCCACCACGGCGGGGCCGCAGCTTGTGGTGCCCGTCATGAACGCCCGCTTCGCCTTGAACGCCGCCAACGCCCGCTGGGGCAGCCTCTACGATGCCTTCTACGGCACCGACATCATCCCCGAGTCGCCGGGCCGCGAGAAGGGCACGGCCTACAACCCGGCCCGGGGCGAATTGGTCATCGAACGCGCCGCGCGGGAACTCGATGCCATCGTGCCACTCGACGGGGCAAGCCACGCCGACGCCACCGGCTATGCGGTCGTTCGAGAAGGCGACCGCCACGCCCTGCGGGTGGCGACCTCGTCGGGATCGCGGTCGCTGGTGGATGGCGAACAGTTCGTCGGCTTCACCCGCGGGGAATCCGGCGAGCCGTCGGCCATCCTGCTACGCCACAACGGCCTGCATATCGAAATCCAGATCGACCGTTCGCACGATGTGGGCGCGGCCCACCCGGCCGGGGTCAAGGATGTGCTGCTCGAGTCCGCCGTCACCACCATCCAGGACTGCGAGGACTCCGTCGCGGCGGTGGACGCGGAGGACAAGACCCTCGTCTACCGCAACTGGCTGGGACTCATGACCGGCGAACTCGAGGAGACCTTCGCCAAGGGCGGTGAGACCGTTCACCGGACGTTGGTGGGCGACCGCACCTATACCGCGGCTACCGCGACCGACACACCCGAACTGACGCTCCCCGGCCGGAGCCTGCTCCTAGTCCGCAACGTCGGCCATCTGATGACCAACGACGCGATTCTCGATGCCAACGGCGACGAAATTTTCGAGGGTATTCTGGATGCCGTGGTGACGAGCCTTTGCGCCGTTCACGACGTCAAGGGTCTTGGCCGGTACCGCAACAGCCGGACCGGCAGCGTCTACATCGTCAAGCCGAAGATGCACGGTCCCGAGGAGACCGCGTTCACCTGCGAACTCTTCGGCCGCGTCGAGGACATCCTGGGGCTGGCCCGCAATACGTTGAAGGTCGGCGTCATGGACGAGGAACGCCGGACCAGCCTCAACCTTCGGGAGTGCATCCGCGTCGCCCGGGAGCGGATCGTGTTCATCAACACCGGGTTCCTCGACCGCACCGGCGACGAGATCCACACCAGCATGCGGGCCGGGGCGATGGTCCGCAAGGAACCGATGAAGCAGGAGACGTGGATACTCGCCTACGAG
>CAZJRX010000331.1:0-3613 GCA_964548145.1 uncultured Pseudomonadales bacterium | reverse complement strand
CCATCCCTTCCCATCGCAGAAGGGCATCCGACATCCAACCGCATCATGGTGCGGTTCGATTTCACCCTCACTTTCTCATTGGACAGCGGGCGTCCGCGTCGATGTGGCGCTAAAGTTCGGCGGCTTCGACGGCGGCGGTCAGCGCGTCGATCTTGACGCGGTATTCGCCGGCATCGGCGTATCTCATCCCTGGCTCGGTAGGGGAGGATCAGGACGCCGACGCCGAGCCGGATGCGTTGGGTGACACCGGCGAGCCATGCCAGCGAGACCAGGGGATCCACGTAGCGTCCGTTCGAACCCGCCGCGTCGTCCGGCGGGATGGCGATGTGGTCCACGATCCAGATCGACTCCAATCCGGCGGCCTCGGCGGCGCGAGCGCATGCCGACATGGTCTCGGCGGTGGATTGGCCACCCATGTTCCGCAACGTGACGCCAACGTGCGGGGCTCGTTCGCTCCCGGTGACCGGGACCTAACCTAAGTCCGCCATGAGTCCGAGCAGGTCGCAAACGCGATTCGCGTAGCCCCATTCGTTGTCGTACCACGACAACGCCTTGAGGTAGCGTCGGTCGGTAACCTGCGTGAACGAGGCATCGAAGATCGACGAATGCGGGTTGCCGATCACGTCCGACGACACCACGGGTTCGGTGGTGAACTCGAGCACGTTGCGCATCCGCGCCGTCGCGGCGGCCGTCCGCATGGCGTCGTGTACGGCATCGACGCTCACGTCCCGCTCCATTTCGAGGAACAGGTCGACCACGGAGCCGTCGGGCACGGGGACGCGGGACGCGATGCCGTCCAAGCGGCCTTTTAGCTGGGGGAGCACTTCCCCGACCGCCTTGGCGGCACCGGTGGAGGTCGGAATGATGTTCTCCGCAGCGGCCCGGCTGCGACGCAGGTCGGAATGGGGCACATCGGCGAGACTTTGATCGTTGGTGTAGGCATGCACGGTGTTGATGATGCCCTCGCGGATGCCGAAGTTGTCATGCAGTACCTTGGCGACCGGGGCCAGGCAGTTGGTCGTGCAACTGGCGTTCGAAATCAGCCGGTGCTCTTTGCCAAGCCCGTCTTCATTGACGCCGATGACCACCGTGTAGTCGATCGGATCACCGGCAGGAACGGTGAGCAGGGCTCGATTGGCGCCGGCCTGCAGATGCTTCGCGATGGCCTCACGCGTGCGGAACACGCCGGTCGACTCGACGACCACGTCGACGTCGAGCGATGCCCATGGCAGTTGAGCGGGGTCCCGTTCGCTCACCATCCGAACGCGGCTTCGCGAGGTCACGAGCTCCTCGTCCTCGATGTCGACGCCGCCCTCGAAGCGGCCCATGACGGTGTCGTAGGTAAGCAGGTAGGCGAGGGTGCCGTGATCGAACAGGTCGTTGATTGCCACGATCTCGAGATCGGGCGACGACTCGGCGATCCGGAAGACCGCACGGCCGATGCGGCCAAAGCCATTGATTGCGACTCGCATCATCGTGCTCCTGTCGTTGCCAGTGGCGCATCGAGGGCGGCGTAGTGCGCGGCGATATCGAGGATGCGACTTGCGTGGCCGAGGATCTCGTGCCACGCCAGCAACTTCATGAGCTTGCCGCCGGCCTCGAGCGTGCCCTGGAGGTCGACCAGGATGGATTGTCGAAAGCCCCTGACATCCGAGGAGACCACGGGGTCGTGGGTGACGGCAATCAAACCCGGCTCGGATTCGGCGGCGGCCACAAACAGGCCGTTCATTTCATCCGCACCCATAGCGGCATCCGCGAAGGCGAGTGTGACATCCAATAGCGACCCGATGGCCACTGGCACGTTCAAGGCGAAGCCGCTGACTTTGCCCCTCACTGCGGGTAGCGCCTGTTCCACGAAACGGGGAGCGGGCGTCGTGTTGGGAATGATGTTGCCGGCAGCCGCGCGGCTGCGGCGGTAATCGGGGCCGGCATGGTCATAGAGGCTCTGGTCGCGGGTATAGGCATGGACCGAGGTCATCGTGGCGTGCGCGATAGGTTTGGCCTCGGTGACGACCCGTAGCGCCAAGGCCATGGCAGTCGTTGAAGCGGATCCGGCGGACACGATTCGGTCGGTGGCCACGGCGCTCGCCTGGTTCACCCCGTAGAGCACGACCCGGTCCACATCCCCCTCGGGCAGCGAGGACGTCACCACGCGTCTGGCGCCGTTGTCGAGGTGGGGGGTGAGTGCGGCACGCGACCGGTAGCGGCCGGTCGCATCGATGACGAGGTCGACACCGAGCAGGTCCCAGGGAATCTCCCCCGGTCGCTCGGTCGACATCAGGCGCGTCTCCTGGGTCGTGGCGCCGTCGCTAGCGACGAGATGGTTGCCCGTAAGCGTGACATTGCCGTCCCGGCCCATCGATTTCGACAGAAGGTGGTGGAGGATGTCGGGTTGCCCGATGTCCGCTATGGCGACGGTGTCGAACCGGTCGTCTTGCAGGGCCAGGCGGTAGATCTGCCGGCCGACCTGGCCGAAACCCATGAGGCCGATACGTTGTGCGCTCAAACTCTAACTGCCAATCACTTCCGTAGGATCGGCAATGATCGCACGGAAAGCCACGCCAGTTGGTTACGAGTCAAGCCCCTCGCGCTCCCCGGCTGAGGGCTCCCGGTCGCGAGCGCGTGCTGGACGCACGTCGACGCGGAACCGAAATCCTCGATCGCGCCCGCAAGGGCGCGCATCATCGCGGCCACTGGTGAGAAATGCGGGCTAGCGATCGTCAGACGTGAGCACAAGCGTTCCCGTCGTGGAAAGTGTACCGCCGGTCCCGTTGACGACGCATGTCGTGGCCTCGGTCTGCTTGCCCTCGATGCCGTTGACGCCGTCCTCCGCCGTGCGCGACAACTGCCGGTAGGCTTCGACCAGCAACTGCATGCCGTACATGCCGGAGTGGTTGAACGACAGGCCGCCACCGTTGGTATTGATCGGCAGGCGGCCGCCGGGGGCCGCGTGGCCGTCCTTCCAGAGGGTATAGCCCTTGCCCCGGGGTGCCAGGCCGAGCATCTCCGCGGTGATGCCGGCGGTGATCGTGAACGAGTCGTAGATCATCGCCATTTCCATGTCTTCGGGTCCGAGACCCGCCATCTTGTAGGCGGTTGCCGATGATCGGGACGCCGAGGTGGCGGTGAAGTCCTCCATCTCCAGGATGTTCTGGTGACCCATGGACTCGCCCGCGCCGGTGACCCACACCGGATTGGTGCGTAGGCTGCGGGCGACCTCCGGACGGGCGACGATGACAGCGCCGCCGTGGTCGGAAACCAGGCAGCAGTGGTACAGCGTCAACGGCCAGGCGATGAGACGTGCGTCGAGCACGTCCTGGACGGTGATCGGCCCGCCGAACGGACTTTGTTTCTTGCCATACATGACCGCCCGGGGGTTCAACTGGGCCCAGTCGCGGGTGACGACGGAGATATGGGCGAAGTCCTCCTGTGTCGTGCCGAACTGGTGGAAGTGCCGCACCATGGCGTGCGCGTATTGCGAGGGTGCGCCGAAGGTGCCGTAGGCCGCGGTCATTTCGGCACCCGGACTGACCTGGCCGCGCCCGCCGCCACCGCCGCCGCCCCGGTAGGACCAGCCGGCTTCCCCGTGACTTACAAGGGCAATGTCGATGAT
>CAZJRX010000330.1:0-3617 GCA_964548145.1 uncultured Pseudomonadales bacterium | reverse complement strand
GGAACCAAAATCCTCGGCGATCATCGCGGCCACTGGTGAGAAATGCGGGCTAGTCACGGGTTCGTGGATGAACGGTTCTGCTAGAGTTGCCTGCTACGTAGTTGCGGGGCGCATTCGTGGTTGCCATTCCCTTCCGGCGCGAGCTCGACTTCGAATACGGTCGGGTTGACGATGTGGCACCCGGCATTCGTCGGGTGGTGGCGAGGAATCCCAGTCCGTTCACTTTCTACGGGACCGGGACCTACATCGTCGGCCGGGGACGTGTCGCGGTCGTCGACCCGGGTCCGGCGGATGAATCACACGTCCATGCGATTCTCGCGGCGACCGCAGGCGAGACCATCACCCATATGCTGGTGACCCATACCCATATGGACCACTCGCCCGGCTGCCGACTGCTTGCCGATCACACGGATGCCAGGACCTATGGCTACGGACGCCACGGCGCCGACAAGGAGGCGGCCGGCGTCGTCGTGGAAGAGGGCGGCGACATGGACTTCGAACCCGATGTTCTCGTCACCGATGGCACCGTCATTGATGGCGACGACTGGTCCGTGGAATGCGTCCATACGCCGGGACACACGTCGAACCACATCTGCTATGCGTTGGGCGGCGCCCGTGCGTTGTTTTCCGGGGATCATGTCATGGGCTGGTCTACGAGCGTGATTTCGCCGCCGGATGGCGATATGGCCAGCTACATGGCGAGCCTGGAGCTGCTACTTCAGCGCGACGATGCGATCTACTGGCCCACCCACGGCCCGTCGATCACGGATCCGAAAGCCCACGTCCGGGCGTTCATCGCCCACCGGCGGGAACGGGAGACCAGGATTCTCGTTTGCCTTGTCGAAGGCCCGCGCCGTATTGCGGCGATGGTGCCGACGCTCTACGCCGACGTACCGCCCCATCTGCATCCGGCCGCGGCACGTAGCGTACTTGCCACCCTGGTTCTGTTGGTGAAGCGCGGCGATGTCACCTGCGAGGGCGAACCGGACGTGAACGGCAGGTACAGGCTAGCGGTGCCACGCCAGCCCGACGAGTGATGGCCCTAATACGGCATCGCAATGCGACTCGAGTGGGAGCCTCTTTCCGCGTCCAATAGACCAGCGGTGCCACGCCAGCCCGACGAGTGATGGCCCTAATACGGCATCGCAACGCGATTCGAGTGGGAGCCTCTTTCCGCGTCCAATAGACTCTAGCCAGCCAACGCGGCCTGTTCGGTGGGTTGCCCCGACTCGGGTGCGTCCTCGGCCAATGGCAGCCGCACCATGACCGCCACACCGGATCCGTCCAACAGGTTCATCGCCCGCACCGACCCGCCATGCTGCTCCGCGATCACCCGGACCACGTAAAGCCCCAGACCGAAGTGCAGTTCGTTGGCGGACGCGCGACGCGACACCATCGACTCGAATACGGAGCTTGAGACGTCCGGGGACAGCATGGGACCGCGGTTGGCCACGGTGATCTGCAGGGTGTCCCGATACCGGTCGAGCTGAATC
This sequence comes from uncultured Pseudomonadales bacterium, assembly GCA_964548145.1. Classification (GTDB taxonomy): domain Bacteria; phylum Pseudomonadota; class Gammaproteobacteria; order Pseudomonadales; family Azotimanducaceae; genus VXYL01. Next base: position 2,124 of record CAZJRX010000330.1, on the reverse strand, counting down.
TTGACGGGGCTGTTGGCACGATGGAAATCGATGGCGTTGTCGATGAGCTTGTCGAGCATCTGCTCGATGCGGTAGTCGGCAACCTTGGCCAGGATGGGCCCCGGCGGCGCGCGAAACACGAACGAGTGATCGCGATGCACCGTGCGGCAGTTCGTCACATAGCTGTCAAGCAAGGCGCGGATGTCGATGACGTCGAGTTCCTCCGACGCCAGGGACTGTTCGAGGTTCGCAGCGTCCGCAAGGTTCTGCACGATGGCGCCAATGCGCAAGATGCCCCGACGGGCGCTCGTGAGGTACTTGCTCTCGGCGACCTCGCGAACCTCGCCGGCAAGCTGATCGAGAGACGTCATCACGGTATTGAGCGGATTGTTAATCTCGTGACGGAGCGTTCGCGGCATCGTTTGCAGGAACGTGTTGTGCTGGTCCAACCGGACGAGCATGTTCGAGACACTGCGCGCGAGATCGCCGATCTCGTCGCCGGTCGACATCCCGGCAGTCAGCGCCGTGGCCCGCAACCGACCGTATTCGTCGATGGCGGCCGTAGCTTCCTGGCGAAGTCCGCGAATCCGCCAGGTCAAGCGTCCGGCGTAGAGCCCGAGGCTCGCGAGAACGACCACGAAACTGAACACCAGGACGATGGCGATCTCGTCGAATGCCTGACGCTTGAACACGAGGATGTCGTCCATGTTCTGCTCGACGGCGACCATGCCGATGGCCGCGTTGGCCTCGAGAATCGGGTGGCCGGCGAGGATGGTGTCGTTGGTGCCGACCCGACGCCGAAGCGCGACCGACTCCCCGGCGAGCGTCCGCGCGATAACCTCGTCTTCGACGCTCAGGGCTTGGGCTTGCGGGTCCGGAGATCCCCACGGTTCGCCTGCGACGCGTCGCCATGTCCAGTCGCGGGCCTCGGCGACCGAATCCCGAATGACGTCCAGCCAGACCAGTACCCGGGCGAGCCCGCCGGATGCTGTATCGGCAACGTCGTCGACTCGCAACGCGCCGCGGTCGGCGCGCACCTCCCGCTGGATGTCGATGATGCGGATGCGCATGCTCTGGTAGCTGCGGCGGTTGAGTATCTTGAGCAGCTCGGGGGATCGCACCATGAAAAGTTGGGAACTGCGGGACGCCGAGGGTGCGGTTGAGGTAATCGCCCGGATATCACGAGTCGCAGGAACGTCGACGTCGACGAACGCCAGCGTGAACTCCCGGGAGCCGAGAAGCTCTAGGCCCATGCGCATCTCGAGGGCATAGCCCGTGTCGGTTTCGCGTACGAAACCGCGCACATCGCTAACCGGGGGACCCGTGTCCGCAAATCGCCAGTCGGGATCCATGGTGTAGGCGGTGGTGTCGCCGGACTCCGCCAGGGTGACGGTGATACGACCCTCTTCGCCGTCGGGCTTGCTGAAACCAATACGAACCTGATCGGCGTTGTCGAGGCGCAGTACGTCCGGATTGCGGTAGACCCGCATGTCGTCGGTGATTTCCAGGTAGGCGAAGAGCAGGTCCGGGCGGGTTCCAAGACTGAGGGTGAAGGAGCCGTCGCTCTCGGGTGAACCAAAGCGGCGCGAGAGGAGGGCCTCCTCGCTCCACTCGGACGGACGCGCATTGAGCCAGACGCGTTTCGCGATTCTATGGGCGACAAGGTCGGCTTCATCGGGATCGGCAGGCAAATCGCGTAGCAGATCGCCGTGCTCGTCGAGCAGATCTGCTATGTCTTCGGCGATATAGCCGGCGATGACCTGCAGGTGGTTGGATTGCATCTGCACATGGCCTTGTTCCACCCGTTCAAGCAACGCGAACGACGCCCAGGGCACGAGGACTAGGGCGAGAGGCAAACCCAAAAGCATGAGCTTGGTCGTCAAGCGCAAGCCACGGATTCGCGCCGAGTATCGGCCCACCGGGCGCCGCTGCCGCCGGCGAGGGCGTTCGGCACTGCCGCCGGAGGCACGGACGTCGACAACGGGGGGGGCTTCGCCCTCGCCGACATCGCGCTTTGCCGGCGGTGTCGGTTCCTGTGCTTTCACGTCAATGGTCGGCGAGCAGCTAGCGCGCCTCGCGAGTGCGCGAGGCGTCCAAGAGCATTTCGACGCGCTGTGCCAAATGCAACCTGCGTGTGAACATCAA
>CAZJRX010000329.1:0-3642 GCA_964548145.1 uncultured Pseudomonadales bacterium | reverse complement strand
CTGAACGGCAGGACGCGGCTGACCACCCGCATCGCGAACCGCGCATCCTTCGACAGGCCATCCAACTGGGGTATACGGTGAAGCTGCCGTTCCGAAATCGCCCGGTAGCGTGCCGGCGGCGGTTCGGCCTTTCCGGTGTGCGCGCCATTGGCGAGGGGTCCGTGGCGTGGCGCCGGCGGCGCATCGATCTCCTTCAAGGCCAGCACATCGTCTGCCGACCGTACTTCAATGGCGTCCATCGCCCTCCCCCAAAGTCCTCCATCACGGCCACTGCCCGATTATCGGCAATTCGCGACCGCACACGGCCCCACCCTGTTGCCGAGGATGCGACCTACGTCCCCGAGCATAACAGACCGCAATTGAGGGGATTGGCTCCGCCTGCTGGGCTCGAACCAGCGACCCGCTGATTAACAGTCAGCTGCTCTACCAACTGAGCTAAGGCGGAAGGGTGCGCTAGTGTACCTACTTGCCGGCAGACGGCAAGGCTTGCCGCACCCGCAACGCCGCTTGCGCCGCGAGTCCGGCGCGTTGTCCACGCTTCGTCCACGGCGACGGCCCCGGGCAAAACGAAAGTCGCGGTGAGCGAAGGGTGGGCAACGCGAACGGGCCTTGTGGAACAGCGCCGCAAACTGCTCCCGAGACAAGTCGGGTACTCCCGAGACGCGTCGGATACTCCCCAGACGCGCTAGTGTGCCGCGTCAGAAATGGGTGGATGTTTGCGCAGGGCCGATTCGCGCAAAAATGCACGTTGGGGGTCCACGAAAGCGGCACATCCTCCACTTTTTTGGCGATTTTCGGGTTCTTCGCGCCTTCCCAAAGTTCAAGGTATTTCTGACACACGACACTAGCTCAAGGCCCGCAGCAGTCTACCCGGCGTCGCGCCCGTCGGTTCGTTGTCGCGGAGTAGCACTTCGCCGTTCACGACGGTCGCGAGGATGCCGCGCGCCGTCTGCTTGAAGCGCTTGGCGCCCGCTGGCAGGTCATGGACGATCTCCGGCATGTTCGGCGCGATGGTGGCGGGATCGAACACCGTAACGTCGGCGGCCATCCCGGGGCGCAAGAGACCGCGATCGTGGAAGCCCCATCGTCGCGCGGGTTCGGCTGTCACCTGTCTCACGGCCTCTTCCAGGGTGAGCGCCTGCCGCTCCCGAACCCACTGGCTGAACACGTTGGTCTGCAACGAACTGTCCATGATCTGAGAGACGTGGGCGCCCGAGTCCGAAAACGTCACCACCGAGTGGGGGTGCTTCATCATCGCCAGCACGTCGTCGTCGTTCTCGTTGTTGAGCGGCATGCGGTAAAGGGTCTTCAGGTCCTCCTCGACGGCGAGATCGATGAGCAGTTCGGCGGGCGGGACGCCCCGTTCCCGGGCGAGCTGGGCCACGCTCGGATCGTGCCCGTCCGTGCCGCGCATCACGAACAGCCAGTCCCAATCCGGGGGATTCACCGCCATGCCCCGGGCCTTGTGCCGTTCGCTCGGCCGGCTCGCCACCTCGACCAGCTTGGCCTTCACCGCGGGGTCCACAAGGCGCGCCTTCTGCTCGGCCAGGGGCAACCGGCGAATGTCGCGCCAGGCATCCCAGGAGTCGAAGGGCAGGTGGGACTCGAAGGTGTAGATCACGCAGAGCGCGCGGGAATGGACCTGGGCGAACATGCGCCCACCGGCTTCGGCGACCTCGTCGAGCAGATCGAAGTAGCTGCGCCAGACCTCCGGCGCCCGGCGGTTGGCGAACATGCCCCAGGTCACCGGGACGCCCGTTTCAACCGCCAGCGACTTGAGTCGCTGCTGGTAGTCGTGCATCCGCTCCGGATCGCGACCGGTCGCCTCGGCGGCGATTTCGAACATCCCCGCACCCGTGCGGCCCATGGCGGTGACGATGGTCCGTACCTCGTCCCAGGACGCAATCCGGCTTGCCACGGGCTTGTGGTCGGAAGTCTCGTGGTTCGGCGAACGGGAAGTGGTGAAGCCCACCGCCCCGGCGCGCACGGCTTCCTGGACGATGTCCGCCATGCGCCCGACGTCGTCTTCGGTTGCCTGCTCTTCGAAGGCGCGGGGCCCCATGACGTAGGTGCGCAGCGCCGAATGGCCTACGTAGCCCGCGTAGTTGATGCCCTTCGGCAGCCCGTCGAGGACATCGAGGTACTCGGGGTACGTCTCCCATCGCCAGTCGATGCCCGCCAGCATGGCGTCCCGGGCGATGTCCTCGGCACGCTCGAGGTTCCGGAACACGAGATCCGCTTCGCTCTCCCGGCAGGGGGCCAGGGTGAAGCCGCAGTTACCCATCACGACGCTGGTCACGCCGTGGTAGCAGGAACAGGAACCCAGGTGGTCCCAGAACACCTGGGCATCCATATGGGTGTGTCCGTCCACGAATCCCGGCGCCACGACATGTCCCTCGGCGTCGATCCGGTTCGCTGACTTTTCCGTGTTCCTGCCGATGAACACGATCCGACCGTCTTCGATGCCGACGTCGGCGCGGTAGCCGGGCGAACCCGATCCATCGACCACGGTTCCGTTCTCGATCAAGAGGTCATAGGTCATGCGTGCATCCCCCCGACGCAATAACATACACCAAGCCTGGGCCAACCTGCGGCAAGGACCGTGCAACGACACTACCCCGACATCGCGCTCCTCGTACCGAACCTGCTCCTGCCCCGGCCCGGGGTTCCGCTGCAGACCTGGTCGGTGATCGCGTGCGACCAATACACCTCGCAACCCGAGTACTGGGAGGAGACCCGGCGACTCGTCGGCGAGGCACCCTCGACACTGGATCTCGTGCTGCCGGAAGCCCATCTGGGCCAGGGCGACCGGGAAGCCGCGATCGACCGCATCAACCGGCGAATGGGCGGGTATCTCACCGACGGCACCCTCGTCGAGCACCCACCGGCCTTCATGCTGGTCGAACGCCACGTAGGCCGCGCCGAACCCCGCCGCGGCCTGGTGGTGGCCCTCGACCTTGCATCCTACGACTTGGGCGATGGCGCCCGCGAACTGATCCGCAGCACCGAGGGCACGGATCCGGCACGACTACCGACACGCATGGCGGTCCGGCGCAATGCGGTTGTCGAAACCCCGCACATCCTGGTGCTGATCGATGACCCGGACCACACCGTGATCGAGCCTCTCGCGGACTGCGACCTGCCCGTTGCCTACGACTTCGAACTGATGCAGGGAGGTGGCCGCCTTCGTGGCCGTTGGGTGAGCCAGGAGAATCTCATCGACACCACCGCGGCGCGTCTACGGGCATTGGTTCGGGGCGACCCGCCGATGCTCTATGCCATGGGTGACGGCAACCATTCGTTCGCAGCCGCGCGCGCCATCTGGGACGAGTCTTCCGAGCGGGGCGCTCCCAAAGACCACCCCGGTCGCCACGCCCTCGTTGAACTGGTCAACATCCACGATCCGACATTGGAATTCGAGCCCATACACCGCCTGGTCGCCGGAACGGATCCGCAAACGCTGCTGCAGGCAATGGCGGGACGGTTCGCGGATCAAGGCTTCCGGCACCGGACCTATCCCAGCGAGCGGGATTGGCGCAAGGCGGCCTACCGCAATGCACCGCCGCCAGCGTGTCGCCTACCCTACCGCACGGCCACAACCTTCGGCGACGTCGAGATTGCTAATCCGGGATACAAACTCGC
>CAZJRX010000328.1:1325-3733 GCA_964548145.1 uncultured Pseudomonadales bacterium | reverse complement strand
ACTTGCTCGGGTCGCGCAGGAATTCGACCAGTTCCTGGACGTCCTCCTTGGCCTCGTCGACGCCGGCGACATCGGCGAACGTGGTCTTGATTTCGTCCTCGGACAGGAGCCGAGCCTTGCTCTTGCCGAAGGTCATGGGGTTGCCGCGACCGCCCATGCCGCCCTGCATCTGGCGCATGAACAGCATGAAAACGGCGATGATGATGAGTATCGGCAAGCTCGCGAGCAGTAGCTGCGCCCAGAAACTCTGCTCCTCGGGCATCTTGCCCTCGACGGCGACGCCGGATTGCTTCAACGTGCCAAGCAGGCTGCCGTCGCCCACCGACGGCATGACCACGAGGTACCGTTCGCCGCTTACCCGCGTCACTATCAGTTCCTGGCCCTCGAACACCACCGATGCGACCTGCCCGGACTCCACCTGTTGCAGGAAGGTCGAGTAGACGACGCGCGGTGGTTCCTCACCGCCGCTGAAGTTGTTGAACACCGTCAGCAGCACGACGCCGATGATTAGCCAGAGTAGTAGGTTCTTTCCCATGTCTTTGTCGGTTACCTGCCCGGCGACACCGTTGCCGCCAACCGCCGAATTGCGGGTTCGAAGGGTACACCACCCCGTGCCACGCGGCATCGGCGAAGTGAATCGCGACGCAACCTCCTACTTTGGGGTTGCGTCGCCGATTTCAAGCGCCCGCACCGACATGGCGGGCGATGGCGACGCGCTACGCGCCAGATTCTCCGCCGGATCGCGCATCGCCACCGCTGCGGCGGTCGCTCAGTATGTGATCGACGTGTCGAGCGTTACCCAACGACCGTTCCGTACCACCGACAACGCCGACTCCGAAACGCCCTTGTGGTCGTCGGGGCCGAACGCGACCTTGTAGCCGAAGATGTCGGTGTAGTCGTCGATGGACTCCATCGCGGCGATGAAGTTCTCTCGGGTAAGGTCGCGACCGGCGCGTTCCAACGCCACCACGACCAGGTCCGCGCCGCGGTAGCCTTCCATCGCCGGCAGCCCCGCCTCCTCGTCGTAGCGTTCCCGGTAGCGGCGCATCCAGTCCCGCTGTTCCTCGGACAAGGACTCGTCGTCCTCGTAGATCTTGGCCATGTGGACGAACGCATAGTAGCCCTCGCCGGAACCGCTCTCCTGGTCGGCGATGACCTGACCGTAGGCCGCGTTGTTGCCCACCCAGGCGACGTCGTCCCAGCCGATCTTGCGGGCGGCTTCGAGGATCAGGATCGTGTCCCGGTGGACGGATCCCATGAGCACCACATCGCAGCCGGCGTTGCGCAGCCGGATGACCGGTGCGGTGAACTCGCTGTCGGTGATCTTGTAGGCCGCCATCTCCGCCACCTCGAGGCCCATTTCCGCCGCCTGGTCCTGGGCCGCCTCGACGATCTCCAGACCATATTCGTTGTTGAGGTAGATGACGCAGGGCGTCGTCCTGCCTTCCTTCTCCGCGAAGTACTTCACGCCGGCGCGGATCTCGTCGTAGTAGGTGCCGTGCTGGGAGAACATCAGCTTCTGAAAAGGCTCGACCATGGATCGCGCGCCGCTGCCCGGAAACAGATTGGGTACGCCCGCTTCGAACTGCTCCTCCATCACCGCATTGTTGGTCGGCGTGCCGACGGCCATGAGCATGGCGAAGATCTTGTCCCGGTTGATGAGCTTGTTCGCCGCCGATATCGCCCGGGGCACCTGGTACTGGGTGTCCTCCGCGATATAGCGAATGGTGCGGCCGTGGACGCCGCCCGCCTCGTTCACCTCGTCGAACCGCATCCGCGCACCGTTTAAGACGCCAACGCCCCAAATGGCGATCGCACCGGAAAGGTCGGTGTGCGTGCCGAGCACTACTTCGGTGTCCGTCACGCCATTGACCTCGACGGCTTCCGCCGCCGATGGCGTTTTCACAGCAGGATCTGCTTCCTCCGTCGACTCCGTCGGGCCACACCCGGCAAGCGCTGCGGCGAAAGCCAAAAGCAACAGCTTCTTCATCGGTCAATGCCTCCGTCTCTTGGGAGAATTCGCGCAGCGAATTCTCGGGGCGACCGCGAAGCGGTCGCGTCCCCTACGGGGCACGATACATGGCCTCGATCAAGTCCGCATACTTCTCGTTGACCACCTTGCGCTTGAGCTTCTGGGTCGGGGTCAGCTCGTCGTCCTCTGGGTCGAGCAACTGATCGATCAGGCGAAAGCGCTTGATCGTCTCAACCCGCGCGAAGCGGGTGTTCACCGCCTCGATCTCGCCCCAGATGAGATCCTCCACCTCCTTCGCGTGGCAGAGGCTCGTGTAGTTGGTAAACGGCACGTCGTTGTCCTGGGCGAATTTCATGACGTTCTCGTCGTCGATCATCACGAGACAGGTGAGGTACGGACGCCTGTCGCCCACCACCACGGCATCGGTGATATACGG
>CAZJRX010000328.1:0-1229 GCA_964548145.1 uncultured Pseudomonadales bacterium | reverse complement strand
TGGCGAATCGTCTCGGCGGTCTTCTCCGGCTTGTTCCAGTAGCCCTGGATGACCCCGGGACTACGGATGACGATTTCGCCCAGGTCCGCCAAGGCGACCTCGACACCCTGGGCGGACTTGCCGACGCTGCCGATGCGGAAGTCATCCTTCAAGTTCGCCGTGGCAATGCCCGTGCACTCGGTCTGTCCGTAGAGTTCGTACATGGGTTTGCCGAGCGCCCAGTACCAGTCGATGAGGTCCGGGGCGATGGGCGCGGCGGCCGTCGACAGCCAACGGCACTCGTCGATGCCCAAGAGCCGGCGGATGTTCTTCAGGACCAGTGCCTCGGCGAAGAAAAAGGCCGCGCCGAGGTAGAACGGTACCGGGCGGCGTTCCTTGAGGTGCGCCGCGCGACGTTCGCCGATGGCGAGCGCTGCACGATAGGCGGCGCGGCCGAGGGCCGTACCTTCCTTGAGCTTGATCTGCACGGTGGAGAACTGCTTTTCCCAAACCCGCGGAACCGCGAAGTGGATCGTGGGCGAGACCTCCTGCTGGTCGTGGTTGATGGTCTCGAGGCTCTCCACCAGATTGACGACGGAACCGGACTCGATGGGTGTGAAGGTGTAGAACATCCGACCGGCGACGTGGGCCAAGGGCAGGAAACCGAGCTGCTCGTCGGTGGGGTAGACGCCGTAGCAGCGTTGCACCGTCGACATCATGAACAGCATGTTGGCCTGGGAGATCATCGCGCCCTTGGGCGGGCCCGTGGTTCCCGACGTGTAGGTTAGGATCATGAGATCCTCCGCCCGGGCTTGGTCGATCTCGTCGTCCCACACCTCCGGGCGGGCATCGCCGTATTCGCGGCCCAACTCCTTGAGAGCGTCGAACGACAGGCACATGGGATCGTCGAGGCTGCGCAGGCCCTCCATGTCGAAGATGATGATCTTCTCGAGCGTCGGGGTGCGTTCGCGCACCTCGAGTACCTTGTCGAGTTGCTCCTCGTCCTCGGCGAAGTAGAAACGCGTGCCGCTGTCGTTGATGAGGTATTCGACCTGGTTGGATGCATCGGTCGGGTAGACGCCGTTGGTGACGCCGCCGACGCAGATCACGCCGAGATCGGCGAATAGCCATTCCTTGTTGACCTCCGAGGCGACCGAGCAGACATCGCCCCGGTCGAGTCCAAGGGCCTTCAAACCGAGCCCCGCCAAGCGCGCCTGCTCGCCGTAGTCGGCCCAGGAGTACTCGTTCCA
>CAZJRX010000327.1:0-3733 GCA_964548145.1 uncultured Pseudomonadales bacterium | reverse complement strand
TCGCATTTGCGATGCCGTATTATGGCCATCACTCGTTGACCTGGGGTGCCCCCGCTAGCCTATTGAACGCGGGAAAAGGCTCCCACTCGAGTCGCATTTGCGATGCCGTATTATGGCCACCACTCGTTGGTCTGGAGTGCCCCGCTAGATGTACCTGCTCGACACCAACGTGGTCTCCGAGCTGCGCAAGGCCACCTCGCGCAAAATCGATCAAGGCGTACTCGCGTGGTCGAACAGCGTGTCGGCCACCAGTCTCTACACTTCGGTAATCACGATCATGGAACTGGAGAAGGGCGTACTGCTTGTAGCCCGGCGAGACCCGGCGCAGGCGGACATTCTTCGACGATGGCTCGACGGACACTTGCTCACTGCGTTCGCTAATCGTGTCTTGCCAATCGATACTGCAACCGCGAGGCGTTGTGCCGGTCTGCACGTTCCCGACCCACGTCCCGAGAGGGACGCGCTCATAGCGGCCTCCGCTTTGGTCCATGGCATGACCGTCGTCACCCGGGATGTCGGCGACTTCGAGCCGATGGGCGTCGCGACGATCAATCCCTGGCGCGCCGGCGCCGGGTAACGTACCTCAACCGCTGCCCGTGTCGTCGGTTGCGGCTGCGGTCTGAAGTTCGACGAATTCCCGGTAGCGCCCGTCGGGTCGCGCAATCAACTCGTCGTGGGTGCCCTGCTCCATGACGCGGCCGTTCTCCAGGAACACGATCTTGTCGGCGTGGGCGATCGTCGACAGGCGATGCGCGATGATGATGACCAGCCGGTCTTTCGCGGCTTCGTGCAGCGACCGGACCAGGTACTCCTCCGTTTCGGGATCGAGCGCCGATGTGGGCTCGTCGAGGATCAGGATCTTCGCATCGCGCAGCAGCCCACGGGCTATGGAGATGCGCTGCTTCTGTCCCACCGATAGCTTGCTGGCGGCGGCACCGCCCAGTTTCGTGTCGTAGCCCTCCGGCAGCGACATGATGAAGTCGTGGATGCCGGCGGTCCTCGCGACGCGCACAACGTCCTCGCTGCCGGCCCCGGGTCTGCCGTAGCGGATGTTCTCCAAGATCGAATCGGAGAACAGTTGCGTCTCCTGGAACACGTAGGTCACTTGGCCGCGCAGACTTTCCAGGGTGAGGTCGTTGACGTTCAGGCCGTCCACCAACACCTCGCCTTCGCTCGCCACGTGGTAACGCGGGATGAGGTAGGCGAGACTGGTTTTGCCGGCACCCGTGGGTCCCACGAACGCCACGATCTGGCCCACCGAGGCATCGAGATCCACGCCTTCGAGTGCACGCCGACCGTCGGGGTAGACCAGGCCCGCGCCGCGCATGGTCACGCCTTCGCGGATGGCGTGCATCTCAACGCCGCCGAGGTCCGCCTCCGCCGGCAGGTCCATCATGGCGAAGACGCGACGCATGCCGGCGACGTTGTCCTGGAAGCGGATCCACAGGTAGCCGAGCGATCGGGCGGGGCCAAGCAGATAGCCCCAGAAGACGAACATCGCGGCATAGTCGCCGGGGGTCAGCCGGCCATCGATAATCAGATGGACGAGCAGCACGAAGAATGCGGTCTGGATAAGCGCAATGAGGGTGCCGACCACCTCCGGGATGACCATCCACATGAGCGACACGGCTCGGTGCCGCCTGAAGGACTCCTTGCTGTCCGCGTCGAACCGGTTCTTCTCCGTCACGTTGCTGCCGAGGCTCTGCACCGCCAGCACGTTGTCCATTCCTTCTTCGATCGTGCCCGTTGTTATCGAGCCCGCAGCACGCGCCGCCTGACCCCGACGCCGTACGATCCGCGTGAACAGCAGGGAAATCGTGAACCAGGTTGGGAAAAGCGCCGCCGTCATCCAGAACATCTCGGGCATGTCCGAATAGGAATAGGTGGCCAACGCGGTGAGCATCGCCTGGGCGTAGAGAAGCGTGGACATCAACGGCGTATGGGTGATCTCGTAGAACACCTCGTTGATCTGCGGTGCGTCGTACAGAACCCGGTAGATCGAGTCGCCGATGCGTTGATCCTCGAGCTGCGTCATCGACAGCGCACCGATTCGGCTGAACAGTTGGGCGCGCAAGGTGTGGTTGAGAGCCTGCGTGAGCCGAGCCTCGATCTTGAACTCGACGTAGCCCCACAGACCGCCGAAGGTGCTCCCGCCACCGTGGATCTTGTTCTCGACCTGTGTCGCGTAGTCGTGACCCTGGGCAAGTCCCGCCTCCACGCCATCGTCGTACCCCGTGACGTAGCGCCCGATCAGAAACACCATGCCAAGGCCGATGCCGACCAGGAAGATCAATATCTCCAACGCGGAAAAACCCTGGCAGAAGTCGATCACCGGTGCCCAATAGGGCGGGTAGTCCGTGGCCTCTTCGATGGGGGTGCCGAGGATCACATGATCGGTGAGCATTTTGGTCGGCCAGGGCAGGATCGCCAGCGCCAGCACGTAGGCACCGAACTTCATGACGAACTTGGCGACGTAGCGCCAGCCGAAGAATCGGATGTAGGCGGCGCTTCGAAGGATGATCCGGAGCGCTTCCCACTCGCCAATCCTCGTGCGGGTATCCAGCCCGCTCGAGCGGCGGTCGAGTTCGTCTTGCAGGTCCTGGGACGACGGTTTGGGTGCTGCGGTGGTTTCAGCCATTATTCTCAAGCATCCGTCCGCAACCCGCGGGTCGTATCGATGAGGGTTTCCTCGGCCTCGACGAATGCCCGATAGCGGCCATTTTCGCGCGCCATCAAGGTGTCATGGTCGCCGCTCTCCACGATGCGACCGCCGTCCAGATAAAGGATGTTGTCCGCGCGGCGAATCGTCGATATACGATGGGTGATCAGAAAGATGGCCCTCCCCTTGCCCCATTCGGCAAGGCGTCGCATCACGCGGTGCTCCGTCGCCGCATCCAATGCCGCCGTCGGCTCGTCGAGCACCAGGATGGGCGTGTCGCGTACCACGGCCCGGGCGATGGACAAACGCTGCCGCTGCCCGCTCGACAGCTTGCCGCCCCGGTCCGAGAGAACGGTGTCCAGACCGTCGGGCAGACCGGCGACATAGTCGTCCATACCGGCGACCCGAGCCGCTTCTACCACTCTTTCGTCACTGGCATGCGGCGCCGCGTAACGGATGTTGTCTCGCACCGACAGCGCGAACAGGACGTTCTCCTGCAGCGCGATCGCAATGTTCCCTCGCAACGAGTCGACCAGGTAGTCGGCAAGCGGTCTACCGTCGATGGAAACCGTGCCCCGGTCCGGGTCGAATAGCCGCAAAAGAAGCGCCATCAGCGTGCTCTTGCCCGATCCCGTGGGGCCGATGATGGCGGTGATGGAACCGGGCGTCGCCGTGAAGCTGACACCGTCGAGAACCGGCCTGTCGGGTTCGTAGGCGAAACCGACGTTGTCGTAGCGAATCTCGCGCTCGAGAGTCCTTAGCGGCACCGCGTCCGGACGGTCTTGGACGTCCGGTTCGATATCGAGGATGTCGAAGACCCGGCGCAGGCCCATGGCCATGTCCTGGGCCGTCATCCAGTCGCGCAGGAGCTTGCGGATGTCGCCTGTGGCCTCGTTGAACGTGTCGCGCGTCCAGGTGAAGCTGGCCAGATTCCACGCGGCGAAACTGATTCCCACGAGGGCGATCAGCTCGAGGGCCCAAGCCGGGTCGCCCGTACTCGCCCACCAGGCCATGAACGAACTGCCTCCCGCGACGAACATCGCGGCGACCGTGTACATGACGATCGTTACGAGC
>CAZJRX010000326.1:0-3754 GCA_964548145.1 uncultured Pseudomonadales bacterium | reverse complement strand
CTTTCAGATCGGTTCGGGTTGTGGCTCGGCTTCCATACGTGCAGCCAGGACGAATTCCTCGCCATGGTGCATGGCTATGTCGCGCACTACGGAATTCCCGCGGGCGAGAAATCGCTGCGCGCCGAAGCCATCGAATGGTCAGTCACTCGGGGAGCCCGTTCAGGCCGCGTCGCCTGGCAGTTCGTGCAGGATCTGGCCGGCCGACTGGGGGTCAGGCTGAACGGGTAGCGAGGTGAGCCGAGGCAAATAGCGGGTCGGGTCGACCGTTCGCGTCCCCTTCCGGATTTCGAAGTGAAGCTGCGGTGACCTGACGTTCCCCGTTTGGCCAACGCGGCTGACGACCTGACCGCGCCTCACGACATCTCCGCGCTCGACCAACAACGCTTCATTGTGCGCGTAGGCCGTGATCCAGCCACCCGCGTGACGGATCAGGAGAAGGTTTCCGAGTCCGCGTAATTCGCTGCCCGCGTAGGCAACGATGCCGTTGTCCGCCGCACGCACGGGCTGACCGCGAGCGGCGGCAATGTTGACGCCATCGTTGTAACGTCCGCCTCCCTTGGCACCATAGCCATCCAGGATGCGTCCTTCGACGGGCCACGCAAACAGGGAGCCGCCCCGCGGCGGCAGGGGCTTGCCCACTCCGCGCGCGGTCCGCCTCGCGCCGACCGAAGATGTTCCTTCCACGTTTCGGGGTGGTGCGGTCAGCCGCGCCGTAGCCGGGAGCCGTAGTTGCTGGCTTAGACGTATCGTGTAGGGCGCCTTCAATCCGTTGAGCCGGACCAAGCTTGCCATATCGACGCCGTAGCGCCGGGATATCCTGTAAATCGTGTCGCCCCTTTGAACCGTATGCCGCTTGGTGGAGGGAACTCTCAGCCCTTTTCCGGGCAACAGCGTGAACGGTGCCTTCAGATCGTTCGCGGAGATGATGGTCCGAACCGGGACGCCGGTACGGCGGGCAATCCCCCAGACCGTGTCACCCTTCTGTACGATGATGTCGGCAATCCGGCCGGGGACGGGCACGGTACCCGAGGAACGCTGATCCCTGGGGTGGAAACCGATCACCCCTTTGTTCTCCACGGGTGCGGGCGTCGACCGTGCGCAAGCGGCCACGGCAAGGATCAAGCTTAAGATCCAAAGCCCTCTGAGACTGAGAACGCGTGGCGGCATCATCCGATCCGATGAGGTCCCCAGAGCAGTGCCGGTTCGACCGGAACCGCTACAGCATTCCTGGCCGCTCACGGCGGCGGACCTTCGGTCCGCACCAATGGAACCGGTGCCAGGGGGATCGGCTGTCAGAGCCAGACGAACAACAAATGAGGGGTCCGACACCCATGCCCAATACCCTTGGATGCAATGTTGCGCAACCAACCCCGGTATACAACAACCCCCGGATCTCCGCGGCGCTTACCGGCTCCGGCCCAGAGCGCCGACTCCGGCACCGTTTCAGGCATTCGGCTCTTGAAGAGCGCGCCAAACACGCTGCGGTGTCGCCGGCATATCGAAGTTGCTGATTCCCCGCTCCGACAAGGCATCCGAAACGGCGCTGAAGACCGCCGGCAGGGCGCCGACGGCACCCGCCTCGCCCACGCCCTTGACGCCCATCGGATTGGCGGCCGTCGGCACATCGTTGTGTTCGATTTCCATGTTGGGAATAGCGTCCGCCCGAGGCATGCAATAGTCCATAAACGACCCGGTGAGAAGTTGTCCCGATCCCTCGTCGTAGACGATTTGTTCCACGACCACCTGCCCCAGCCCCTGCGACACACCGCCGTGGACCTGTCCCTGAACGAGAGGCGGATTGATCGCCCGCCCGACGTCGTCGACCACGTGATAGGTCAACACCTCCACGGCGCCCGTCTCCGGGTCGATCTCAACCTCGCAGACATGGCAGCCGTTCGGATAAGTCGATGCCGGGGGAACGTGAGTCCGGACGGCACCGAGGCCGGGCTCCATGCCGCTCGGCA
This sequence comes from uncultured Pseudomonadales bacterium, assembly GCA_964548145.1. Lineage (GTDB taxonomy): Bacteria > Pseudomonadota > Gammaproteobacteria > Pseudomonadales > Azotimanducaceae > VXYL01. Next base: position 1,790 of record CAZJRX010000326.1, on the reverse strand, counting down.
GCGCACCGAGCGTGTATGCTGTGCGGGCGACCTCTCCGATTCCCAACTCCCGGTCCGTACCTGCCACCCGAAAGGCTCCGTCATCGAATTCGATGTCGTCGACTGCCGTCTCCAGGACGTGGGCCGCAATCCGCTTACCCTTTTCGATGACGATGTCTGCCGCCTCTTTCAGGGCCGCACCACCCACACAGGACGAGCGCGAGCCGAAGGTACCCCGGGCTCGCGCGACGACGTCGGTGTCCGCGGCGATGATGAGGACATCCTCCAGCGGCAGCCCCAAGAACTCATTGATGTATTGGGAATACATCGTTTCGTGTCCCTGGCCCTGCGCATCGGTGCCCACGAGGACCGTGGCCGTCCCATCGGGGTGCAATCTGATCTCCATGGTTTCGTCAACGCCGCCGGGACCGGCCATTTCGATGCAGTTGGCGAGCCCGAAACCACGCAAACGACCATGGCTGCGGGACGCCGCCCGACGCGCCGCAAACCCCGCGTGGTCGGAGATCTCAAGGACCCGGATCATGTTTTTCTCGAACTCGCCGCTGTCGTAGTTGAACGTGAGCGGCGTTTGATAGGGGAAGACGTCCGGCGGGATCATATTCCGGCGCCGGAGTTCGACACGGTTCAACCCCAGCTCCTGAGCCGCGACATCGATCACGCGTTCGATCGCGAATCCGGCTTCGGGACGCCCGGCACCACGATAGGGGCCCGTGTTCATGGTATTCGTGTAGACGCCGACGACGTCGGTGTAGATGTGTGGTGTCGCGTAAACGCCCGCGAGACCGCCGAGGTTGTTGGTACCGCAGTGCGGTCCGTAGATCGACAAATAGGCGCCGAGATTGACGAGCGTCGAGACATGAAGCGCGAGGAAACGGCCGTTGGCGTCGAGAGCAAGCCTCGCCGTCGACACGTTGTCCCGGGCTTGGGCGTCGCCGAGAAGGCTTTCGCTACGCGTGCCGGTCCAGCGAACCGGACGGCCCACTTTCCGGGCGGCCCACAACACCTGGACGTTCTCGGGGTGCACCATGCCCTTCATGCCGAAACTGCCGCCCACGTCGGTTGCGACGATCCGCAACCGGTGTTCAGGAACCTTCAGCACGCTACCGCAGATGATGCTCCGAACCGTATGCGGATGCTGAACATTGCTGTAGAGCGTCCAGCGCTCGTCGCGCCTATCGAACCGCCCTACGGCCACTCTGGGCTCCATCGGGTTCGCCGTGATTCGAGAAATCACAAACTCCGTCTCCACGACATGCGCTGCCGTGTCGAACGCGGCATTGACCGCGTTCTCGTCTCCGAGTTCAAAAAAGAAGGCATTGTTATCCGGCGCTTCATCCCAGATCACGGGCGCCCCGGACGCGACGGCGGCAGCGGTGCCGGTGACGAAGGGCAGGTCTTCGTACTCGACGACGATGAGATCGGCGGCTTCGGCAGCGGCCTCGACGCTTTCGGCCACAACCAGGGCGACACCTTCACCGACGTAACGGACGCGCCCTACCGCCAGAATGGGGTGGGGCGGCACGAACATCGGCGAGCCATCACGCTTGTTTCGCGGCACGGTGTTGGGGATGGTGCCGAGACCGTCGGCCACGGCGTCGGCGCCGGTCAGGACGGTTAGAACACCTGGGTACGCCCGGGCCGTGGACGTGTCGATGCCGAGGATATTCGCGTGGGGCCGTGGCGAGCGGAGCACGTATGCATAGGCCTCGTTCGTGAAACGCATGTCGTCGACGAATTCGCCTTCGCCCCGCAAAAGGCGTGGATCTTCCAACCGCGAGACGGGCTGGCCA
>CAZJRX010000325.1:1485-3767 GCA_964548145.1 uncultured Pseudomonadales bacterium | reverse complement strand
CACCGCCTGCGTACTTATCATCGGCAACGAGATTCTTTCCGGGCGCACCCAGGACACCAACCTGAACCACATCGCCAACGTTCTCGGCGAGAGTGGCGTGCGCGTTCGGGAGGCGCGGGTGATCCCCGACACCGAGGACGCCATCGTCGACGCGGTCAACGAGGTCCGCGCCAAGTACGACTACGTGTTCACCACCGGCGGCATCGGTCCCACCCACGACGACATCACCGCCGACTGTATCGCCAAGGCGTTCGGCGTACCCCTGGTGATTAACGAGACCATCGCGGAACGAATCCGGGGGCGGCCATCGGCGCCGGACATCATGGCATCGCGCATGCGCATGGCGCGGATCCCCCGGGGCGCCGAACTGATCGAGAACGCCACGGGCGGACCGCAGGGGTTCAGCATCGGCAACGTCTACGTGATGGCGGGCATTCCGTCGGTGATGCGGGCGATGATCTCGACAGTGCAACTCGAAGGCGGTGCGGTTGTGCAGTCGCGCTCGGTTACCGCGTATCTCGGGGAGAGCCAGGTGGCCACGGGACTCGAGGAGATCCAAGATCGCCATGCCGATGTCGATATCGGCAGCTATCCCTTCATGGACGCCGACGGCTACGGGACGACGCTCGTGATACGGGGGACGGACCCGGCGACGTTGGCCAAGGTCTTGGCCGAGATCAAGCAACTGATCATCGATGCCGGCGAGACGCCTAGAGACGTCGTCGCCGAATAACCGGACCGGAGGGGAGCCCCACATGGATCTACAAGGCAAGCGGGCGATCGTGCTCGGCGGCACGTCGGGCATCGGCCTCGCGGCGACGCGTCAACTGGAGGCGGCAGGCGCGAGTGTGATCGCGGGTAGTCGGTCGCAGTCCAATATCGACCACGCCGAGGCGGCGACCGGCGACAACGTCAGTTTTCGCACCATCGACGTGCTCGACCGCGATGCCCTGACGGCACTCTTCGAGGAACAGGAGGGCTTCGACATTCTGGTCAACGCGGCCACCGGCGGCGCTCGGGCGTCCGGGCCGTTCCTGCAGATGGACCTCGACGGCTTCCAGGGTTCGTTTCGCAAGCTCTGGGGCTACACCAACAGCGTCCGCCTCGGCACCGCGCACATGGCGGCCCAGGGTGCCATCACGCTGGTGAGCGGCTACCCCGCCCGTAAGGCCAATCCGGGATCGTCAGCGATTTCCACCGTCGGCAACGCCGTGGAGGGTTTCGTCCGCGCCATCGCCCCGGAGATCGCGCCCCGTCGCATCAACGTCGTTGCGCCGGGTCTCATCGATACGCCGATGTTCGCCGTCCAGGGCGAGGCACGGGATCAGTTCCTGGCGAACGCGACCCGCAACATTCTGATCAAGCGCGCCGGCACGGCGGACGAGGTGGCGTCCGCGATTCTGTTGACGCTCACGAACGACTACATGACGGGAACAACCATCGACGTGGACGGCGGCGCGTTGCTGCCGTAGGGGCGATGTCGCCCGTGTTGGGACATGATTCGAGACACCCAACGGCTCCGCGAGTTCGAGGCGCGCTACCGGCGCGAAGCCTTTCGGGATCTCACGTTCGAGGAGGCGCTCTCGATCTTCGAAGCGCTTTGGATCGAGGCGCGGCAACTCAACCCGGACTTCGGTGAGGATTGGCGGGAGAACCTCAAGGCGGACTTCGCGGTTGCGCGGGCGTTGAATGGCCTCCCGCCGGCAGCCTGAATTCGACCGCCTTGTTGCGTCGGTCTCTCGGGAACTCGGATCTTCGGAGCGTGCCGCACATTCTCATTGGTGGCCAGACCGCTCTTCTTCGTGGTGCGCCTCGGCTGACCCAGGACATCGACGTTTCGTTGAGCGTTGGACCCGAGGAGGTCGCGGTCGTGGCCGACGCGTGCGCGGCAATCGGCCTTGAGCTGCTCGTGCCGAACCTGGCGGATTTCGCCCGCGAAACCCAAGACGGGCGGCTCGGACCCTACCGAGACGGCCTCTGGTCGCAAAGCACGGCGACACGGTGCATCTCCCGAACCTCGTCGCCGTAGTCCGGCACTGCGGAGTGCTGGACGCATCGGTTGTCCCACATGGCGAGCGTGCCCGGTTCGTAGTGGACCCGTGCCTGGTAGCGTTTGCGCGTACAGTGGTTGAACAGGAAGTTGAGGATCGCGTTGCTCTCGCCGGCTGGCAGCGACGGGATACGTCGGGTAAAGCCCCGATTGACGTACAGAGCCTTGCGGCCGGTCTCGGGGTGACGAATCACGATCGGGTGCGTCGCCGGCCGACGGATCAGGTCGATAT
>CAZJRX010000325.1:0-1405 GCA_964548145.1 uncultured Pseudomonadales bacterium | reverse complement strand
GAGCGGTTCGAGGAACGTCTTCATCGAGTCCGATAGGTCTTCATAGGCACTGTATTGCGAGGCGTAGAACGTATCGCCGCCCACAGAGGGCACTTGGCGGGCGTGCAACATCGAGATCTTCGGCGGGATCGCCTTCCAGCTCACATCCGAGTGCCACCCCTCCGCCGAGGACCGACGCTTCTTATCCGAGTAGATGAGGAGCACGTCGTCGTAGCCCGGAACGGTGTGCGAGTAGCCGTGCACATCCAGCTTGCCCCAGCGCATGCCGAACTCGCGAAGTCCGTCGTCGGTGAGATCCTCCTGCCCGTGCAGGGCAATGGCGCTGTATTGCAGGAGCAAGGCGCGTACGGTCGCGAATCCTTCGTTGTCGAGATTCGCCACGTCGACGCCGCGGATTTCCGCCCCCAAGGCGCCGCTCAAGGGTCGAACGTCGTATCGGTCAAGAGCTAACGCAGGCTCGGCCATCGTTGGTCTCCTCTCTTAGGTTCTGGTGCCGTGAGTTTGGAACGTGCCGGTTCTCGACTGCAAGGCCCAATAACCCACTCGCCGTCGACTCCGCCCCCGTTCACCTGGACGACGGGACGGGACAAGCCCGTCCCCTACGTTGTCCCGTGCGGGTCGGCGCTTCTGCCGGTGGTCGAGACTCGCATGACGCCTTCTCCGTTCGCCGAACGAGTTCTGTTACCACATTGACATCGAGGCGTTATTGCTTGGGCGCTATTCAGAGCAAGTCTTCCGGCTTGGTCGGCGGATCGTCCACGGTCGGGAAATCCTCGTCCAACGGTTCGAGTGTCGACAACACGTCCGCCAGCGTCGCAGTTCGACCGATCGTTCCAATGATCAAACGGTGGTCAACGACACGTTCGCCCGTTTCGTCGCGCAAATCTCCGAATATCTCCTTGGGGTCCAGGGCCAGCTCAGCGAGGTCTACGTTGGTTCGGAACGCGCGATACGTCTCGGCAAAATTCGCTCTCGGCGGGATTGGCTCGCCGCGGCGTCGACTGGTTTGGACTTCGGACTTCGGACTCGGACAATACATGTGCAACCTCCAATTCAATCCTCGTGTTCGTGCGGTAGCGGCGACGCGATTCGCAACACGTTGCCGTCGAGATCCTCGGCGTGGAACTCCCGGGATCCCCACGGCTTGTCGTTGGGTTTCTCACGGATGGTGACACCCGCCTCGAGGTAGGCCGCGTACACGTTGTCGGCGCTATTGACGTCGTAGAAGACCCAGGTGGGGTGGATCGGTTCCGGCGTCTCGTCCAGGAAGATGGACACTTCGCCGTTGGTGACGGCGCCGAATGTCCTGTCTTCGCTGTCGTCCGGCCAATCCCAGTTCCTGGTGAACCCGAGTTTCGAGGTGTAGTAGTCGATGCTGTCCTCGACGCTCTTCACGTCGAGGATC
>CAZJRX010000324.1:0-3772 GCA_964548145.1 uncultured Pseudomonadales bacterium | reverse complement strand
CGGCGAGGGCGCGGCCAGCGCAGTGTGTGATCGCTCAAACCCATGGGTAGTCTCCGCAACCATCGGATATGTAAAGAGTTCCATCATGGCACCAAGCGGCTGGTGAGAAATGCGGGCTTGCGCGCCACCGGATATTTCGACCGGCCAAGCGCCAAGCTGCCTTGGGCCGCCCGCAGACCCACTTCGCCCGCCAGCTTCAGCGTGGCGACCTCGACCCGTTCGATGGGAAGGGTGTCCCGTTCCGTCGTATATTTGGCGAGATACAAGATCCCGTCCGCGTCCTCGAAGTCGCTCTTGGGCCGCGCGCCGCCCAAGGTGCTTCCCGATCCCCGCAGTTCGTGAGCCACAGCCCGCAAGTCACCTCTGTCCGCCTCGAACGCATTAGCCAAACGCCGAATGTCGGAAAGCAGCGCCATCCTCGGCACCGGGGGGATCTTGTCCGCCAGAGGAATGCCGCGCTCGTCGACGAAGCGCAACGCCCCCTGCCGGGTACGGTCATTGACGGCTAGCAGGTAGTCGAGTTCGCTAGGCCGCCCGCCCAGGTCATGGGCGATGAGCCGCCTTCCCCAACTGTCCGGCGCGCAGTCGGCGACCGCCCCCGGCAGCGCGGTCCTGGGATCCGACGACGGGGCTGACGAATAGAACGTCCCGGTGGCCAGCGGCATCGACGGCGCGATGGCGAAGCCCGACTCCGTCCATTCGGTCGCGTACCGGAAGACGGCGATCTGCTTGTCGGTGCGGGCTTCGAAGTCGAGGTGCCCTACCAGCGAGTCCCCCAACACCAACCTTACTTGCCTCATCATCGTTCGACGCCCTTCCGCTTGCGGATACGCCGGGGAAGGCTCTGCCGGTCCACCATCATCCCGATGTCGTCCAACTCCTCGGGTAGCAGCATGGAAAGCCTCTCCACCTTGCCCAGCGCGAGCAGGCACATCGCCACCGTCCCGATGGCGACGCCGGGGTCTCCCGCCTCCATCCGCTTCACCGTTCCGACCGCCACACCCATCCGGGCAGCGAGGTCCGTTTGAGTGATCCGTCGTCGTCGTCGGGCCGTCCGCAGGTCTTCGCCTAGCGTCTGAAGCCTCCGACGCATCGCCGGGGACATATTTTCGTGCATCTAAAAGTCTTTATTTCGACTACTATTCCAAGCTTAGAGGACAAAATATCATACTTTACGTCGGACGGGTGGCTAGTGGGCTGGTGGCCCACACCTGCCAAAGCGGGTGGCTTCAATAGGCGGGCACTCGTTCCCGGCCGGCGGTAGCTGCTTGGCGACCGCGAAGCACACCATGAGCCCACCCAATACCCAACGGGCAATTCGCGGCGGCATATGCGCAAGGCGTTCTGAGTGCGCTGGCACGACTGGCGTGGGGCACAGTGCGATCGTCCGGCTGGGCGCGACGGGCAGAACTTGCGTCTCGCCCACAGCGGTCGCGGCGTTAGCGACCGGCCACCTCGCGCATGAGGAGATCCATCGCCTCGAACTTCTCCGCGTGCTCACCAAGCGTGGCGTCCGAAACGATAATCTCGTCGACGCCGACCTCCTCGAACTCGCCGACGACGTCTCGCAACTCCGCCGGCGAGCCGACGATGATACGTCCCGGCGAAGGCGGTGGTTCATTGCCGCCTGAGTACGCGGCCCAACGCGCGTCGGCCTCGGCCTTGGTTCGGCCGATGAACAGTAGAATCGCCGCCGAACGCTGGATCTCCGAGGGATCCCGCCCCACTGCCGCGCAATGCGCATCGAGAACGGCGCCCTTCTGCGCCATCGTGGCGGCGTCGCCCCAGTGGTTCCACTCGTCGGCGTACTTCGCCGTGATCTTAAGGGTGACCTTCTCGCCGCCGCCGCCGATCAACAGCGGCAGTGGCCGTTGAACCGGCTTCGGGTCCAGCGTCGCGTCGGTGAGTTGGTAGTAGCGACCCTCGAAGTTGCTGAGGGCTTGGGTATAGAGGGACTTGATGACTTGGCACGCTTCGTCGAGCCGGGCCAGGCGCCCGGGCACGTCGCTGAACTCGATGCCGTACTGGCGATGCTCGTTCTCCTGCCAGCCGGATCCCAAGCCGAGCACCACGCGACCGCCGGTGATGTGGTCCAAGGTCGCCGCCATCTTCGCCAGCACGGCGGGGTGCCGGTAGGTATTGCCGGTCACCATCGTGCCTACCCGAACTCGCGGTACTAGCGCGCCGACCGCCGACAGTGTGGTCCATGCCTCCGGAAACGGCCTCGGCGTGCTTCCTGCGGCCATGAAGTGGTCGGCAACCCAGACGCCGTCCCATCCGGTTGCTTCGGCATGGGTACACAGTTCAATCACCTCCGTGAACGGCAACCACGGACATGGCCAGAATCCAAAACGCATTCAACTCTCTCCTATCGTTGTCCAAGCCCGAATCCTCCTCGAACGCGGCGACGAATCGTTGCGCGCGTGCGACCTTGGCGCGCTCGTCTTCCTTGTCGACGTACGCCGGCACGACCCCCTGCTGGGTCAGGATCGCGAATCTCGGCTGGTTCCGATCGAGCACGTCCTGCGGAATCCTGCCGTAGAAGTCCTCCGTCGCCCGCAGGAGGGACCGCACCATGAGCAGGTGCACGCTGACCCGCAGCCCCGGTGCCACGCGATTGTGCGCGCCGTGCCAGACGTTGCCGTGGAAGACAAGCAGCGAACCTGCCGGCGCCTCGACGGCGACGGCCTGACCGGTAGGGCCTTCGCCAACCGACGTCTCGCCGGCACCCGGGTTGCGGCACCACTTGTGACTACCCGGCACAAAGACCGTGCTGCCGTTGTCTCGGTCGAAATCGGTCAACAGGTAGATGCCCTTGCATAGCAGGGCTTGCGTTGGCAGCGGCGATGGCAATCGGGTGTCCGTATGCAACCGGAACACGGTTTCGCTAGGCCCTTTGATAAACGACGACAGCGAAGACAGGACCACGTCGTAGCCGCATAGATATGTTGCCAGAGCGAGCAGCGCCGGGTTCATCAGCGCTTCCTCGAACACGCGGTCCTCGAGCAGCACCGCCTTCATCGCCTCACCGAAGGGCGAAACGATCCCGGGGTTCCTTTCGCCTCGGTGCAGATCGGGCCGTTCGCCGTAACGTCGCTCGGCGATGTCGAGCGTGGCTTCGAGCATCCGCTCGGCGAGACTGTTCGGGCTTGCGATCTCCGGCGGGACGATGGTGTAGCCGTAGGCATCCAGGTCGTCGATGTAGCGCTGCAAGCCGAGATCATGGATCTCGGTCCAAAGGCGACCAAGGTCCATTTCAGGCGAGTAAGCCGCGTCCGCCATGGTGCATTTCTCCGCTGCAGGTCGACCGAGACTACAGGGGACCGAACCCGTCGAGAAGCGGCGGCAACGACGAACATGCCCCAAGAACGAGCACCTGCCCTGGTGGTGATCTTTCACAGCCAGACCTGACACGACGGCGGCGCGAACCACACCGACCAACTTCGCACCGCCATGTTCGGCCACTACCGCAACGGCCAGTAGTGTTTTCCAATGCGACCCGCACAACGGTTTCCGCGAGGAGTGGCTTCTTGGCGTGACGGTGCCCCAGAAGAAACTGCTCCGAATGACCGCAGGCGTGAACCACCGGCATGAGGCGGGCTTCTACGAGCGATAGGCACTTGCCGAAAGGGTGCCGGACTTGCGGAACGTCAGGGTGTAGCGACGTCCGGGCACGCCAAATCAACCATCTGCGTCGCCGTCTTCAACACGATCTCGGTGCCCGGTAGGCGGGCCTCCACCATCACGGTGTGTCTGCCGGGTGCCAACAGCG
>CAZJRX010000323.1:2088-3799 GCA_964548145.1 uncultured Pseudomonadales bacterium | reverse complement strand
GCACCGCGAGAAAACCAATGTCACGCCCGCTTGTGGGGCATGGGTAGGGCTAGCCTTGCGCCTCCGCAGCGACCGCGTCGCCCGGCGCGATCCCGCCCGAGGCGAGGACGCGGGCGCGGATTCCCGCGCTGTGGGTGAACGCTTTCACGACCGCTGCTCGACCCACCGCTTGCGTGGCCAGGCGAGAACCGAGATTGCTGCAGGGCTCGCAAAGCTCGAATCCCTTGAGAACGGCGTCGCCCAGGCGAAACGTGCGACCGACAAGCTCGTTGAGCCGAATGCCGCGGGTAATCACGTTGCGCCCCGTCTCGCCCGGCGACACGTCAAGGCCGGTGGTGTCGTTGAACGTCTCGACCGCCTCGGCTTCGATGATGGAGACGACGCCGTAGCCGGCGTAGCGGTCGCCGATCAACCCGATTTCGGCATGCAGGTCAGCCTGCGGAATAGCCACCTTGGGTTGACCATGCTTGGCGGAAACGTAGATGGCTTCGATGGTGCCGGCCATGTAGGAGACTCCCTCGGTTCCCGGGCCCGAGCCCGGCGGGTGATGCGAGCTGGCTGCTACCGTAGCACGCTGGGCCATCGATACGTCACGACGTGTGCAGTAAACTCGGTTGCTTTGCACCACTACCTAAGGAAACGAGCATGGCGATTCAAGAAGGCGACAGGTTACCGGAGGCTACCCTGCACGTGATGCAGGCTGGCCGGCCGACGTCGGTCACCACCGGCGAACTGTTTGGCGGCAAGAAGGTCGTCCTGTTCGCCGTACCCGGCGCGTTCACGCCGACCTGCTCGCAGGCACACCTGCCCGGCTTCGTGGCAAACGCCGACAAGATCAAGGCCAAGGGCGTGGACAGCATCGTCTGCGTCGCGGTCAACGACGCGTTCGTGATGGATGCCTGGGGCACGGACCGGAACGCCGAAGAGTTGGTCATGGCGGGCGATGGCAACGGTGAATTCACGGCGGCCATCGGCCTCGAACTGGACGGTCGCGGGTTCGGTCTCGGCACCCGTTCGGAACGCTACGCCATGATCGTCGACGATGGCGTCGTCACCAAACTCGCCGTCGAGGCACCGGGTGCGTTCGAGGTGAGCAAGGCGGAAGCGATTCTCGAAGCGCTGTGAGGACGCGCCGATACTGACCTGCCCGCCATGGTTTGTTCGCGCCGCGAGACCCGCATGCCGCGCCGGCCTGCGTTGATAAGCGCTTTCTGCCTTTGCGTGTTGGTCGGCGCGCTCCTCGGGGTGACGGTGCACGATGCCGAACACGTGCTCGGCGATGGCGATGCGTCCTGCGGGGTGTGTCTCCACGCCGAACGAGCGGACGGCGCGGCCACGGCGGCGCCGCCGGTCGCCGGGACGCACCGGCCCGACGTCGCCGTCGACGTCCGTCGGGTCGTGGGCGTGTTTGCCGCGAGGGCGGCTAGGGAGCACAGGCCGCGCGCGCCTCCACACTGGGGATGACCCATTCCGGCTCAGGCCGGCAACTCAGTCACCCAATGGAGGCAATCCATGACAATTCGTACAAGAATCGTTTGCGCCACGGCGCTTTGTTTCGGCATCGGTGCCAGTGCCGCGGAGACCCACGGTAAACACGTGCACGGCCACGCCGTGCTGAGGTTGGCGCAGGAGGGCGCCGAGGTCGTCGCCCACTTCGAGAGTCCCCTGGAGTCGAGGGGGGGGGGGGGAAAACCGCCCCCCAACCAAAAGA
>CAZJRX010000323.1:0-2078 GCA_964548145.1 uncultured Pseudomonadales bacterium | reverse complement strand
GCGCCGACGAACGAAGAGCAGCGCGCCGCGTTCAAGGCGGCGATGCGACTCGTTGCCGTTCCAGAGAACATCCTGCGTCTGCCCGAAGTCTGCACGTCGACCGGCGAACCCGTGGTCGACGTCCCGTACGTCGCCGACGGCCAGGGCGACGACGAGCATGCGCACGAGTCGTCGGGGGACGCGGCCCACGACGACCACGACCACCACGACGACCACGATACCGTTGACAATGACGGCGACGGTCACCAGGAAGAGGAGGTTGACGGAGCGCACGCCGACCTCGAGGCAACCTTCAACTTCCGCTGCGAGTCCAGCCCCGAGTGGCTCGAGGTAACCGCGTTGGCGACCTTCGACGGCCTCGAGGAGGTCGAACTCCAGGCGGTGGTTGCCGATGCAGCCGTCGCCGAGACCTTGACGGCGGCATCGCCACGGGCGGCACTGACCGGCTTCTAACGGCTTCGGACCATGGAACCGCCCCAGACGTCCGCGATTCGGCTAACCGGTGTCGAGTTCGCGTATGCGGGCGGTGAACCCATCGTCGACATTCCCGAACTGGAAGTCGCTCGGGGCGAGCGCCTGTTCGTCGAAGGTCCGAGCGGCAGCGGCAAGAGTACGCTCTTGTGCCTTGTCGCGGGCATCCTGACGCCGTCGGCGGGAACGGTGGATGTCCTCGGCGAGCCGGTGTCGGTGTTGGGGGCGGCGGCGCGGGACCGCTTCCGGGCCGAGAAGATCGGCTTTGTGTTCCAGATGTTCAACCTGCTGCCGTACCTGTCGCTGATCGACAACGTCGTGCTGCCGTGCCACTTCTCCCGGCCGCGGGCGTCGGTGGCTTTGCAGAACTCGGTCTCGCTCAAGGATGAGGCGGGTCGCTTGCTCGGCCGGCTCGGCCTTGGGGCGAACGCCTTGCGCGGGCGTCGGGTCACGGAGCTCAGCATCGGCCAGCAGCAACGCGTTGCCGTGGCGCGGGCATTGATCGGTCGACCGCCTCTGGTGATTGCCGACGAGCCGACCTCGGCGATGGACGCGACCGCGCGGATCGCCTTCGTGGAGCTGCTTCTGGAGGAGTGTGCGATCGCCGGCAGCACGGTGGTTTTCGTGAGCCACGATCCAGCGCTCGCCGCGTCGTTCGAGCGCCGCGTCTCGATGACGGAGATCAATTTCGCGCCGACGGAGGGGACGATCGGTGAGAGCTAGCGCGATTCTCTTCGCCCTGGCGGCCAAGAGTTTGCTCAACCGGCGCCTGACGGCGGGTCTCACCGTACTCTCCGTGGCGGTCAGCGTTGCGCTCCTGATCGGCGTCGACCGGGTCCGGACCGAAGCTCGGACCAGTTTCACGAACACGATTTCCGGTGCCGACCTAATCGTCGGGGCGCGCAGTGGCCCGATCAACCTGCTGCTGTATTCGGTTTTCCGCATCGGCGACGCCACCAACAACATCGGCTGGGACAGCTATAGGGAGATTCGCGCCCGCCCGGAAGTGGCGTGGACGATTCCGATCTCGCTCGGTGATTCCCACCGGGGCTTCCGCGTGATGGGCACCGACGACAGCTATTTCGAGCACTACCGGTTCGCCCGGGGACGCACGCTCGACTTCGCCGGCGGCGAGCGGTTCGTGAACGTCAACGACGCGGTTCTCGGCGCCGACGTGGCGGAGTCCCTGGGCTACGCAGTGGGCGACGACATCATCGTCTCGCACGGTATCGGCGACGTGAGCTTCATGGACCACGGCGAACTGCCGTTCAAGGTGACCGGCATCCTCGCCAGGACCGGCACGCCGGTGGACCGCACCGTGCATGTGACGTTGGCGGGCATCGAAGCGGTCCACTCCGGTTGGGCCGCGACGCCCCGTGCGCGCGAGACCGTTGTTGCCGCCGAAGCCCTTCTTGGGGAGCTCGAACCGGATGCCATCACGGCTTGCATCGTGGGCCTGGAATCGAAGCTGATGCTATTCGGTTTGCAGCGATTCGTGAACGAATACACGGCCGAACCGCTGATGGCGATCGTTCCTGGGGTCACGCTGCAGCAGCTTTGGGAACTCCTGGGTGCCGCTGAGGCGGCCCTGCTGGTGGTCAGCATCC
>CAZJRX010000322.1:0-3814 GCA_964548145.1 uncultured Pseudomonadales bacterium | reverse complement strand
GGTGGTCACCGAAGCGGTCGGGCAGAGTTGAATGTCGAACTTCCATGAGTCGGCGCCGGTGGACGTCATGAACCAAAACGGCAAGCGAAACGACGGCACGCTCACCAAGGACCCGGTTTGCGGCATGACCGTAGATCCCGTGACGTCGGAACACCGGCACGAGCACGGCGGACATTCCTATTGGTTCTGCTCGAGCCACTGCCTGGCGAAATTCAAGGCGACACCGGACGCCTTCCCGGCAGGTGCTTCGCCACCACGGGCGGACACTTCATCGGGCACGGAACACACCTGCCCCATGCATCCGGAAGTCGTCAGGAGCCGTCCCGGGGATTGTCCCATCTGTGGAATGGCGTTGGAGCCCGTGCGCGTATCTCTCGACGAGAGTCCGAATCCGGAACTCATCGACATGAACCGCCGCATGCGGATCGGACTCGTTCTTTCCTTGCCCGTCCTCGTGTTGGAAATGGGCGGACACCTGCCGGGACTCGATTTCACGGAAGCCATTCCACGAGGCGTTTCCAATTGGATCCAACTCGCGCTGGCCACGCCCGTCACCCTGTGGTGCGGACTGCCGTTCTTCCAACGGGGCTGGGCGTCGTTGGCAACCCGTAACCTCAACATGTTCACGTTGATCGCCATGGGTACGGGCACCGCCTACGTCTACAGCGTACTGGCCACGTTGATGCCCGGCGTGCTTCCGGAAGCATTCCAGATGGCCGACGGGGCGGTCGCCGTCTATTTCGAAGCGGCCGCCGTGATCATCGTGCTCGTACTCGTCGGCCAAGTCCTGGAACTCAAGGCGCGCGAGGGCACGGGTCGGGCACTCAGGGCCTTGCTGCGACTTGCGCCCCGAACCGCCTATCGAATCGGTGCCGACGGCACGGACGAAGAGATCCCGCTGGAGGACGTCAGTGCCGGAAACCGGCTGCGGGTACGGCCCGGCGACAGGATTCCCGTCGACGGCACCGTTCTCGAAGGCCACAGCACCGTCGACGAGTCGATGATCACGGGGGAGCCCATCCCCGTCGAGAAATGGCCGGACGATCCGGTCATCGGCGCGACTTTGAACGGCACCGGCGCGTTCTTCATGCGTGCAGACCGCGTCGGCGACGAGACCATGCTCGCCCAGATCGTCGCCATGGTCGCGGAAGCCCAGCGGACTCGAGCGCCGGTACAGCGTCTCGCCGATAGGGTCGCCGGCTATTTCGTTCCCTCCGTTGTCGCCGTCGCGGTGATTGCGTTCGCGGCCTGGTCGATGTGGGGACCGGCACCTGCCATGGGATTTGCGCTGGTGGCCGCGGTTTCCGTGTTGATCATCGCCTGCCCGTGCGCCCTCGGCCTCGCCACGCCGATGTCGATCATGGTAGGGGTCGGGCGCGGCGCCGAGGCGGGAGTGCTGATCAAGGATGCCGAGGCACTGGAGCGCCTCGAGAGGATCGATACCCTTGTCGTCGACAAGACGGGCACGCTCACGGAGGGCGCGCCCAAGGTCGTTGCCGTGCTGGCAGAGGGTACTCTTGGCGAGAACGATCTTCTGCGACTGTCGGCCAGCCTCGAGCAATCCAGCGAGCACCCGCTTGCCGACGCCGTCGTCGCCGCCGCATTGGAAAGGGGGCTTCAGGTCGCGGAGGCCACGGAGTTTCGATCGATCCCGGGAAAGGGAGTGAGCGGTAGCGTGAACGGTTCGCGGGTCGCACTCGGCAACCAGGAACTCCTACATGAGTTGGGGATGTCCGCAGAAGAACTCGAACGCCGCGCGGAAGCGCACCGCAGAGACGCTGCCACCGTGATGTACGTCGTGGTCGACGGGCGCGTGGCCGGCCTGATCGGCGTGGCCGACCCCGTCAAGGAGACGACGCCGGCGGCTATCGCAGCGCTGCGACGGGAGAATATCCGGATCGTCATGCTGACAGGCGACGGCGCGACCACGGCGCAAGCCGTCGCCGGTAAGCTCGGCATCGACGACGTGGAAGCCGATGTCCTCCCGGACCGCAAGGGACAAATCGTGCGTGAATTGCGGAGGCAGGGCCGGATCGTCGCGATGGCGGGCGATGGCATCAATGACGCGCCGGCCTTGACCGAGGCCGACGTGGGAATCGCCATGGGCACGGGTACCGATGTCGCGATAGAGAGCGCCGCCGTCACGTTGGTGAAGGGCGACCTGAGAGCTATCGTGCGGGCGCGGCACCTCAGCCGCGCGACCATGCGCAACATTCGCCAGAACCTCTTCTTCGCCTTCGTGTACAACTCCCTGGGCGTGCCCATCGCTGCAGGCTTGCTGTTTCCCGTCTTCGGCGTACTGCTAAGCCCGATGATCGCGGCGGCGGCCATGAGCCTCAGTTCGGTCTCCGTGATCGGCAATGCCCTGCGTCTGCGCACGTTGCGGATCTGACTTGACCCCCCTCGACGAGCGGTATTCCGAGATGACCGATGCCAAGGTTGCTCTGGTAGTGGGAGCCGGCGACGCGACAGGCGGCGCGGTGGCGCGTCGCTTCGCGAGTCGTCACGGCGAGAGGCTCAAACCTCTTGTCGAGCGCATCGAATCGGAGGGGGGAAAGGCGGTGCCGTTCGAGTGCGACTGCCGCCGGGAAGACCGCGTGATCGATCTCGTCGAGACCATCGAACGGGACATCGGGCCGATCGAGGTGGCGGTGCACAACATCGGGGGAAATGTCAGGTTTCCCATCACTGAGACGACCGCCCGGGTCTACTACAAGGTTTGGGAGATGGGCTGCTTCTCCGGCTTCCTGACGGGAAGAGAGGTCGCCCGCCGCATGATTGACCGCCGGCGCGGCACGATCATCTTCACGGGCGCCACCGCAAGCGTGCGTGGGGGCGACGGGTTCGCGGGATTCGCCGGCGCCAAGCACGGTCTCCGCGCCTTGGCTCAAAGCATGGCGCGGGAACTCGGGCCGCAAGGCATCCACGTCGCCCATATCGTGGTCGACGGGGCGATTGACACCAAGTGGATCGAGGAAATGTTCCCGGAGCGGCATGCATTGAAAGACCGTGACGGAATACTGGGCCCTGACGCCATCGCGGAAAATTACTGGAACCTTCACCGCCAGCCTCCAAGCGCCTGGACCCACGAGCTCGACCTCCGGCCATGGATCGAACCCTGGTGACACGGTGACGCCCGCGCTTTCACTGCAGTTGAACACCATCACGATCAAGAAGGCCGCCCTCGCGGACAAGTTCTCGTTCGCGGCGAACAGCGGGTACAGCGCGGTGGAGATGTGGATCCATGAAGTGGCACCGCACCTGATGACCGAAGCGGACTGGAACACGGCGCAAAGCCGATTCCTGGTTCCGCGCTACCGCGAGGCCGGCTCGGGCGCCACGATGGCGAGGACATCGCGGCTGTCGACCCAGCGAGACCTGCCTGTCGCCGGCCTCATTCCGGGTGAGGACGTTCTCACCCGCTGGCACTACGCGCTCGACGACGACATGCTTGACGTCATGGTGGGCATCCTAGAGGCCTGCGAAACGCTGGACGCCCGCTATGTGGTGCTTCCCGTGCTCGGCGAGGACGGAACGTTACAGGGCACCGCCGACAACATGAAACGAATTGCCGAACATGCTGCCCCCAGGGGCGTCAGGCTCGGCCTGGAGCCCATGGGTCATGTCGAGAAGTGCGGCCGGGTTCCGAAGGCGCTCGAGGTCCTGGAGTTGGCGGGGCTCGGAGATCACGCGGGCTTGGTCGTCGACTGCTTTCATTTCTTTCGCGCGGGTCAAGACGTATCGGCGATCAAAGCGGTTCGCGGCGATCAGATCGTGATGGTGCATGTGAACGACGCACTCGACCTGCCCATCG
>CAZJRX010000321.1:0-3861 GCA_964548145.1 uncultured Pseudomonadales bacterium | reverse complement strand
GTCGTACTCGTCCACCAGGAAGACCACGCGCCGGCCGGTGCGCTCGTGCAGGCCGCGGAGGAGCTGGCCGAGCCGTTCGGGGGTCGATGGCGTGGTCGTCCGCACGCCGGTCTCGTCCTCGACGCGTTCGAGCTGCGCCGCCACGCTGAACCCGAGGCCCTCCGTTGTCTGGAAGTGGCCGCTGGCGAAGCTCAGCCGCAGGACCGGGTGGCGTGCGAGCCGAGCCCATCGCTCGTGGATGGCGAGCCCTTCGAACAGCTCCTCGCCGCCCTCGAACAGCTCCTTCAAGGTGTCCAGGAACAGGCTCTTGCCGAACCGCCGCGGGCGCGACAGGAAGTAGTGCGTTCCATCTTCAAGCAGTTTTTCGATGAACGGCGTCTTGTCGACGTAGTACGCGCCGCCCTCCCGAATCTTGCGGAAGGTCTGGATGCCGATGGGCAGCTTACGCCGGTCCATGCGCGGGATGCTAGCAGGATGTCCCGGGCGAAGCCCGTTCCCCCCGGTGCGCAAACGCAATCCGCCCGTCCCTGCGCGCCCCGTGCGGGAGGCGATGCGGCCGTCCGATTCGCGCCTATGCGGCGGCGTGCTCGAATGCCGCCGACGCGGAGCCGTCCGGCATGTGGGTTGTCAGCCCGTGCGCAGCGCCTGCGTTAGAACCCCAACCCCCGACGTAGAACTAGGGCACGTTTCCGAACGACCGCTTCGTCGACGCCTTGGACAACGCCGGCGTTCCAGACGGGTCCCGGCCACGCCGCATCGCTCGCATACCGGCCGATGACGTGGACGTGTAGCTGCGGCACCTGGTTGCCGAGCGCCGCGACGTTGATCTTCTCGGCCTGAAACTCGTCGATGAGGATCCGGGACACCCGGTCGATCTCGTCGAACAAAACCAGCGCGTGCTCCCGCGGCAGATCGTGGAAATCGCGCAATCCGTCGATGCGCGGCACGAGGATCACCCAGGGGAACCGGTGATCGCGCATCAGAAGCACGGTGCAGAGCTCCAAGTCGCCGAGAGATTCGCAGTCCGCCGCCAGTTTGTCGTGAAGAGCAAAAGCCATCGTCGTCACCGTTTCGGAAAGCCGCCGACCCAGATCGGGCTCGACCAGGCCAGCGCGTCGTTGGCCTGTTTGACGCGCACGTAGTAGTAGTCGCCGTGCCGCCCGCCCTCGTCCTCGATCTCGAACGTGACATCCGACAACCCCTCGTCGACGGGGCGGCGCAGGGTCACCGTGTCCAGGTAGCCGTCGAAGGGGATGATTCGCGTCAACATGCCCCGGTCCAGGTTGCGCAACTCCAGAACGACCTCGGCCTCGGGCACGTTGCGGTGCTGCCGAAGGCGTGGCGGACCGCCGCCGAACTCGGCACCGGCCGCCAGCTTGAGGGTCAGCGTTGCGCCCCGGCGGACATCGGCGAGGTCGAGCGTGATGGTGCTGGTGTCGCCCCGGGTGTAGGTCGCGAATTCGAGACCCCCTTGCTCGGTCACGTCGAGCCGATGCGCGGTGGTGGTGTGGAAGTCCGCGCCTTGGGCGTCGGCCACTCGCGCACCTTCAAGCGTGAGCGAGCCCCGCCACCACCGCCAGCCCCGGGGGTTGTCATTGGGGTGGAAAGGCATGGAGTCGGAGGCGAAGGTCAGGAGGAACTCACCGTCCTCCAAGATCCTCGTGTCCTGGTCGGTCAGGTAGTCGTGCGCCCAGATTTCCTCGTCGTTCCTGACGAGGGTGATGGTGTCGATGGGCGCGGTGCCGATCACGCGACCCTTGACGAGGCGCGTTTCGGAGAACGGCACTCGGGATCCCATCCCGCCGTCGTTCAGGGTGACGTCGAGAATGATGCGGTCGCCCGTCGTGGCATAGGTCGAAAGACTCCGCATCGCGTCGAACAACGCATCCCGCGTCAGCGCTTCGGCGCGCAGGGCACCGAGACCGCCTGCCTGGGACAGCCCACCGGGTTTGGGCGCGGTGTAGCCCGGTTGGCTCAGATGGTTGTCGCTGGCGGCGATGAAGCCCACCTGGTGACCGTGCTTCAAATACATGCGTCCGAACCACTCGAACGTGCCGTGCTGGGACATGATCTCGACCAACGGCTCCAGCATCGGGTCGTTCAGCCGGTAGTCGCCGGACTGGTGGGCGTGGGGTATCACCACCACGTCTTCGGGGGCGTGGTGGGTACGCAGCCCCTGGTAGAGCAGCGACAGGGTGCCGAACTCCTGGGCCGGGATCCTCTGGCGTTCGTCCGGGGTCCGGAACAGTACGTTGTG
Organism: uncultured Pseudomonadales bacterium; assembly: GCA_964548145.1. GTDB lineage: Bacteria > Pseudomonadota > Gammaproteobacteria > Pseudomonadales > Azotimanducaceae > VXYL01. The sequence goes on along the minus strand of CAZJRX010000321.1, from coordinate 1,604 downwards.
ATGCCCTCCCTGGGTGTTCCGGACCGTCCATTCGTAGCCGAGAAACGCAATGAACTCGCCTTGTGTCGAGTAGCGCCGCACATTGTCGGCGAGGACGTTCCATTCGAAGTCGTCCATCCAGATGTCGTGCTCGGAATGGGTGACGTAGTCGAGCCGCGCGTCGTCCCGGGCCCAGACCATGAACCTCTCCGGGGTGCCGATGCCTTCCGCGAAACCCGAGTGGCCGTGGGTGTCGCCCCAGTAGATCCGCCTTGCCGGGTTCGCCTCCACGAGGATCGGGTTGGCTGTCCCCTCGATCGTCCCGTCCTTGGATCGGAACGAGAACCGGTAGACGCCCGGCGCTTGGAAGCTCAGTCCCTTCAGGACCTTGATGGCCTCGCCGCCGGCTTCGATATCCGCGTACTTGTCGCCGTTGACGAAAACCTCCCAACCCGGAATCGGCGCCTTGGCGCGGTTGTAGTAGCGGTCCTGGGTGCGCACCGACAGTTCGAACGGTTCGCCGACGGCGACGACCGACGGTGCGAATCCGTGCACGCCGGCAGCACTTGATCCGACGATGCGGATGGGTTGGATGGGCAGGCTTATCAGCAGGTTGGATTCGTCGAACACGACGTACAAGGGCAACGGCATGCGATCGCTTGAGAAGTCGGGCATCAGCAAGCCCCGGCCGCCGCCGACCGTGTCGCCGTAGGTGATGGTAACCGTGTCGCCCTGTGTCAGGCGTCCCGAAGCGACCCGGAACGTCAACGTGTCGATCGCCCTTCGGAAGCCGCCGTGCATTCCGCCCAGCGGCACCGTCGAGCGGGAGAAGCGCACGCCCGGATTGGAGGACGCGATGGCGATGTAGTTGTCCGCCGCCGGATCCTCGGTCTGGAAACGGCCGAAGTTGGCCATGAAGTGGCGGGTAACGACGAACCCGCCGCCCGGGAGGATGTCGCGCGTGCCCACCGTGTAGGTCTGACGGATTGTCGCGTAGATACGTACTTCGAAGGGCCCGGTGTCGGCGGACAGGGTGCCGAGAGCATCCGGGTCGCCATCCAGGACCGCGATCTCCCGGACGGTGTTGTCGAGTCCGCCGAACCCCCCGACTCGTTCGTAGGCGAGTATGCCCGACACGGTCGCGGTGGCGTTGACGGGCATGTAGCCCCCGGTCAGGGAATAGGCGTTCAGCCATTCCCAGAGCGTTTGGGCACGATCCCTGGCGGTGACGACGGTGCTCGGCGCCGCCTCGACGGCCGCCTTGAGGTTCTCGACCTTGGCGCGGAGTTCCGGCGACAGGTAGTCCTCCGCCGGGGCGGCCGTGATCGAGAGCGCGAGGAACGCCGACGAGATCGCGGCGATCAAGCATCGTTCACGGAACAAATCCGCGACCCGTTGAATTGCACGTTGTTCGACGCACGTCGACCGGCCAGACTCTGCGGCGCTCATGACTGCGTGCTCGCGTTCACCAGCGCTTCGAAGTGGTCGATGCGCGGTTCGATCATGGCCAGCGTGTCGCGCCAGAAGTCTGGTTTCCTTAGGTCGACGTCGAGGTGCTTGGCAGCAAGGTCTTCGGTGGTCATCCGTCCGGTATCCATCAAGAGTGCCTTGTAGCGGGGAAAGAA
>CAZJRX010000320.1:0-3888 GCA_964548145.1 uncultured Pseudomonadales bacterium | reverse complement strand
CGACGCTAGCGCGACGAAGTCCGACGGGCTGCTAGGTCGGGAATGGCTACCTTTACGGCATCCTCGAGCCGGTCTACCAGCGTCACCGTCATTTCGTCGCGCACCGGCGTTGGCAACTTGGCGAGTTCGGCTTCGTTGTCGCGGGGCAGGATCACGTGCCGTATGCCCGTTCGATGTGCGGCGAGTACCTTCTCGCGGATGCCGCCGACCGGAAGTATGAGCCCGGACAGCGTCAACTCACCGGTCATTGCGATGTCGTCCCGGACGCGCTTGTTGCTGTATAGGGACGCCAATGCGGTCGCCATCGTTATGCCGGCCGACGGTCCGTCCTTGGGTACCGCACCGGCGGGAACATGCACGTGGATCCCGTTCCCCTCGATGGTGGCGCGGTCGATGTTCAGCGCTTCGGCGACCGACCAGATGTAGGATCTTGCCGCCTGCACCGATTCCTGCATGACTTGGCCAAGATGACCGGTGATGATGGTCTTGTCGTCCTTGTGGGTAAGCGTCGCTTCCACGTAGAGGACGTCGCCGCCCGTTTCCGTGTAGGCGAGCCCCGGCGCCACGCCGGCGACAAGGGCCTTGCGCTGCCGATCGGTCTTGAATTTCTCCGGACCCAAGAGATCCGGCAGGTCGTCCACGGTGATCGGTTCCGAAGTCGCCTCGGACTGTAGGATCTGCCGGGCGCGCTTGCTCGCCACGCGGCCGATCACCCGATCCAGTTCGCGTACGCCGGCTTCCCGGGTGTGACGCCGGATGGCCCAGGACAAGGCGTCGTCGGTAAAGTCGAGCTGCTCGTTGGCGACGCCGGCGTTTTCGCGCTGTCGAGGTATCAGGTAGCGGCGCGCGATTTCGAGCTTCTCGAGTTCGCTGTAGCCCGTGAGTTCCAGCACCTCCATGCGGTCGAGGAGGGGGCGCGGTACGCCATCGAGATGATTGCAGGTGGTGATGAAGAACACCTTGGACAGGTCGAAGGGCAGGTTGAGGTAGTTGTCTCGGAACTCCTTGTTCTGTGCCGGGTCGAGGATCTCCATCAACGCGGCCGAAGGGTCGCCGCGGAAGTCGCGGCCGAGTTTGTCGACCTCGTCGAGCATGAGTACGGGATTGCGTACGCCGGCTCGGCGCACGGCCTGCAGGATTCTCCCGGGCATCGCGCCGATGTAGGTGCGACGGTGGCCCCGCAGTTCCGACTCGTCATGCAGCCCGCCAAGGCTCATGCGTTCGAACTTGCGACCCATAGCGCGGGCGATGGATTGGCCAAGCGAGGTCTTGCCGACGCCAGGCGGCCCGACGAAGCAGAGTATCGAGGCCTTGGCTTCGGGATTCAGCTTCAGTACGGCCAGCGACTCCAGGATACGTTCCTTGACGTCGTCCAGACCGTAGTGGTCCTCGTCGAGGACCGTTTGGGCATGGTCGAGGTCCAGCGTGTCTTCGGTGATGACGTTCCAAGGCAATTCGGCTATGAGTTCGAGATAGCTACGCGCCACTTGGTAGTCGGCGGCGTTGGTCGACATCTTCGAGAGCCGTTTGAGCTCGCGTTCCACTTCGTTGCGAACGTCTTCGGGTAGGTTGACGTTGCGTAGCTGCGTGCGCAGATCGGCGATGTCCTCGTCGTCGTCATCTTCCCCGAGGGCCTGTTCGATGGCGCGTTTCTGGTGTCGCAGGACGTGTTCCCGCTGCTGCTGCTCGATGCCCTCGCGTGCCTGGGACTCGAGATCGCGTCGCATTTCGAGGATGGCGATCTCCTGGCGCAGGAGGTGGTGTATCGCTTCGAGGAAGGGCTGTATCGCGTCGATCTCGAGAATCTTCTGCTTCTCGATCTGCTCGACGTTGTCGGCCAGGACGACGATGCGGTACATCTGTGTAACGGGATCGTCGATCGTGGCGACCATCTGCTGGAAGATCTGATCCGCATTCTGGGATCCCTGCGGCGATGCCATGTGGGCGATGCGCCGAGCGGTTTCGAGGTTGTCGCGGATCAAGGCGGCCGCTTTGGCGCGTTTCTCGCTGGACTCGGGAAGCGTGGGCAAGGGCAGTTCCTCGACCTCGGCTTCGACGTAGACGGTCGCATCGTCGTCGCCGTGATCGCCGCCATCGGCACGACTGGTGCCATGCACACGGACACGGCGCAGTCCCTTGACGATCACCTGTGCGCCCCCGTCTCGCTGCTCGATCCGGGTCACCGTTGCCACGGTGCCGATGTCGTAGAGTCCCGTGCGGGAGGGCCTTTCGTCGGCGGGATCCTTCTGGAGCACCGTCAGAACTTCGCGGTCGGCTTCGACGGCCGCCTTGACAGCCGCGAGGGATGCCGGTCGACCGACGATGAGCGCGTGGATCAACTCCGGGAATACGGCGACGTTCTTCAGGGGCAGCAGCGGAAGCTTAGGCATTTGCGCAGGTGCCGCGTCGGCAATCGTGATTCATACCAGCCTAATGTGGGTCCACACCAGGCAAATTTCAACGTACCGCCGACGGAGGCGCTCGCCTCCGTCGCGGGTCAGATATCCCGATGGCGGTAGTTGCGTCAGCGACGCCAGCGATCGCCGCGATCACCGCGGTCGCCGCGGTCGCCGCGGTCGGGGCGTGGGCGGGCTTCGCTGACGCGCAATGTACGACCGCTCATCTGAGTGGAGTTCAAGGCGTTGATCGCGTCTTTGGCTTCGGCGTCGTTGGGCATTTCGACAAACCCAAATCCCTTGGATCGTCCTGTTTCTCGGTCCATGATGACGTTGGCTTCCGACACCTGGCCATGCTGACCGAACAGCTCAGATAGTTCATCCGAGGTTACTGAGTAGGGCATATTGCCGACATAGATCTTCAATTTCGTCTCCTGACACGTCGGCGGATCCCGTTGGCGGACCCTACACCGATGCGTTAGGTGCGGACGATACGCCCTCGGAGCCGCCGTGCCAAATGGTCTGTATTCGTGTTCGGGAACGCCAAGTCGGTTTGGCACCGTGCGATACGACCGCCGCCCGCGGGGTCTGGGTGCGTTTCAAGCCGATAGGTAGCGGCGGGCGGCTGGAAACGGATGGGAGTGTCGTTTGTTCCATGGAGGGTTAAAGACGGGCGCGCATTGACGCACAATACGGCGGGTGGGTCCGGCAATGGGTTCGTGGATGTCGATCGAGGACACTTGGAAGCGACTGGCCTCGATGGCCGCGATGCAGCGCCGGCACAACGAGCAGATCCACCCCGAGTGGGACGCCCAGGGCCACGAATACTATCGGGCGGTATGGGTTGAGTGCGCCGAGCTCCTCGACCACTTCGGCTGGAAGTGGTGGAAACGCCATACGCCGGATCGCGACCAGGTCGTCTTGGAAGTGGTGGACATCTGGCACTTCGGCTTGTCGGAACTGATCCGTGCCGACGAGGTGAACCTGGGCCTCGCAAAGCAGCTGGTTGAATCCCTCGCGGCGCCATCCCGCTCGGACTTCCGTGTCGCCGTCGAGGAGCTCGCCCGATCGAGCCTGAGCACACACGGGTTCGATGTGGGGGCGTTTGCGGGGGTGATGTGCGCCCTGCCCATGACGTTCGACGAGTTGTACGAGACCTACGTCGCGAAGAACGTTCTCAACGTGTTCCGGCAGGCCAATGGCTACGCCAGCGGCCATTACCGCAAGGTGTGGAACGGGCGAGAGGACAACGAGCACTTGAGCGAACTCGTCGACACGCTCGATACCGGCGCAGCGACGTTTCCGGCAGATCTCGCCGACGCGCTTGCCCGCCGATACGCGGGTTCCTAGCCCGCATTTCTCACCAGCCGCTTGATGCGGTGACGAAACTCCCTACATATCAGATGGCTGTGGAGACTATCCAAGGGTTTGAGCGATCACAGACTGCGCTGGCCGCGCCCTCGCCGGTCTTTTGGTCCCGTGTGCGCACATG
>CAZJRX010000319.1:0-3947 GCA_964548145.1 uncultured Pseudomonadales bacterium | reverse complement strand
GGCCGCATCGATCATGCACATCATGCCGGCAATGCCTACCGGGCGCTCGTCGATGCGATTGCGTTCTCCCAAGCGGTGGCGGTTGCCGTCGAGATGACCGACGCGGCCCGGACACTGATCGTGGTCACGGCGGATCACAGCCATACCCTCACCATTGCGGGCTACTCGGCGCGCGGCAATCCGATCCTGGGCTACGCCGCCGGGATCGATGGTAGCCCCTTAAAGGACATGGCCGGTGTCGCATATACGACGCTCGGCTATGCTAATGGCCCCGGTGCCCGGCGGGGCGAAGCCGAGCTGGAACCCACGGATCCCAACTACCGCCAGCGCGCGACCCACCCCATGCTCGCGGAGACACACGCTGGCGAAGACGTGCCGGCCTACGCGACGGGCCCCGGGGCGGTGGGCGTCGGCGGGGTCATGGATCAGCACGAACTGTATGCCGTGATGCGCGCCGCCCTGTTCGACCCACGGTAGGCGGCGACGGTGGAAGCGATTGCCTTGGGCATAGAGAACGCCCTCACCGGTCTCGACAACCTGCTTGGCAGCGCGTTGTATTTCCCATACGTGCTACTGGGGGTCGGGTGCTTCTTCACGATCTACTTGGGGTTCCCCCAGGTCCGGTACTTCAAGCGCGCCTGGGGCGTGCTGTTGGGCCACCACACCCGTCCGGACGCGGAAGGTGACACGACGCATCTGCAAGCGCTTGCCACGGCCCTTTCCGGAACCGTCGGTACGGGCAACATCGGCGGGGTGGCATTGGCGATCTTCCTCGGCGGGCCGGCGGCGCTGTTCTGGATGTGGGCCACCGCGTTCGTCGGAATGACGACCAAGTTCGTGGAAGTGACCATCTCCCACAAGTACCGGGTCAAGGACGACAACGGCGAGATCGCCGGCGGCCCGATGTACTTCATGGAGCGGGGGCTGAACATGAAGTGGCTTGCCGTGTTCTTCGCCGCTGCCACGGTATTGAGCACCATTGGGTCGGGAAACATGCCCCAAAGCAACAACATGGCGGAGGGGCTCAACGCTTCATTCCAGATACCCACCTGGATCACGGGCCTAGTGCTCGCGACGCTTCTCGGGCTCGTCATCATCGGCGGCATCAAACGCATCGCCCGGGTGGCAGCGGCCATCGTCCCGGCGATGGGCATCCTCTATGCCATCGGCGCGTTCGCGGTGCTGGCGACCAACTACCACGAGGTCGGGCCCGCCTTTGCCGCGGTCTTCAGCGACGCGTTCAGCGGTTCCGCCGCCAGCGGCGGATTCCTCGGTGCGACCTTCGCCTACGCATTCAACCGGGGCGTGAACCGGGGCTTGTTCTCGAACGAGGCCGGCCAGGGCTCCGCACCCATCGCCCACGCGTCCGCCCGGGCCGACGACCCGGTGTCCGAGGGCCTGGTGTCAATTCTCGAACCATTCCTCGACACCTTGGTGATCTGCACGTTGACGGGCATCGTGATTCTCGCCTCCGGTGCCTGGAAGGATAAGTTCGACAACGAGTTCGATACCTTCGACACCCGGTTCGTGGCAGGTATCTATACCGATTCGAACCCGCAACACGTCGCCAGCCTGCACGCCTACCTCAATGACATCGAGGACGACGGGGTGACCATCGACGGCGTGAAGTACGACGTCGCCAAGATCGAGCTGGCAACCGGCAACTTCACGGTTGCCGAGGGGCGTCTGCAGGATGCCGACATAACGGTAATGCACAAGCGGTCGGTGGCGGAGGACGTACGATTCCTCGACGCCCGGGGAAACCCCTTCGAGGGCCGGGTCGACGTTTCTGACGGTGCGCTTGCAACGCCGGGCATTACGCTATACGGCAAGTCATTGGTCCACTCGGTGCGGTTGACGTCGGAAGCCTTCAAGCGGAGCTTTTTCGGTGCCTACGGCCAATACGCCGTAACGATCGGCCTGGTCCTGTTCGCATTCAGCACCGCCATCGCCTGGTCGTACTACGGCGACCGGGCGATCACCTATCTGTTCGGCACGCGGTGGATCATGCCTTATAGGGGCGTATACGTAGTCGCTTTCTTCCTGGCGACGGTTCTCGACACCTCGCTGGTCTGGCTGGTGTCTGCGGTCACGCTGGCGCTCATGGCGCTGCCGAACCTCGTTGGCATCGTGTTGTTGGCTGGGGAAATGAAGGCTGCGGTGCGCGATTACTGGCAGGATCAATAGGCCGCGACGGGACACCCTTCGCACAGGGCATAGAGATGCTGGGGGTCGTTCAGCGACCCGAGCAGGCCGAGTTCCCTTGCGAACCGGTGGCCGAGTGTCCCCGGCAACCCCGCTGTCGGCAGGTCGAAGCCCACACCGTCGAGCAACTGGCGCATCAGCAGTTCCTGCGTTGACAGCGGCTCCTCCACGTAGCGCACCTGGTAGCTCTCGAGACCGGCGAGAGCGGCGGCGCTGGCGATCGCCTCGTCAAGGTGGCCTAGTTGGTCCACCAGGCCGTGTTCTTTCGCCTGAGCGCCGAGCCACACACGGCCTTGGGCGATGGCTTCCACGTCTTCGGGGGGGAGGTCCCGCCCTCCCGCGACAAGGTCGATGAAGCGACCGTAGCCGTGTTCGACGCTCGACTGGAGCGCCCGGGCCATGGCGTCGCCGATGCCCCCGACCGGGTCGAGTGCGCCGACGAAGGGGCCTGTGGCAACGCCATCGCGGGTGACGCCAACGGCCCCTAGGGCGTCCTCGAAGGTGGGCACCATGGCGAAGATGCCTATCGACCCGGTCACCGTCGTGGGCGCCGCCCAGATCTCGTCCGCGGTGGCGGCGATCCAATAACCCCCCGACGCCGCAGTACCGGCCATGGAGACGACGACCGGGATGTTCTCGTCCTGTAGCCGGGCTACTTCCGACCGGATCATTTCGGAGGCGAAGGCGCTGCCGCCGCCGGAGTCGATACGCAGCACGACTGCGCCGACGCGGTTGTCCTCCCGAATCTCCTCAAGGAGCCCAGTGACCGTGCGGGCACCGATGAATCCACGTGGCGCGTCGCCCATGACGATCATTCCGCTCAAGGGAACCACGGCAACCGTGTCCCCGAAAAGGGGTGGCAATTCCGGGTCGACGTAGTCGCCGAGACCGACATGCACGAACGATTCGCCTTCGCCGGTCAAGTCCTTCAGGCGCGCCGACATCGCCTCGGCATCGAGGAGCTTGTCGACGAGGCCGTGATCGAGGGCGGCGCGTGCCGTGTCGCCGTCAGCCTCGCGAAGCCGTTCGTCGTACGCGTTCGCGTAGGAGACCAGGGTCGCAGGTTCGAGACCACGGTTATCTGCGACGCGCTCGATGAAACCACGCCAGAGCCGATCCACCATCGCTTGGTTCGCGTGCCGGGCAGCTTCCGACATTCCGGTGCGGGTATAGGGTTCGACGAACGCCTTGTACGTGCCCACGCGGAATACGTGGACGTTGACCTTGAGCTTGTCGAGAAGGCCGCCGTAGTAGAAGCGGTAGGCACCGTATCCATCGAGAGCGACCTCGCCTAACGGGTGCATTGCCACTTCGTCGGCAAAACTTGCCAGGTAATACTGGTCGCGGTTGTAGAAGTCGCTCTTGGCCAGGATCGTCTTACCCGCATCGCGGAAGGATCGGAGTGATTTGCCGATCACCTCGAGCTGCGCCGGCGCCACGTAGCCGAGCGATGAGGTGTCAAGGACCAGGGCGCTGATGCGGTGGTCGTCGCGGGCCTTGTCGACGGCGGCGAGGATATCCCGAAGGGGTGTCTCCCGCAGTGGCCCGCCGGCCAGAAGCGCGAGGGGATCCCGGCCACCCGTCTGTTCGACGATGGCGCCCGGGGTCTCAAGCAGCAGCGCCGACCCTGGCGTAACGTCGACTCGACCGGTGCCGGACGTAAACACCAACACAACCACCACGAGGACCAGGATCACCAGGAGGTTGGCGAGGGCGACTCTTGCAAAGGCGAAGGCCCGGGA
>CAZJRX010000318.1:0-3947 GCA_964548145.1 uncultured Pseudomonadales bacterium | reverse complement strand
GTACGGCGTGCCGCGCAGGCTGCTGCCGCCACCCGTGGTGGCCAGCGTGATGTACCGGTTGTCGTTGCGCACGAGCTTCACGTAGCGGTGGAAGTGGCCGGCGAACACGGTGTAGTCCCTCGAGGCAAGCATGCGTTCGACTTCGGGCCAGTCGCCGCGCGGGCCGCTCGCGTAGTCCCACAGCGGCTGGTGGACGATGACGATGGTCCAGCGCGGGTCGGGCACTTCGGCCAATGTCCGCTCGACGAAGGCGAGTTGCTCGTCCTGCGTCCACGGACCCGGTACGGGCGTGTCGGGCTTGCTGACCATCCCGAACAGTTCCGAGTTCAATACCAGGAACAGCACGTCCTTGTAGACGAACCGGTAGAACGAAGGTCCGAAGCGCGCCTGCCAGGTCTCGGCCATGGTGGCGTTGCTCATGTCGTGGTTGCCTGCTGCGTAGAAGAACGGGACCTCGAGATCCTCGATGAAGCCCTCGAACTCGTCCCACTCGCGATCGATCTGGGCCTGGTCTTCCGTGTAGCCCTCGATGAGATCGCCGACGCTCACCACGAAAGCGGGTTCGAGCAGATTGACTTTCGGGATCGCCGAGGGAAACACGCCAGGTCGGGCACCCCCGGTGCGGTCGCTTACGATGACAAAATGGAAATCCGCCGCCGCGTCGTTGGCGACGAGGCTGGTCCAGGGGGTGGCACCCGTCGCCCCTTCGACGACGAAACCGGCTTCAGGGTCGGTATCCGACGCCGGCTCCGCACAGCCGGCAGCGAGGGCGCCGAAAACGAAAAAGAACGCAGCGGTTGCCAAGGCTGACCGCCGTGCCTTGGGTGCCGCCGACCTGTGTGCGTTGGATCGTGTTCCGACGCTGCGATGCGGGCGCATGCGGCTACTCCGGTTCGGCAGGGGCGCGCAGTATATACGCCGCGCTGCGGGCCTTAAGCCCTGTCGGGAGTGGCTTGCCGACGGATTGGCGGGGTCGACCCGCGACACGAGGACGGCATCCGGGTCGCGGTCGCGGAACATGCCATTGGTCCCTACGCATCGAGGGTCGGTGTGCCGTATCGCTTGATGCGCGCGTCCTTGGTTACCAGAACGAGCCCCTCGATGTGCGCCTGGGCGAGCAGCATGCGGTCAAACGGGTCGTCGTGCAGGCGTGGCAGCGCGCTTACCCGCTCCGTGTGGCGGAAGGTAACCGGAAGCGGCTTAAATCCCTGCGCCACGAGGTGGGCCTCCAGGTCATCGGGCGCGTCCAGTTTCCCCAACCCACGCTTGATCGCGATTTCCCACCCGCTGACGGCGCTGGCGAAGGCTTCGTTCCTGCTGTCGGCGATGGCTTCACGTGCCCGCTGCCCAAGCCGGCGATCATCGGCGAGCCACCAGAGCAGAACATGGGTATCCAAAAGCAGGCGCAGCATCAGGAGTCGCCGGCGTTGGGGAACAGGTTCGAGTCTTCGAACATCGCGGTGATGTCCTCGGCAGGTTCGTCAAAGTCGTCTGCGATCCGAATTCGTCCTTCCAACGCCCCGGGTTGCCTCGCCGCGGAACCAGCGCGGTACGGTGTTAGGCGCAGGTAGGGTTCGCCCGCCTTGGCGATGACGATGTCTTCGCCCTCCCAAGCCAATCTGCCCAAGCGCGACAGTTGCGATTTCGCTTCGTGCATGTTCACCTGCATCCACGACACTCCCATCAGACCTAGCTTAGCTAAGTCTCGGCGTTTGGCGCCGAGCCGTCAACGAAGGCGTGAGGCGTTGGCGATCGTCTGCCGAAGGAGCGGCGCCGGTACGTCGTCGGTGACCGACACGCGTCCGATACCGTCGCAGACGATGAACCGGAGGCGTCCGTCGCGTACCTTCTTGTCCATACCCATCGCGTCGAGCAACGCCTGTCCGTCGATTTGCGATGCCGCCGGGACGGCCTCGGCGCGATGGATCAAGCGGTGGAGGCGTTCGGTGTCGCGTGGGTCGCACCTGCCGAGACGCGCCGAAAGATCCATGGCCATGACCATGCCCAGGGCGACTGCCTCGCCGTGCAGATACCGCCGGTAGGCCGTGACGGCCTCGATGGCGTGGCCGAAGGTGTGGCCGAAGTTCAGGATCATGCGGCGGCCCTGCTCGCGTTCGTCTTCGGCGACGACCTCGGCCTTTATCTCGCATGACCGTCGTATCGCATGGACGAGGCGGGCGGGGTCGCGCTCAAGGAGACCGCCGATGTTCGACTCGAGCCAGGCGAAGAAACCCTCGTCCGCGATAACTCCGTATTTGATCACTTCCGCCAGTCCGGCGCGGAACTCGCGTTCCGGGAGCGTCGCCAACACCGCTACGTCGGCGATCACGGCCCGCGGCTGGTAGAAGGCGCCGATCAGGTTCTTTCCCGCAGGATGGTTGACTGCCGTCTTGCCGCCCACGGAGGAATCGACCAGCGACAGGAGTGTCGTCGGAATCTGCACCAGGCCGACGCCTCGTTGGTAGGTTGCGGCCGCAAAACCGGCGACGTCGCCCACCACGCCGCCGCCGAGGGCAACCACCGTAGTCGACCGGTTGTGCCGTTTGTCGACAAGGGCGTCGAGTATCGTCGCGTACGTGTCGAGTGTCTTGAAGGTCTCGCCGTCGCCGATCTCGACGACGTCGACCTGGTCGACATCAGCGAGGCTGCGCCTCACCTTGTCGAGATAAAGCCCGGCAACCGCGGCGTTGCTGACGATCAACGCCTGGGTGCCGGCGTAGGGTGCGAGGAGTGCGGGCCCGCCGAGGATGCCGTTGCCTAGCAGGATCGGATAGCCGCGCTCGCCCGGCAGCGACACTTCGATGCACTCGGTCACGGCCCGCCGCCGTCTGCGCTCGCCACGGATTCGAGATCGCGGGAGCCGTCGAAGCCCTTCAGCAGCTGGTGGATGTCGCTGGCGATCATCTTCGGTGGGCGGCTATCCACCGTGATCGCGACGTGGGCGACGGATTCGTAGAGCGGGCCGCGTTCGGCGGTCAGGGTCGCGATCCGTTCGCGCACGTCGTCTACCTGGAGCAAGGGCCGGCGACTATCGCTTTGCGTTCGCTCGAGGATGAGGTCGATGCCACTACGCAGATAGACCACGATGCCGCGCTCGCGCAAGAGCGCACGGTTCTCCTCGCGCAGCACGGCCCCGCCACCGGTGGCGAGTACCACGTCCTCCTGACCGGTCAGTTCCTCGATCACCTGCTGCTCGCGATCCCGGAAGCGCTCCTCGCCCTCAAGTTCGAAAATCCAGGAGATGTCCGCGCCGGCACGCTGCTCGATGACCTGGTCGGTGTCATGGAAGGTGAACTTGAGGCGTGTGGCCAACTGGCGGCCGACGGTGGTCTTGCCTACCGCCATCATGCCGACGAGGTACACGTTGCGTTTGGTCATATTCCAGTTCCTTGTTGCGCGCACCTTAACCCGCCTCCCCGCCTGGTGCCACGCGCGCTTGGCCAGGCGTCGATTCCAAAGCGGTCGAATCCGCAACGATTGAAGGCGTGATGAAAACGAACAGTTCCTGCTTGTCGTCGCGTTCTAGCGTGCGGCGGAACAGTCGCCCGACGATGGGTAGGTCGCCGAACAGCGGTGTTCGTACGCTGGCGCGGTGGCGGTCGGTCTGAAAGATGCCGCCGAGCACCACGGTCTGGCCGTTTTCGACGAGTACCTGGGTGGCAATTCGGGTGGTGTTGATGCTGGGTACGCCGTGGTAGATCCGACCCACGGTGTCCTGCTTGACGGTGAGGTCCATGACGATCCGTTCATCCGACGTGATCTGCGGCGTCACCTCAAGCTGCAGTACCGCATCCTTGAAGGCGATGGATGTGGCACCGGACTTGGTTGCCTGCTGGAACGGAATCTCCACCCCCGACTCGATCATGGCGACGCGTTTGTCCGTGGTGACGACCTTGGGGCGGGCGACGATCTCGGCCCGACCGTCCGCAGCGAGCGCCGACAGTTCG
>CAZJRX010000317.1:3139-3954 GCA_964548145.1 uncultured Pseudomonadales bacterium | reverse complement strand
GCATTGCGATGCCGTATTATGGCCATCACTCGTCGGGCTGGGGTGCCCCCGCTAGCGCGTCTCCCGAGTACGGGAGGCGCCTCGCGAGTACACCATGTCGGTGTATTCCCGCCCATCGACATCCACCAGTGTTGTGCCCACGGCCCGCTCGATCGTCAGGGGATAGGGCCTCCAATACGCGGCCCCGCGGGAGTTGCCACCCACTACGCCCCGTTCGGCGCGCACCTGCGCCGCCGCGCTGCCGGGCGTTTCTCGATGTACGTCTCGGTAATTTTGCCCATTTCGCGCATTCAAGCCGGGAACAACTGCGCTCCGCCGTCGATCCGCAACACCTGCCCGGTGATGTACGAGGAGTCCTCGGTCACCAGGAACTCCACCGTCTTGGCCACTTCCTCTGGCCAGCCATAGCGAGTCAGCGCCCCCTCGTGCACCTTTCGCTCGTCGCGAGTGGGTCGGCTGGCGACGAAGCGTGCGGTGATGATCTCGCCCGGTGCGATGACGTTGGCGTAGACACCGTGCGGGCGCAGTTGCGCGGCGAGGCAGCGGGTGTATTCATGCATGGCCGCCTTGGCGGTGCCGTAGATGACTTCTCTACCGTGCCCGCTCAGGCCCGCGATGCTGCCGATGGAGACGATCCAGCCGCTGTTGCGCTCCATCATCTCCGGGCAGACCTCCCGGCAGACCAGGATGCAGGTCATGAGGTTGCGGTCGAGGATCGTGTGAACGTCCTCCAGGGAGACGTTGACGGCGTCGTTCACGACCGGTTTGCCGGCGCGTTCGCCGCCGGTGCCCTTCGAGCCGATGTCGCCGCCGGC
>CAZJRX010000317.1:1261-3129 GCA_964548145.1 uncultured Pseudomonadales bacterium | reverse complement strand
GATTTGTCCGAAGCGGGCGCGGATCTGGGCGACGAGGTCCGCGACCACGGTCGGTGAAGTCAGATCGCCGTGAACCGCGAGCACGTCGGCATCGTGGGCTTCGGCAATGGCTGCCGCGACCGCTTCCAGGGATTCCGCCTCGTTGAAGGCGCGTGTCGAGGTCGGCGTCGTGCCGTGGATGGCAACTTTCGCGCCGAGACTCGCCAGGTGGTCGGCGACGACGCGGCCGATGCCGCGGGATGAACCCGTCACCCAGGCGACTTTGCCGGATAGGCGTCCGGCGGTTTGTTCAGTCATATGTATTCCTCGTTGTTCGGTCAGTCGAATGCCGACAGGATTTCCTCCGCGACGAGTTGGTATTGCTCGACATCGTCGGTCGGAATGCCGCCAATCATGATCTCGTCGGCACCGGCGTCGATGATCTCGCCGATGCGGTCGATGACGTAGTTCTTCGGGCCAGCCGCGGTGCCTTCGCCGAGCCGGCGGTTGGCCATGAATTGCGCGGCGGTGGCCTGGTCGTCGGTGACCATGGTCGGCATCAACACGCTGTGCTTGATTTCGCCTGGATCGCGACCTGCGTCCTCGCAGTGCCGGTTCAACACGCCGACCTTGTGGTGGAGGGTCTCCCGGCTCATCGGCGCGCCGGCCCAGCCGTCGAGGTTCATGATGTCGCCGTAGCGGGCGAGTGTCCGCAAAGTACGTCGCTCGCCAGTGCCGCCGACGAGTATGGGGATGGGTTTGTCGTAGCTACCCGGAGACAGGGGCGCGTCGTCGAGCGCGTAGTATTTGCCTCGATAGGTGACGGGCGAGTCGTCGTGGAACATCCGGCGTAGTAGCTCGACGGCCTCCTCGAAGCGGTCCTGGCGTTCCTTCATGGACGGGAACGTCCAGCCGTAGGCGACGTGTTCGCGGTTGAACCAGGCGGCACCGATGCCGAGGACGAAGCGACCGTGGCAGATGTGATCGACGGTGGCCGCCATCTTGGCGGTCAGACCGGGATTGCGATAGGTGTTGCCTAGGACGAGGTGGCCGATCCGCAAGCTTTCTGTGAACCCGGCGACGGCCGCGGCGACGGTGAATCCCTCGTGGGCGGTCAGGTGTTCCTCCTCCTTGCGCCCCGGGGGCGGCAGGTAGTGGTCCGCGAACCAGATACTGTCCCAAGGCCCGGCGTCGAGTGTCTCGGCGACCTTGCGAATGCTGTCCCAGGTGTTTCGATAGCACGTGACCTGCGCGCCAAACTTCATTGGATATCCCCTCGTCTTCGTCGGACTGCGCCGACTGAAGCGCGGAAGTATAGCGACGGTTGCCGAGGGCGATGTGTTGCGCGTGGAAGAGAGGAATAGCTGCTTGGCGTTTGGCCGTCCAGAGACAGCGGCGCCACGCGCATGCGCCTGACCGTCGAGGATCGGATGACGCTCGAGTCGTTAAAAGGATTCCCCGGTGGCGTCGCCAACGTGTGGAACCCGGGCGTCACGGCAGGCTGGCACGAGGTCCTCGATGCGCTCGAACACCACTTGACCGGTGGCCAGCCGCCCGAGATCGACTATCCGCGCCTGTGCAGGTTCTATGACCGGGTGCTTGCCGAATTCACCGGACCGCATTCGTCCTGACCGGACCAACGTTTGACCTCGACGTCTCGGTTTGCTTCCTTCCGACTTGCGCGACGAGTAAGCCGTCGGATTCGCCGTTCGCCGGGTTAGAATGGTCTCGCTCGCAGCAAATGACGCAATGCTCAAGGCTCTATGCAGCCCTTCGACCCCGATCAGGCCATGCCGCGCGCCGACCCAGAGTTCTGGCGCAACGCAACGCCCGCCGAGCACCTTCGGGGCATCGAGATGGCGTGCCGCAGCGGCTTCAAGTTCCTGCGG
>CAZJRX010000317.1:0-1251 GCA_964548145.1 uncultured Pseudomonadales bacterium | reverse complement strand
TTCTGGCGCACGAGGATGAGCCGGATCCGGCCAACCTGGAGTGCATCCGTCGGCTTTCGTTCCACCGCGATGGCCGTCCGGCACACTGATTCGGGGGCCGCGGGCCACGATCGACCTCGACTCAACGTGTTTCTCGGCAAACGAGACGAGATTGCGGGATTGGTGGACCTCTGGGAGGAAGCTGGCTATCGACCGGACGAGCCCCGCGACCGGTTGCTGAGGCGTGCCTTGGAAGATGCCAGCGACAGACTTTTTCGCGCCTTCGAAACGCGTCGCTGTCGTGATCGAACCGGCGGAATAGCCCTAGTCTATGTCCAAATCGAGGCGACTTCGTGCAGCTCGAAGTCCTCGACGATCTGCTCACCCGCGTAGGACTCGAGAACCAGAGGGTGAACGTACCCGCTCGGAAGGAAACAGTACGACGCCGAAATCCGACCTTGGTTGAGGAAAACCTCAACCGATGTCTTGTCGATCAATAGCCGAATGGACAGTTTCGGCTCGGCGAGCAGCGGGACCTGCGGTTTAGCGGGCACGAGTTTTTGAGACGCGCCGTTGCGGAACGTGAGCGATTGCGAAGACCAGTCGAAGACCACGGACTGGCCACGGATCGCAAGGTGGAGGGTCTTCGCGTCCTGTTTGCAGACGGTGAAGGAAACATCGAGCAGCTTCGCTTGGGTGTCCGCGATTAAGGGGCTGCCGGGCGCGATGGCCTGCCGATCAAGGTTGACGGTTCGCCGGTGCAGCGAGTCCAGTTCTCGAACCGGCCAGCGAACCAGCGTGACCTCTTCGCCGGTGCCGGCCAGCGTGAGTTCCACGGGGATCGACAGCTGCTGGTTGAAGGGCATCTCCGGGTAAACGCCGCCAAACATCCAGGAAATCTGGACACGCCGGTTGCCTGGCGCATCGCTCCAAGTCTGGGCAGCGTAGCCGTTTGTGCCGTGTTCACATTTCAGCAACCCCGTCTCGGGAGCGAACTGATTGCCGTCGAAACTCCCGATCCGGTAGGTGCCCTTCGCCCCCCAGAATACCCAGCGCTCGGTGCCGGACTCGTCCGTCAGCGGGAAGAAGTCGGGGCACTCGGTGCAGCCTTCGAGGCTGAGATCCTGGAATCTCGTCCACGTCTTCGCATCGGCTGAACGCAGCAGGCAGTAGCGGTTGTCCGCCAGGTACAACGCCATGATCCAGTGGCGGGTAGGCGCGTGCCAGATGACCTTGGGATCGCGGTTGTCCGCCTCGAACCACTCGATGATC
>CAZJRX010000316.1:0-3986 GCA_964548145.1 uncultured Pseudomonadales bacterium | reverse complement strand
CGAACATCGAGCCGCGCCCGGCGACCCAGACGACGCCGTCCACGACCATCGGCCGCTCTTCGATCTTGTGCATGCCCAGGATGCCGGTCTGCGGCGGGTTGAGGATCGGCGTCGACAGCAACGAACCGAACACGCCGCCGTTCGATATGGTGAAGGTTCCGCCCTGCATGTCCTCGAGCACCAACTTGCCATCCTGGGCACGGGCCGAGTAGTCGACGATCGCGTCCTCGATCTGGTGCATGCCGAGGGCATCGGCGTCGCGAATCACCGGCACGACAAGCCCCCGCTCCGTACTCACCGCAACGCCGATGTCGTAGAAGCCGTGATAGACGATGTCGTTGCCGTCGATGGTCGCGTTGACGGCGGGAAATCGCTTCAGAGCCTCGACGCAGGCACGCACGAAGAAGCTCATGAACCCGAGTTTCGTGCCGTTGTGGCGGTCCCGGAACTCGTCGCCGTAACGACGGCGCATGGTCATGATCGGCCCCATGTCCACCTCGTTGAAGGTGGTCAGCATGGCCGCGGTCTGCTGCGCCTCCACCAGGCGCGCCGCGATGCTGGCACGAAGCCGGGTCATGGGCACACGGCGTTCGACTCGTTCGCCGGTGTCCGTCTCGACCGACTCGGCGGGTTCCGGCACCGGCTGCTCGGCCACTTCCTTGGCTTTCTCGGCCGTACGCTGTACGTCATCCTTGGTGATTCGTCCGTCGCGGCCGCTGCCGTCGACCTGGGCGAGGTCGATGCCTTCCTCCGCAGCGAGTTTGCGGGCCGCCGGCGAGGCGACGACGGGTGGGGGCCGCGGGGCATCCGGAACTGGCGCCGAAGGTTCGTCGATCGCCTCGACCTCGCGCAGTCGCCCGAGCAGATCCTCGGATTCCACCACATCACCCTCGGCCTTCAGGATCTCCGCCACGACCCCGTCCGCAGCCGCGAAGATCTCGATCACGACCTTCTCCGTCTCGATGTCGAGCAGTACGTCGTCGCGCTTGACTGTCTCGCCGACCGCCTTGTGCCACACCGCGACGGTGCCCTCCGAAATGGATTCGGCGAATGTCGGCGTCCGGATCTCGATCAGCGTTTCATCGGCCATCGCCGTCTCCAAACAGGGCTTCGCGCACCAAGGTGCGTTGGCGCTGGACGTGGCGCCCTGCATAGCCGCTTGCCGGTGCCGCGAATGCGTCCCTACCCGCGTAGTTCAACGTCAAGGCGGGATCGTGGCGTTCCAGTACCCGACGCATGTGATGTTGGCTGGAATACCAGGCGCCCTGGTTCATGGGTTCCTCCTGACACCAGACGGCGGACTCGAGCGCCCGGTAGCCGGTGATCGTGTGGGCGAGTTCCTCTTCCGGGAAGGGATAGAGCTGCTCCAGCCGGACAATGGCCACGTTTTCGCACGCCTCGCGCCGTTCCTCGAGCAAGTCGTAGTAGACCTTGCCGCTGCACATCACGAGCCGCTCCACCTTGGACGGATCGATGTCGTCGATCTCGCCGAGCACCGGACAAAAGCCGCCGTCGGTAAGGTCCTCGAGGGTGGACACCGCCAGCCGATGCCGCAACAGGCTCTTGGGCGTCAGGGCGATGAGCGGCTTGCGCAGCGGTCGAATGACCTGCCGGCGCAACATGTGAAATATCTGTGCCGGTGTCGTCGGCATGCAGACCTGGATGTTGTGTTCCGCCGACAGTTGCAGGTAGCGCTCGAGCCGTGCCGACGAGTGCTCCGGCCCCTGGCCCTCGTAGCCGTGCGGCAGCAGCATCACCAAGCCGCACAGTCGCGTCCACTTGGCTTCGCCGCTGACCACGAACTGGTCGATCACGACCTGGGCACCGTTGGCGAAGTCGCCGAATTGGGCTTCCCAGACCACCAGCGTATTTGGTGAGGTGGTCCCGTAGCCGTATTCGAACGCTAGCACCGCCTCCTCGGAGAGCAGCGAGTCGTAGATGTCGAAGGTCGTGTCGTTGGTGAGCCGGTTGAGCGGCACGATGCGCTTGCCGTCTCTCTGGTTGTGCAGGGAGGCGTGGCGGTGCGAAAACGTTCCGACACCCACGTCCTGGCCCGTCAGCCGGACGTCGAAACCCTCGGTCACCAGGGAGGCGTAGGCCACCGTCTCCGCGAAACCCCAATTGAGCAGCATCGCGCCCGCCGCCATGCGCTTGCGGTCGTCGAGTATCTTCTGCACCTGGCGGTGCAGGGCGAAGCCCTCCGGGGCGGTATTCAGTCGTCCGGAAAGTTCCCGGATCGTCGACAGTGCCACGCGGGTGTCGCCCGGCGCGTCCCAGTCATGCCCGAGGTAGGGTTGCCAGTCGACGAACAGCGAACTGTCCGGCTCCTGGACCAGGGCGAGCGCCACGTGCTCGCCCGCTTCCAGCGCCGCCCGGTAGTCGTCGACCATGCGATCCATCGTTGCCCGATCAAGGATGCCTTCCCCGAAGAGGCCCCCGGCATAGAGTGCGCGGGTGGTTGGATGCACGTCGATCTGCTCGTACATGAGGGGTTGGGTCTTCATGGGATCCTCGGCCTCGTTGTGGCCACGGCGCCGATAGCAGACCAGGTCGATGACGACGTCCTTCTTGAATTGCATCCGGTAGTCCACGGCGAGACGGGTCGCGAACAGGCAGGCCTCGGGATCGTCGCCGTTGACGTGCAGTATGGGCGCACGGACCATCTTGGCCACTTCCGAACAGTATTCCGTGGAGCGGGCGTCATCGCGGCGGTGGGTGGTGAAACCGATCTGGTTGTTGACGATGACGTGAATGGTCCCGCCGACGTGGAAGCCGCGTGTCTGGGACATCTGAAACGTCTCCATCACCACGCCCTGGCCGGCGAACGCCGCGTCGCCATGGATGATGACCGGTACGACCAGATCGCCGGTGTAGTCGCGACGCCGGTCCTGCCGTGCCCGTACCGAACCGGTGACGACGGGCCCGACGATTTCCAAGTGCGAAGGATTGAACATCAGGGCGAGGTGCATCTCCCCACCGGGAGTCATCACATTGGATGAGAACCCCTGGTGGTACTTGACGTCGCCGCTCGCCTCCGAGTCCGGAAGCACGCCCTCGAACTCGTCAAAGAGATCCTTGGGATCCTTGCCGAGGATGTTGACGAGCACGTTCAGCCGGCCTCGGTGAGCCATGCCGATGACCGTCTCCACGCAGCCGTGGGTGCCGAGCCGCTGGAGTGCGCCGTGCAGCATGGGGATCAGGCTTTCGGCACCTTCCAGACCGAATCGCTTGGTGCCCGGATAGCGCGCGTGGAGGTGTTTCTCCAGACCCTCTGCCGCCGTAAGCCGTTCCAGGATCTCGAGCTTTGAGTCGGTGTCGAGGTCGAGGGCGGCGTGTCCTGACTCCAGGCGCTGACGCACCCAGATCTGTTCCTGTTCGTCCGTGATGTAGGTGTACTCGGTACCCACCGCGCCGCAGTAGGTCGCCTCCAGCGCGACGATGATGTCGCGCAGGATCGCCTGCCCGCCGGCGAAGAACTGGGTGGAGCCGGTCTGGAACACGGTGTCGAGATCGGCCTGGCTCAGGTGGTGGTAGCCGAGTTCGAGTTCCGGCGCGGGTTCGCGACGCCAGATTCCCAACGGGTCCAGCTCCGCCTTTCGGTGGCCCCGGTTCCGGTAGGCGTTGATGAGCTCCAGCACGCGGATCTGCTTCATCTCGTGTTCGGAGCTGACTTCGGTGGCAACCCGTTCCGGCTTCGCTTTGAGGCGGTTGCGGCCGAGACGCTCGAAATGCGCGATGATCGTGCTGTGCGGGACATCGGCGGCCACACCATCGACCATCGGCAGGCGGTCGAAGTCGCGTCGCCACTCCTCGGGAACGACGTTCGGGTCGTCTAGGTAGGATTCGTAGAGGTGCTCGATGTAGGCGACGTTGCCCGCAGAGAGATGCGAGGTCCGGCGCATCCGTTCAACGAAGTTCTCGGGGGCAGCCATGCGTTAGCCATTCACCGTCGCAAGCGCCCGACGGGATCAGATTCCCTGGCTCAG
>CAZJRX010000315.1:0-4033 GCA_964548145.1 uncultured Pseudomonadales bacterium | reverse complement strand
GCGACTCGTCCCTATCTGGATCAAAGCGATAGACACTAATTTGCATGTGACTTCTCAGTAGCTCCGCGCCACCGGTTGGAACGCCTCGACGGTCTGCGGCGCGAAATTCACGGCGCGTTTCTCCACACGCTTGTCAGCCGGGAAATAGAGGGAATGGCAAAGCCAGTTGTCATCATCGCGCTCGGTGTAGTCATCCCGGGCATGGGCGCCCCGGCTCTCGGTCCGCGCCTCCGCGACGATGGCAGTCGCTTCGGCGACTTCCAGGAGATTGTCGAGTTCCAGGGCTTCGAGCCGGGCGGTATTGA
The DNA here is from genome assembly GCA_964548145.1 of uncultured Pseudomonadales bacterium. Classification (GTDB taxonomy): domain Bacteria; phylum Pseudomonadota; class Gammaproteobacteria; order Pseudomonadales; family Azotimanducaceae; genus VXYL01. Next base: position 3,728 of record CAZJRX010000315.1, on the reverse strand, counting down.
ACACACGACTCTTGTCGGGCAGGTGCGCATGGGCAATGCGCTCGCGCAACTCGGCTAGGTCGCCGATGCTCTTGCGCATGTGATCGCCGCTTCGGAACACGTTGAAGTTGACGAGCATGATGCGCTGCAGTTCGCGCTTGAGATCCGCCACCGACTCGCCACCTGTCGACCCATCCCAGCGGGATAGCCGCGACGTGGCATGTGCCAGATCGTCGTCGGTGGCTTCCCGGCGCACCACCCCCTGGCGCATGGCGTCCTCGATGTGGATGCCGGCGGCACGGCCGAAGACCACGAGATCGAGAAGCGAGTTTCCACCGAGGCGGTTGGCGCCATGGACCGAGACGCAGGCGACCTCGCCGATCGCGTACAGACCGCTCACCACCCGATCATTGCCGTCGCCATCCTGGGTCAGTGCCTGGCCATGAACGTTGGTGGGTACGCCGCCCATCATGTAGTGGCACGTCGGGACCACGGGAATGGGTTCCCGCGCCGGATCGACATGGGCGAAGGTCTTGGCCAACTCCGTGATCCCCGGCAACCGTTTCAGGATCGTCTCCTCGCCGAGATGGTCGAGCTTCAGCAGCACGTGGTCGCCATCCGGCCCCACGCCGCGGCCTTCCATGATTTCCAGGATCATGGACCGTGCCACGACGTCACGACCGGCGAGGTCCTTGGCCGTGGGCGCGTACCGCTCCATGAACCGCTCACCGTCCTTGTTAACCAGATAGCCGCCCTCCCCCCGGCAGCCTTCGGTGACCAGAACGCCCGCCTGGTGGATGCCTGTCGGGTGGAACTGCCACATCTCGATATCCTGGACGGGGTAACCGGCCCGCAACGCCATCCCGACGCCGTCACCGGTGTTCATGAGCGCGTTGGTCGTCGTGGCATAGATGCGCCCCGCACCGCCCGTAGCAAGCACGGTGGCCCTGGATTTCACGAACACCTGCTGCCCGGTCTCGATCTCCAACGCGACCAGGCCACAAACCGCGCCGTCGGAGTTGACCACCAGGTCAACCGCGAACCACTCGTTCAGAAATGTCGTGCCCGCCTTGAGGTTGTTCTGGTAGAGCGTGTGTAGAAGGGCATGCCCCGTGCGGTCCTCGGCAGCGCACGTTCGCGATGCCTGCCCCCCCTTGCCGAAGTCCTTCGACTGGCCACCGAACGGGCGTTGGTAGATGCGGCCACTCTCCGTACGCGTGAACGGCAGACCCATATGCTCGAGTTCGAAGACGGCCTCGGGACCAACGCTGCACATGTATTCGATGGCATCCTGGTCGCCGATATAGTCGGACCCCTTCACGGTGTCGTACATGTGCCAGCGCCAGTCGTCGTTCGGGTCGTCGCTGCCGATGGCGCAGGTGATTCCGCCCTGCGCCGACACCGTGTGCGATCGGGTGGGAAACACCTTCGACAGCACGGCGGTCTTCAAGCCGCTCTGCGCCAACTGGATCGCGGCCCGCATCCCGGCACCGCCACCGCCGACGATCACGCCATCGAACTCCATGGTCGGCAACCGGCTCACCCGATCCCCCACACCACGGTCAACGGCCAAAGCACGTACACGAACACCGTCCCACCGCAGAGGACCTGGTAGATTGCCAGGTACACGGTATGGCGACGACCAAAATAGTGACCTCGGATGTAGTCCGTCCCCACGGTCCACATCCCGATCCAGGCATGCGCGGCCAACGCCACAACGGCGAGCGTGGTGAACGCCTTCATGGCCAGGGAGTCCAGAAACCCGACCAGCGAAGCATGATCGACGCTCGGTGCGGTGACGAAGAACCCCACGACGCAGAGCGTGTAGAGCCCGACGACCACGGCCGACACCCGTTGCAGAACGAAGTCGGCAAGACCACTTCGCCCCAGGCTGGTGAGGTTCGTCACCAAAGCCAAACCGCCACGATCACACCCGCGACTATGCCGGCGACGATGCTCACCCAGGCGCCGACCCGTCCGCCCACCAGCGTATCGCCGACGTGGAAGTCGAGAAGCAGATGCCGGACGCCCGCCACGACGTGATAGGCCAGGCTCGTCAACAAAAGCCAGGCAACGAACGTGCCCGCTGCCGAATCCACCATCGCACGGGCTTCGTCGAATCCGGCCGCCCCCCCCATCGCCAGGTCAAGAAGGAAGAAGAAGAACAACATCCCCACGAACAGGACGACGCCGGTAATCCGATGCAGGATCGACGCCAACGCGGTAATAGGCATGGCCATCGCCAAGCGCGGTAGCGACAGGTTCACCGGTCGGTCGGAATTCATGGTTCGCGGGCCATAGGAGACTGCCAAATCATAGCAAAGGCGACGCGAATGGTGTCCAAACCGGGCGGCCGTGAGCGCCTTCGTGCAATATGCCGGCTTGGCCAGCTCCGTCACAATCATCGCGACTTGAGCAAATACACCCACATACTCTTCGATCACGACGGCGTGCTCGTGGACACGGAGCCGCTCTACTTTCGTGCGACCCGCGATTGCGTCGCGGAACTCGGTGTCGAACTCGGCCTCGACGACTACCTTGCGATGATGGCCAAGGGCGCGAACGCCTGGAATCTGGCGCGAACGCTCGGTGCGTCCGATGCGGCGATCGAGGATGCCCGCAAACATCGGAACATGCTGTACCGGGAGATGCTCGTGTCGGAACCGATCGAGATCGAGGGCGTGGAGGAAACCCTCGCGCAACTCAGGGGATCCTACCGGCTAGCCATCGTCACCACCGCATTACCCGAGGACTTCGCACTCATCCACCGCCATCGCCACATCGTCCGGCACTTCGAGTTCGTCCTCACACGCGAAGCCTATCGGCGAAGCAAGCCGCATCCGGATCCATATCTCGCCGCCCTTGCGCGTTTCGGCATCCCTCCCGAGCCGGTACTTGCCGTCGAGGACTCGGAACGCGGGCTCCACGCCGCCCTCGCCGCCGGGTTGGATTGCGCCGTGGTCCACAACCCGTTCACGGCCGGACAGGATTTCTCCCTGGCGACGCACCGCGTCGGTAGTCTTGGCGAGTTGGTTCGCCGGGTTCTCGGCCACTCCGCCCCCACCAAGGAGCTTGACGCCGACGTTTGGACCACCGTTCAGCAGGGGCGCGCCGTAAGAAGCCCCGATTGACGTAACAGGCAGGGCTTTATAGGCTCGTTCACGCGACGAAGACGTGCTTGGGGAGGAGATCGTCGAATGGCAGATACAACGGAGGGCGCGGCACGGGGCCCGATCCGCAGCGAGAAGCGGGAGTCCGGCCAACCGAGCCACGCTCGACTGTTCGTCAACGGCGTCGACAAACCCATCGAACTCCCCATCCTAAGGCCGAGCCTCGGCCAGGATGTCATCGACATCGGCAAGCTGACCGGCGAGGGCTATTTCACCTACGACCCCGGTTTCGTCTCAACGGCATCCTGCGACTCCAACATCACCTACATCGACGGCGACGCCGGCACGCTGCTGCACCGCGGCTATCCCATCGAGCAACTTGCGGAGCAATCGGACTTCCTGGAACTCTGCTTCCTGCTGCTGAACGGCAGCCTGCCGTCCGCGCCCGAAAAAAGCGCCTTCGACAACGCGGTGTTAGCCGATCGCGACGTACCCGATGGGGTGCGAGCCATGGTGGATCAGTTCTCACGTGGCGCCCACCCAATGGGCATCATGACGGCCCTCACCGGCGCGCTGGCGGCGGAGTACCACGAAGGACTGGACATCACCGACGAAGCCCATCGGATGGCCACTGCCAAG
>CAZJRX010000314.1:0-4070 GCA_964548145.1 uncultured Pseudomonadales bacterium | reverse complement strand
CGGCCAGTTCGCCGATCCGTGTACCCGGGTTCACGCCCGCCGCATCGCACATCCGTTGCGCCCGGGTACGACCGACACCGTAAATGTAGGTGAGAGAGATCCCGGCGTGCTTGTTGTCCGGGATGTTGATGCCCGCAATTCGTGCCACTAGTGCTCCTTCTGCTCCTTCACTCGCTGGTCGCGATCAACCTTGGCGTTGCTTGTGCCGCGGTTCGGTTCGGCAAATGACGCGCACGACGCCCTTGCGCCGCACAATCTTGCAGTTGCGGCAGATTTTCTTGACCGATGCCCTGACTTTCATTGTACATCCTCCTTAGGATGCGACCGCCGGAACGCCCGTCTTCGGGCCCCCGATTGGCGCTACCGTCGACCCTGGGGTACGGGTCCGCCGCGTCGACCGGTTCGGGCGCGGCCGCCGCGACCGTAGCTGCGCAGATTCGACTTTTCCATCAGCTTCGCGTATTGGCTCGCCATCATGTGTTCCTGGACCTGCGACATGAAGTCCATGGACACGACCACCACGATGAGCAGGGCAGTGCCGCCCAGCTGCAGCGTGATATTGAAGAACACCACCATGAATTCCGGCAGCAGGCAGACGACGGCGACGTAGATCGAACCGAAAAACGTCAGCCGGGTGATGACATCGTCGAGATAGTCCGCCGTCTGCCGACCGGGGCGGATGCCGGGTATATAGGCCCCCTGCCGCTTCAGGTCGTCCGCGAGCTCCTTCGGATCGCGCATCAGCGCGGTGTAGAAGAAGCTGAAGAAAATTATACCGCCGGCGAACAACAGGATGTAGAGGGGCTGCCCCGGGGACAGGACCAGTGCCACGTCCTGCAGCCAGGACATGTTGGGCGCCTGGCCGAACCATTGTGCCATCGATGCCGGTGCGAGCAGCAGGCTCGATGCGAAGATTGCCGGGATCACACCGGCCATGTTGATCTTGAACGGCAGTTGGTGACTTTGCGGCTGGAGCATGCGGCGGCCTTGCTGGCGCCTTGCATAGTTCACGGTGATGCGGCGTTGGCCGCTCTCGACGAAGACGACGAAACCGACGATGGCGATGCCGATCGCTGCGACCGCGCCAAGCACCAGGATGTTGATGTCGCCTTGCCGGGCCGCTTCGAACGACTGGCCGACGGCGCCCGGGAACCCCGACACGATGCCGGCGAAGATCAGCAGCGAAATGCCGTTGCCCACGCCGCGTTCGTTGATCTGCTCGCCGAGCCACATCATGAACAGCGCGCCGGTCACCAGCGTAACGATGGCGACGAGGTAGAAATCCCAGGACGCGGTGAAGGCGAGGCCCTGGCCGGCAAGTGTGCCGGTCAGCGCCGACCCCTGGATGAGGGCGATCAGCAACGTACCGTAGCGCGTGTACTTGGTGATCTTCCGTCGTCCGGCCTGACCCTCCTTGCGGAGCTGGTTCAAGGTCGGGTACATCATCGTCAGGAGGTTCATGATGATGCTCGACGTGATATAGGGCATGACCCCGAGCGCCAGGATGCTCATGCGTTCCAGGGCGCCGCCCGAGAACATGTTGAAGACATCGAGAATGCCGCCCTGGTTCGCGTCGAACAGGTTGCGGAGCTGGTCGGGGTTGATTCCCGGCACGGGGATGTGGGTGCCGATCCGGTAGACCAGCAACGCGAACAGCACGAACAGCAGGCGCGAGCGCAGCTCGGACAGCCCGCCGCTCCTGACGCCGGCGATGGCTGGTCCCGCCGTGGCCACCTAGCGCTCCCCGCCGTCGGCAGACGCCAAGGAGCCCGCTCGTCGTGCGGTCACCGTGCGTCTCACTTGTCCGCCGCAGGTTCGGCTCATGCCTCGACCTTGCCGCCGGCGTTCTCGATTGCCGCGCGCGCACCCTTGCTGACCGGCAATCCGCGCACGACCACGGCCCGGGAAACCGCGCCGGATAGAAACACCCGTGCCCTCGCCACCCGTTTCGATACGATGCCCGCAGCCTTCAGGGCGTCGAGATCGACCACGCCGTCGCGGGCGGCACGGTGCAGTTCGGACGTGCGGACCTCGGCGGTCTTCAAGCCGATCCTGGATCGGAAACCGAATGCCGGAACACGTTTTTGCAGGGGCTGTTGGCCACCTTCGAAGCCGGGTCTCACGTTGCCCCCCGAACGCGACCGCTGGCCCTTGTGGCCTCGACCTGCGGTTTTGCCGCCTCCGGCGGCGATGCCGCGACCGACGCGCTTCTTCGACCGCTTGCTGCCTGGCGCGGGGCCGATGTTGTTCAGCCGAGTCGTCATCGGTCCTCCACCTCGAGGAGATAGGCCACCTTGTTGATCATGCCGCGCACCGATGGTGTGTCCTCCAGTTCGCGGACCGATCCGACGCGTCGCAGCCCGAGCCCGGCGATGCAGGCACGATGCTTGGGGAGGCGACCCCAGGGCGACCTCACTAGCTTGATCTTCACTGTCTTGTTCGCCATCTCTTTGTCCCGGTGCGTCTCTGAGCGGCCGCGCACTACGCGACGATCTCCTCGACCGACTTGCCGCGCTTGAAGGCGATCGTCTGCGGGGACTTCATCCCCGTGAGGGCGCGGAACGTTGCGGTGACGACGTTGACGGGGTTCGTTGATCCGTAGCACTTGGCAAGGACCTTGCGAACGCCGGCGCACTCCAATACGGAGCGCATCTTGTCGCCGGCGATGATGCCGGTTCCCTCGGACGCCGGTTGCATGTAGACCGTCGACGCCCCGAAGCTCTCCTTGACCGGATACCAGATCGTCGTCCCGTTCAGCTCGACATCCACCATGTTGCGGCGTGCGGCTTCGTTCGCCTTCTGGATCGCCATCGGGGTTTCGCGCGCTTTGCCGCGACCGAATCCAACCCGGCCCTCGGTATCACCGACGACGACAAGCGCCGTGACGCCGCGTTGCCGGCCACCCTTGACGACCTTGACGACGAAGTTGACGTGGACGACCTTCTCGACCAGGCCCTCTTCCTTGATTTCCTCTGAATAAGCCACGCTAGAACTCCAGTCCTGCCGCCCGGGCGGCTTCGGCCAATGCCTTGACGCGGCCATGGTACCTATAACCCGACCGGTCGAATGCAACCTTGCGAACACCGGCTGCCACCGCGCGTTCGCCGAGCAGCGTGCCGACCGTGCCCGCCGCCTCGACGTTGCCGCCGTTGCCGCTCGTGCCCGCTTTGAGCGTCTTGTCCAGCGTCGATGCCTGGACAACGATGCGGTCACCACCGCCGACACCGTCGATCACTTGCGCGTAGATGTGCCGGGGCGTGCGGTGCACGCAGAGCCGCAGTGCGTTCAGCTCCCGGATTCGCATCCGCGTCCGCTTGGCACGCTTGAGACGGGTGACCTTCCTGGCCCGGGCCGTCGTGCTGTGTTTCAACGTGCCTCTCGTCATTTCTTCTTGCCTTCCTTACGTCGTACGCGTTCGTTCGCGTAGCGGACGCCCTTGCCCTTGTACGGCTCCGGGGGGCGGAACCCGCGGATCTCCGCCGCGACCTGTCCCACCAACTGCTTGTCGATGCCGGTGACGACGATTTCCGTCTGGCTGGTGGTCTGTACGTCGATGCCCTCGGGGAGTTCGTAGTCTATGGGGTGCGAGAAGCCGAGTTGCAAGTTCAGACGCCGACCCCGGGCCTGGGCGCGATAGCCGACGCCTTGCAGTTGAAGCCGTTTCTCGAATCCCTCTGAGACGCCGACCACCATGCTGTTGACCAGCGACCGGGTCGTCCCCGCCAACGCACCGGCGTTGCGCGAGCCGCTCCGGGGGGCGAACGTAACGCTGTTGTCCTCGCGTTTGACTTCCACTTCAGGTGACACGTCGATGGACAGCGAGCCCTTGGCACCCTTGGCGGTCACCACGGTTGCGTGCTCGCCGCCGATGGCGACTTCGACGCCTTCGGGGATCCGCACGGGGTTGTTGGCGATTCTGGACATGACTAGTGCTCCTTTAACCCCCAATCTTCGTGTCAGCGCGTCCGCAAACGTCCAGCCCGCTAGGCGGCGCCTCGAAGGCATATCGGGATACGTCGAGAGGCGCCAACAACGCGGATGGGCGTTTGCGGGCGCGCCCTTCGGGTGGC
>CAZJRX010000313.1:0-4093 GCA_964548145.1 uncultured Pseudomonadales bacterium | reverse complement strand
GCGACGTTTGAGGGTTGACGGGACACTAGGGACTCATCACCATCGTGAAGCGAAAACGCACGCTAAACGGTGGTATTCAATTGACAGCTTTTTCGATCCGCTGCTATAAACCGCCTCGTACCGACGCCAACGTGGCACCGGGGTTTCCGACCTGAGAAAACGGCGGTCGAAGGCCACCACCAGAGGACAGCTAAAATGAACAAATCAGAACTCGCCGATGCCATCGCGGACGAAGCGGATATATCCAAGGCTTCGGCGGCGCGTGCGCTGGATGCGGCGCTGGGCGCGATCCGGGCTTCGCTGCAGAATGGTGAACCGGTGGCCCTGGTGGGATTCGGAACGTTTACGGTTCGGGAACGGGGAGCCAGAACGGGTCGCAATCCGCGTACCGGGGAGGAAATCGAGATCGCAGCAGCCAGGCTGCCTGCGTTCAAGCCCGGCAAGGCTCTCAAGGACGCACTGAACTAGCGAGTCAAGTCAACGCGGCGGCGATTCGCGCCTTAGGGCGGGAGTCGGCGGGAAGTACAAACCATGGTATTGCAGAAGATGCGCGCTGGCGCGCAGGGGATCTTCGCCAAGGTACTCGTTGGACTGATCGTCCTGGTCCTCGCGGTGACCGGCTTTGGTGCTATCCAGTTCTTCTCGGGTGGCGAGCCCGTCGCCGCCACCGTGAACGGCGAGGACATCACGCAGCGGCAACTCGACGTAGAGACCCAGCGGCAGAAGGCCCTCCAGCGCAACAGGCTTGGCGATGAGATAGCCGAGGAGGTTCTCGACGCCCTCGTCAATCCGCGCGTCGTGCTCGAATCCCTGGTCGTCAACGCCCTCGTCGTGCAGTTCGCCGACGACCTCGGCCTGTCGGTGAGCGACAGTTCCGTTCAGCGGCGCATTCGCGACTCCTTTGCCGGCGTCGAGGGTTTCGACGATGCCATGTACCGAAACTGGCTTGCAGGGCTCGGCCACACGCCGAGTTCCTACCTGGCCGAACAGGCGGAGCGGATGCTGCAGAACCAGGTCACGGCCAGCCTGGCCGAGACCGGTTTCCAGACCAAACGCGAATTGGGTCGCAGTGCCCAAATCGTAGGCCAACGGCGCGACATCGCGTATCTCTTGTTCGACATTGCCGCATTTGCCTCGACAGTGGAGATCACCGATGACGCGGTTGTGCGTCACTACGGCGACTTCCTGGACAACTACATGACCGAGGAGAGGTTCGACTTCGACTACGTGAGCATTCCCCGTGCGCCGCTCGAGGCGGATGTAGTCATCGACGAGGAAGCCATCGAGCTCGCCTATACGGACGAAATCGCCGCGATGCCGGAACCCGGTCGCCATGCCGCACACATCCTGCTAGAGGTGGACGGCGAGCGGAGCGCCGATGACGCCAAAGATCTGTTGTCGAAGGTGCGTGCCGAGATCGACTCGGGTGCGAGCTTCGAGGAGCGCGCGCGCGCCGTTTCGGAAGACGCGAATGCCGAACAGGGCGGCGATCTTGGCACGGTGGGCAAGGGCGTTTTCCCCCCCGCATTCGAGGACGCGCTATGGGCACTCGAACCCGGCGAAGTGTCCGACCCGGTGGAGACGGAGTTCGGCGTCCATCTCATCAAGCTTATCGCGGTCGAGGCGGAGGACATACCGACCTTGGATGAGAGGCGCGAAGACATAGCGGCCGACCTGCGTCAGGCCGAGGTAGATGATCGTTTCGCGGAACTGTTGCGTGAACTCGAGGAACTGGCGTTCGAGGAAGCCGATTCCCTCGAGGGGGTCAAGGATCACTACGGTGTGGCGATCGAGACAGTGGCCGGAGTCACCCAGTCGACGCGCACCGGACTATTCGCCGACTTCGCGATTCGCCAGGCGGCATTTGGTGACGAGGTACTCGTCGATGGCTACAACGGTCCGGCCGTTGCGACTGCGGACGCCGCCGTCGTCGTTCGCCTACGGACCCGTCACCCTCCAACCGAACGACCGCTGGACGAGGTGCGTGAGCAAATCCGGAACGAGCTGGCACTGGACGAGGCGCGCCAACTGACCGAGGAAGCCGCTTTCAATTCGCTGGCAGAATACGCTGACGGTGCAACACCGACCGAGCTGGCCGAGGAGACCGGGCTCGAATGGCAGCGGTTTGACGAGGCGATGAGCACCGAGCCGTCGGTGCCGGGCGAGGTGCTCGCCGTGGCGTTCGCAATGCCCGTACCCCGGGGCGAGGCCCGGGAAGCGGACGTCGCGACGCTGGGCAACGGCTCGCGGGCACTGGTGGTGTTGTCGAACGTGTATCTCGGCGACTACGGGGCAATGACCGAGGCGGACCGAACGGCGTTGACGCGCTCCCTGGACCAACTGGTGGCGAATCAGCAGGTGGCCGCCGTCGTACGCACGCTACGCACGGACGCATCCGTTAGCGCCATCGACTTGTGATCTGCGCGCAAGCTATTGCGGGATAGTCAGCCGCCGCCCGATCCGCAGGATGTCGTCGGGACCGATCTGGTTCGCCACCATCAACGTCTGCCTTGCCAACCCGAGGAAGCGAGCGATCTTCCAGATCGAATCCCCGGGTTTGACAACATAGGTGCCGGCCCGTGCTGGCGAACGGCCCGCAACGCGCGCGTAGCTTTCGGGTTGGTGGTGTATCGCGCGGACGAGCAAGTTTTCCCCGGTTCGGATTAGCGTCCCCGACAACCCATTGACCTGCCGGATCGAGGCGACGCTCGACCGGTACGCCAATGCGATCTCGCTCAAGGTTTCGCCTTCGGCAACTTGGTGCTTGACGTAGGACATGCGCTCGCTCGCCGGTATCCCGGCCAACGCGGCAGCCGCCCTGGATTCATCGGCAGCACTGACGAGCAACTGGTGCGGACCTTCGGGATGCGTTGCCCCCCGCTTCAGGGCAGGGTTCCGTCGATAGATCTCGTCGAGATCGCAACCGAGAGCTTCGGCGGCCCGGGCTAGATCGACCTGGCCACCGGTGTCGACGATGGCAAACTGAACCTCCGGGTCGGACAGCGGCAGTTCGATGCCGAATCGAGCAGGCTCCGCGAACACCGCCGAGTACGCAAGCAATCGGTCGATATAACGCGTCGTTTCGCGAGGCACCTTCAGCTCGTAGAAACTCGCATCGGACCCTTTGCGGCGTAGCTCGCGGCTAACCCGACCCTCTCCCCAGTTGTAGGCCGCAAGGGCCAGTAGCCAGTCCCCGAACCGATCGTGGAGTTCCCCGAGGTAGTCCAATGCGGCGTCCGTCGCGAGTACCACATCCCGTCGCTCGTCCACCCACCAGTCGATCTTCAAGCCAAATCGCCTTGCGGTGGCGGGTATGAACTGCCAAAGACCAACGGCACCGCCCGGCGAAAACGCGAACGGGTCCAGGCGGCTCTCGACGATGGGCAGCAGGCAGATTTCCCCCGGCATGCCACGTGCCCAGACCTTTTCGCAGACGTAGGGCAGGTACTCGATCAGCCTGTCCCGCCGGGCGAGTCGTCCTGGCCGACGCGCCACCCACCGCACCTCCTTGTAGACACCCCGGCGATTCAAGGAATGATCGAGCCTGAAGCTCTGCTGGAGTTTCTCGAGGAACGAAGGCGTTTGGCGATCAGCGACTTCCGGCGGCCCGGGCGGGAGCGGTTCGGGTACTTGTGGGGTGGTGGCGGGTGGGGGTGGCGGCTGGATCGCGCGCTGCGGGGCATCCTGCGGTTCGGCCACGACAGTGACCTCCGCCACTTCTGCGGCCGCAGGGACCGGCGCCGGTGTTGTTGTGCAGCCCGCAAGTACACTGCCGAGGAAAGCGGCCACGACGCACCAGCGCAGAAGGCCGAGGGCCCTTCGCGGGCGGGGCTTGTACGATGCTTGGAACGGGCGCGGGATCGGGCGGTTGCAGAACACGGCGTTGCTATTCAGAATCCTCGGTGGAGCACAAGTACTTTGCGGGAAAGCGGATTACTTGGCAAACGCCGCTATTAGCCGGCATTTCTCACCAGCGGCCGCGATGATGCGCGCCCTTGCGGGCGCGATCGAGGATTTTGGTTCCGTGTGGACGTGCTTCAGCACGCGCTCGCGACCGGGAGCCTTCAGCCGGGGAGCGCGAGGGGCTTGCCCC
>CAZJRX010000312.1:0-4115 GCA_964548145.1 uncultured Pseudomonadales bacterium | reverse complement strand
TCTCGTGCGAGGTACGCCGCGACGATCGCACCGTGCTCGAGGCGGTTCAAGACCGTCTCGGCAACCACCCGCGCGTGCTCTCGCTGGTCGTTGGGTGGGAGCGAGCGTCGTGCCGTGCGATAGAAACGTCGCAGGTGTTTCTTGTCGGTCGAGACCATCCGATGCCCTCGGTCGCCCGGTGTGGGGGATGGCGCCAGCCGTTGACGCTTGCCGATGGGCGTCAACGCCCACCCGTGGTGTGCGGTGGGTTTGTCTCCCGGCGATGCGGCTGCTTGGTTACCCCGAACCGTTCCGGTTCAAGGCGGTGACCCAGGCGGCTCTTAAGGCTTCCCGCGAACGCCCGCGGGCCAAGCTCGCGGGTCATCGGTAGGGTTTGCACAACGGCGCCGACGCCAGATCCCCTCAGGTTTCTCTAACGGCTCAAGGATGACGGAAGCTGGCCAGCACCCCAGGAGACGGTACAAGTATAGACACAAATCCGCCGCCGCATGGAACGGCCCGTTGAAATTCGGGTGGTCCGCACCGCCTCGGGCACCTCACGAGCGGCGATCACCGCCCTTGTGCGTCTCGATCACCTCGTCGACGCGTTTGGTCAGTTCGGTCACCTTGTCGGGCGTGACCTGGTTCCCTGTTCCGGCTTCGCGACGCAGGCGTCGATTGTCGTGGATGGCGTTGAGAGCGGCCATGACGGCGATCCGCTCCACCCCGAAAACGCGTCCGGCATCGCGAATCCGGGTCATGCGCTGATCGAGGTCGCGGGCTGCCGCAGCGAGTTCGTCCGCCTCGGTCTCGGGACAGTTCACCTGGTATTCGTTGTCGAGAATACGGATGCCAATGGTGGTGATCGCGTCGGTCATCGGAGTCCTCCTACGGGGCTACGTCCATTGACTTCAATCGGCTGATCAGGGCGTCGAGCCTGCTCGCCGCGAGTTCGTTGCGCTCGACGAGTGTCGACTTCTCCACCGCCCAGGCCCGGTTTCGTTCGCGCAACGCGCGGTTCTCGTTCGAGAGCGACTCGCATAGTTCGATGAGTTCATCGACCTTGGCTTCGAGTGCGTTGAGATCTTGTGCGAGCATGTCGATTCCGTCACCTGCGACGACCGGTCAAGGACATTGGCTGCGGCGATCCGTCGGTCGCCCGTTAAGTTTGTCTTGATCGAGCGCTCTTGTGAAGTCGTGTACGAGTCTCATTGCGTCGCGGATGGCGAAGCTGACAGACTCGCGGGGTGTGGCTACCCGAAAACGCATATACGACGCTGCCGTGGTCGGCGCTGGCATCGTCGGTCTTGCGGCGGCCGTAGGACTGGCGCAAGCCGGTCATCGGGTCGCGCTGGTGGAGCAGCGGCCGCCGGTCCGGCGTCGCGGCACCTTGGGTTTCGACCTCCGTAGTGTTGCGCTGACGGCTTCATCCGCGAACCTGCTACGTGGCCTCGGCGCGATCAGGGACGCGGACCTGATCCCCATCGAGGCGATGCGGGTCTGGGAGTACGACGGAAACGCATCGCTCGAGTTCACCGACGAAACCCCGCTTGCCCAGATCGCCGAGAACAGCGCTCTCACGGTGCGGCTCTGGGACGTAGCAGCCAATTGCATGGACATCTACGCCGGGTCGCCGGTCACGGGTCTTGCCCAATCACGCGACTCTATTGCGCTGCGGGGTGTGAACGTTGCCGCTCGTTTGGTCATTGCAGCGGACGGCGCCGACAGCGTCGTGCGGAGATTCGCGGGGACGGCCCTACGCTTCGAGCCCAAGCATCGTGGCGGGCCGCAACGGGCTATCGCAACCGTCGCTCGCGGGAAGCGCGGGCACGGCAACGTGGCGTTCCAGCGGTTCGGGCGTAGCGGCCCGATTGCGCTGCTGCCGCTCGGGGTCGAAACCGACGTGGCAGTGATCTGGAGCGCCGGGGAGGCGCCAAGCCGCCGCTTGCAGACCCTGGACGACGACGCTTTCCGTGCCGCGCTCGATACCGAGACGGAATCCGTGCTCGGCGGCTTCGTTGCGGTTGACCGGCGCATCGCGTTCCCGGTCCGGCAGGCCTGGGCCGCGCACATCAACCCGGAACCCAGGATCCTTGTCGTCGGTGACGCCGCCCGGACGTTGCATCCGCTGGCAGGGCAGGGCGTGAACGTGGGGCTTGAAGATGTTCGCGACCTTCTCGGGGCAGCGTCCGGTGCCGATCTCGGCGCCCCCGGCCGGTGGCGCGATTTCGCACGACGACGGCGGACACGCTCCAAGCTCATGATCGCGGCCATGCGCGGACTGCTGACGGCCTATTGCGGTCCGCATGCCGATAGGCCGTGGATGCGCCTGGCGAGGAATGCCGGCGTCCGTTTCATCGACGGATCGCCGGCCATGAAGGCGCAGTTGGTCCGCGAAGCGATGGGGCTCGGGCCCTTGGCCTTGCATCGCGGATCGAGCCAACGCTTTGCGTCGCGTGAACTCGCGCCCGCCGATACGGGTCAAAACGGGTGCCGGCACAGGGCAAATGGTGGCGTGATACTGGCACGCGGCTGCAATGGTTGACCAAAGGACAGCTCTCTACGAACTCCACGTTGCTCGGAAGGCGCGGATGGTCCCTTTTGCGGGCTGGTCGATGCCACTGAACTACGGATCCCAGATTGCCGAGCACCACGCGGTTCGCCGTGCCGCAGGCCTATTCGACGTGTCCCACATGACGATTACCGATGTGGTGGGACCTGGTGCCCGGGACTTCCTCGCCCGGGTGTTCGCCAACGATATCGAAAAGGCTCTGCCGGGTCGGGCCGTCTACGGTGCCCTGCTCAACGAGTCCGGCGGTATCATCGATGACGTTATTGTCTACGGACGGCCTGCGGGCTACCGCGTCGTGTCCAATGCGGCGACCCGGGCGCGGGTGCTCGACTGGCTACGCCGCCGGGCCGCCGATTCGGATGTCCGCTTGGACGAACGGCAGGATCTCGGTTTGATCGCCGTGCAGGGACCAAACGCATTGGCGTTGTTCGCCGAGGCGACGGCCCTGAGCGTCGATGACCTCGACGCATTCTCGTTCACTGAAGGCAGCGGCTGGATGGTCGCACGCACCGGCTACACCGGGGAGGATGGGCTTGAGGTCGCACTACCCGCGCGACAAGCCGCGGACCTTTGGCAGCAGCTGACGAATGCGGGGGCCGAGCCCGCCGGTCTGGGCGCAAGGGACACGTTGCGCTTGGAGGCCGGGCTGCTGCTCTACGGGCAGGATATGGACGAGACCGTTACCCCGCTCGAGTCCAACCTTGGCTGGAGCGTGGCGTGGGTGCCGCCGGATCGTGAATTCGTGGGTCGGGAGGCGCTGGACCGCCAGCGGTCGGCGGGTCCCGAACGGGTCTTGCGCGGTGTCGTTCTAACGGCCAGGGGCGTCATTCGTCGCGGTCAACGCGTCGAAACCAACGCCGGTGGCGGGGTCGTCACCAGCGGTATCTTTTCCCCTACCTTGGGGTACAGTATCGGCTTCGCGCGCCTTCCCCGCGGAGCAACCGGGGACTGTCGGGTCGAGATACGTGGCTCGGGCATTCCCGGTCGGATTGTCAGACCGCCGTTCGTGCGGCGGGGAAAACAGGTATTCAAATGAACGACGTCACATCCGACTCACCGGCGGAGTTTCCCGAGGATTTTCGATACGCGGCCAGCCACGAGTGGGCCCGCGTGGAGGACGACTGGGTTACCGTCGGCATATCCGACTTCGCCCAACAATCCCTCGGCGACGTGGTATTCGTCGAGCTGCCGGAGGTCGGCGACGAGGTCAATGCCGGCACCGAGGCATGTGTGGTTGAATCCGTGAAAGCTGCGGCGGATGTCTACTCGCCCGCTTCCGGCACAGTCGTGGCGGTGAACGACGCGCTTGAGGAGGCGCCGGAACTGGTCAACCACGATCCCTACGGCGATGGCTGGTTCTTCAAGGTCGAGCCGACGGATCTCGAGGAGTTGGACGATCTGCTGGATGCCGACGAATACGCAGCGCACTGCGATGACGAGGACGACGACGAGTAGCGCCGTGCGCGACCAGCGCAGCCTGTAGTGGCTCACACCTACGGCAATCTCCGAAACCATCAGATTCGTATGGAGTTTCGTCATGGCACCAAGCGGCTGGTGAGAAATG
>CAZJRX010000311.1:0-4128 GCA_964548145.1 uncultured Pseudomonadales bacterium | reverse complement strand
CTTCGTCGCAGCACTCCTCGACATCACGAAGCAGATGCGACGAGACGACCAATCGGGTGTCGCCGGTGTCGCGGATGCCTCGGACGAGTTGCAGCATGCGACTGCGGGCCGGCGGGTCGAGGCCATTGGTAGGCTCGTCGAGGAACAGCAGCCGCGGCCCGTGGGCAATCGCCTGGGCAAGCTTGGTGAGTTGCTTCATGCCCTGCGAGTAGGTCTCGACCATGCGGTACCGGGCCTCTCCCAAGCCGACATGGAAGAATGCCTCGTGGGCACGGTCGAGGGCATCCTCCCGAGGAAGCCCCGACAACTCCGCCATCATGCGCACGAATCGAACGCCGGTCATGCCGCCGACGAAGCTGTCGCGCTCCGGCATGTAGCCGATCAACCGGCGCAAGTCCGTGGCTTCCCGGACCACATCGCAGCCAAAGATGCGGGCGCGTCCCCGGGACGGCTTGAAGAACCCGAGCAGCGTGTTCAGGAGCGTGGTCTTGCCGGCGCCATTCGGCCCGAGCAATCCGATGCAGCGCCCGCTCAGCGTCGCGTTCAGATCGTTCAGGACCACGCGGCCCCCTAGGCGAACGCTCAAGCCCTCAAACTCGGCCCATGCCTCCCGCGGCGGGGACCCACTGCGGGAACTCTCGGCCAGCGTGCCCTCCGCATCGAGAGCCGACCCGGCGTCCGTCAAGGGTTACGCACCCTGTCCGGCGTTGTCGCCGTCACCGTCAGGGGTACGTACACGCACGCGAATCCTACTGTCGAGTTCGCCGGCCCCGAGTGCCGGGAGCAACGGCAACCCGACCAGGGGCGCGATGTTCGTGCCATTGGCCACCACACGAATGCGATCCGGCTTGTTGTAGACGCCGAATACCGCGGCGCCTTCGAGAACGTCGCGCAACTCGTCGAGGATGTCGCGGCGGCCACCGCTTGCCCCGAATCCCGCCAAACCTACAAGCGGTAGCAGGAGCGAATCGTCCAGGCGGGCATAGGCCACCGCGGAGAAGTTCAAATAGCTGTCGTGCGGCAACAGATCCTGGAACCTCCCGGCGTTGAGCAGCGTTGCGCCGGAGTGGTAGATCTGTCGGGCACGGGTCAACGTGGCTCGATTGCCGGCCAACACCAAATAGCCGTCGATATACGCGTAGTGCAAGTCGACGCCGCCAGCCGCCAGCCGGTAGGTGGCGCCATGCGGTGCCGTTCCCGCAATGGTCTCTACGCGGAACTCGTCGCCGCCCGACAGTCCGCCTAGCAAGGTCGACCAGCTCTCGATGGCCTGCTGCACCCGGGTCTGGTCGTAGACCTCGACCACCGCCTTCCACGCTGGTTCGGGCAGCAACGGTCCATCCAAGGCGACGGCGATCTCACCGCCGAGCAGGCCGACCAGATCCTCGGCCAGTTCACCCGCCCCGGGTAGTTGCCGATCATCGCCGTCGAAACCTAGGTCCCAGCCGTCCAACGCGGCAGCCAGGGCATCCGAGTCCGGTAGAACGACTGCACTCGCGAGGGTGGCGTCCGGTGAGAAGAACTTGAGAGCACCCATCGGTCCGGGTCGGTCGAGCAAAGCCACCCGACTTCCACTATCACTATCGAAACGGACCTCAAGCGACGCCAAGCCCAGCGGCTCGTCGAGGTGGTGTTCGGCAATTGCCGTCTGCGCTCCTCGGAAATCGAACATGGCGTTCCGGAAACCATCGAGATCAAGCTTCTTAAGGTCGGCGCCGGCCAGGTACTCGGCACCCCGGTCGTAGACCTCGGCAAGGCGGGTGTAGAGTTCACCGTCTCGGAACGGATTCTTCGATCCCGCCAACGTCGACTCGAGTCCTTCGAGAACCTCCGGCGACGCGGAGGCCGCCAGCAGTCCGCCGCCGAGCCAGATCGACAGCCGTCCCTCCCGTGCTTGTGCGGGCGCGTCCACAATGCCAACGCCGATGTCACGATCATCGACGGTCTCCGCCAACTCGCGCAGTTTCTTCTCGACAACGGGGCGCAACCCGTCTCGGGCCTCCGCGAGCAGCAGCATGGCGGCGTTTCCAGAGTCGTCCCAATGGAGGGCCAGGACCGTTTCCGGGCCGAGATAGTCACCGACATCGCCGAGCCAACCCACCGTTTCCTCGACGAGGCCCGCCGATTCGTGGGTGGGGAACGCATCCGGCGATAGCCTGTCGCGGAATGCAGCCACCGCAGCAAATGCCTCCGCGATGGTGGCGGGCGCGTTGGGTACGGCGACGTAGACCGACGTTTCCTTCGGCACCAGTTCCAAGAGCCGTGTCGAGTGGCGTCGACGCGTCGCCAGGGCGGCACCAATGTCACGCTGGAGCTCGGCGTAGGCCTGCAACAGGTCGGCGTAGCGCGCCGAGTCCCGGCTCCATGCGATCGCTTCCTCCAAGGCCATCGCCTCGGTCTTGCGCGTTCCGTACTGATCGCCGGCGTGAAGACTGGTGGTGGCATCGCCATGCCGCACTTCGACCTCGCCCTCGATGACCGATACGCGGGAGCCCTTCGTGCCGTGGCTGACGCCAAGAGTAGTGCCCACGACCGCGACGACGAGATCGTCGGTGGCGATGTCGAACGTGCCGTCGCGTTGTGGTGTTACCTGGACGATGACACCCCCGTGATCGACGCGAACACGGTTGCCACCGCGTTCGCGGGTCAGGCGCAGTTTAGAGCGGGGGCCTACCTCCAGCCTCGAACCATCCTCGAACTCGAGCACCGCCGCGCCATTCCGCCTCGTCGCCAGCACCTGGCCATCCACGATCCAATCGGATTTGTTCAACGCCGCCCAGCCATCTTCGCCGGCCCCTAGCGCGATTCCCTCTACCACTTCAACCCGCGCCAATCGCACCGGCTCCTCCAAGGCGGGCAGCACCAGGGACGCAGCCACCGCCACCGCGATCGCTGCCGCGAGCGCGTATAGCCACCGGTTGTGGCGCGACGGCCGTCGGCCTCGGGTAGGGGCAAGGTCGTTGGGAGGCCGCCGACTGCTCGTTTCGTCACTGTTCGCCTTGGTCCCACCCCGGGCGCGAGCCAGCGTCCTGCGCAGGGCGATCGATGTGCGGGCCTCCTCCTCGAACAACAGTCTTTGGGCGTCGTTGAGGCGCCCGCCCAAGTAATCGGGAACAAGCGCATCGTAGTCAGTCAATCCGGCATCCGACGCCTCCGGCAGGGCCAACGCCCGGGCAACGCGCATCGCAGCCGCTGACTCGCTCCCGGCCGGCGGCCTATCCGTGGCCAGAGCAGCCAACGCCTGGTCGAGCCGCGTCTCCGGATCTGCATCGGCATCGAGGACCGTTTTGGACTTCATCGTCTCGTTCGTCTCGTTCATGGTCCCACCTCGTGAAGTTCGGCCTTCAGTCGTTGCCGAGCCCGGTGCAACGTCACGGCGATCGAGGATGCGGATGTCCCGAGCATCGTTGCGATCTCCGTGTTGCCATAGCCCTCGAAGAACCGCAGCGCGACGATGGACGCGGCGCGGGGGGACAGCCGGGACAACGCGTCACGAAGGCGCACGCGCAGTTCCCGGCTCGCCAACTCCGCATCGGCGCCTGCCGTCTCGGCAACCGGTTCGCTCCCCCGCTCGATGGCCGCCTTGCGTTTCCTCGCACGCAGTACGTCCACGGCGGCATTGACCGCCGCCCGGCACAGGTAGCTCTTGGGATCGGCACCGAGGTCCACGCCGGTGGCCGTCTCCCGCTTCATCATGTTGAGGAACACGGTCTGCAGCACATCCTCGGCGTCGTCGATGCTGCCGGTGACCCGATAGGCAGCACGAAAGACCCGGCGGTGATGCTCTTGGAATGCCGCAGCGAGTTCCCGCGGCGGGCCGCCGTTCGTCACCTGCTCGGTTGCACCCATGGTCGCTCGCAGTCGCCTGTTGCCGTCTCGATTCCTTGAAGGACCCTGATGATCACCCGCCGGTCGCAATCGGAAGTACGGATATCATCCCTCCTGGACACCTCGCGTAACTGGCGAGGTGCATTCACGTGCTCGGCTACCAAATACAGACGGCGGGCGGTTGCGTCAATTAACAAGCGGTGCAAACCCTCGCC
Source organism: uncultured Pseudomonadales bacterium (assembly GCA_964548145.1). Lineage (GTDB taxonomy): Bacteria > Pseudomonadota > Gammaproteobacteria > Pseudomonadales > Azotimanducaceae > VXYL01. The sequence continues at coordinate 85 of CAZJRX010000311.1, read as the reverse complement.
CGGCCGGGCGGTCGGGCGAGGGTTGGTCTGGTAGGCGCGATTGGATTCGAACCAACGACCTCTACCATGTCAAGGTAGCGCTCTA
>CAZJRX010000310.1:1412-4177 GCA_964548145.1 uncultured Pseudomonadales bacterium | reverse complement strand
CGCATTGCGATGCCGTATTATGGCCATCACTCGTCGGGCTGGGTGCCCCCGCTAGGTGCTTGTCGCCGTTGCGCGTGGCATCGCGATACGGCTTGAGTCCACCCACGCCGTGAGTAGAATACCGCCTCTTTTCGTACGGGAGTCCGTTGATGACGTTTCTGGTCGGCGAGAACTGCATCAAGTGCAAGCTGACTGACTGCGTGGAAGTGTGCCCCGTGGACTGCTTCTACGAGGGTCCCAACATGCTCGTCATCCATCCCGACGAGTGTATCGACTGTGCGTTGTGCGAGCCCGAGTGCCCGGTGGATGCGATATTCAGCGAGGACGAGATTCCCGCCGGCCAAGAGGATTTCCTGGATCTCAACGCCGAACTCGCGGACATCTGGCCGAATATCAACGAGAAGAAAGACGCGCCCGAAGACGAAGCCGAATGGCGTGAAGTGGCGGGCAAGCGAAAGTACCTCGAGAGGTAACCCGCAATCGCCGTTACACCGGGGTGTGCCGGCGCGCTGCGGACGGGTAGGGATCAATCTATTGAACGCGGAAAGAGGCTCCCACTCGAACCGCATTGCGATGCCGTATTATGGCCATCACTCGTCGGGCTGGGGTGCCCCCGCTAGTAGATTAGGTCGTCGGGGGCGCGTTTGTCCCGTCCCGGCGCGCCCCTCGGGCGCGTTCCGCGAATGCTCGCGCACTCTCGCGGCAACCGATCAAGCCGTGCTGGAACTCGGCGCGGGCGCGCAAGCACCGCCCTACCTGCTTCCACCCGAACGGGGAGGTGTCTCAGCCGCGGTATTGCCGCTGGCGATCTCCTTCAGTTCGTACAATGCGGCGAGGGCGTCGCGCGGTGACAGCGAGTCCGGGTCGATGCCACCGAGTTGGCGCAGTATGGTGTGGCCCGTGAAGTCCACCGGTTCGCCGTCGGTGTCTGCGGCGTCTGAGCGCAGATCCTGGAACAGGTCCAGCTGATCGGCTGCCCCGGCGTGCGCGTGGCGCGACTCGAGATCCGCCAGCCGCCGTCGGGCGTCGGCGAGTACCCCGCCCGGCACGCCTGCTAGCTTGGCGACCTCGATCCCGTAGCTTTGGCTGGCCGGCCCGTCGCGGACGCTGTGCAGGAACACCACCTCGCCCCGATGCTCCACGGCGTCGAGGTGGACATTCGCGGCGCTGGCGATGTCACCGGGCAACGCGGTGAGCTCGAAGTAGTGCGTGGCGAACAGGGCGAACGCGCCGATCCGGCGGGCGATGTAGTCCGCCGTGGCCCAAGCCAGTGCGAGGCCGTCGTAGGTGCTGGTGCCTCGACCGATCTCGTCCAGAAGCACCAGGCTCCGGTCGGTTGCGTTGTGCAGAATGTGCGCGGTTTCGCTCATCTCCACCATGAAGGTGGATCGGCCCCGGGCAAGATCGTCCGCCGCCCCGATCCTCGTGAAGATGCGGTCGATAGGACCGATGGTCGCGGACACCGCTGGGACGAAGCTGCCGGTATGTGCGAGCAGGGCGATCAATGCCGCCTGCCGCATATACGTGGACTTACCGCCCATGTTCGGGCCGGTGACGATCAGCATGCGACGGGTGTCGGAGAGGGTCAGGTCGTTGGGGACGAAAGGCTCGGCGGATTCCGCTTCGACCACCGGGTGCCGGCCGCCCTCGATGGCTATACCGGGTTCGGCGGTTAGCGTCGGCCTGGTGAACGCGTGCCGGTCGGCGGCGATGGCGAAGGCGTGCAGCACGTCCAGCCGGGCCAGTTCGCCGGCGGCTGCACGCAGTCCGTCGAGGCTCGACTGGAGCCGGGAGACCAGTGCATCGAACAGGACGCGCTCGCGCCGCAGTGCCTGGGCTTGGCTGGTGAGCGCTTCGTCCTCGAACCGTTTCAGTTCGGGCATGATGTAGCGCTCCGCGTTCTTCAAGGTTTGGCGGCGCACGTACTCCGCGGGCATTTCGGCGGCGGCCGCCCGGCTCGCCTCGATGTAGTAGCCGTGGACACGGTTGTAGCCGACCTTGAGATTCGCGATGCCGGTGCGTTGCCGCTCCCGTGACTCGAGGTCCGCGAGCCATTCGGCGGCGTTTTCGGTGAGGTCCTTGAGACGATCGAGCTCGGCGTCGTAGCCCCGCGCGAATACGCCGCCGTCGCGGATGGTGGCGGGCGGATCGTCGACGAGGGCGGCCTCGAGCTCACCGTGCTCGGCGTCGAATGTCGGCAGCGCGTCGAACCGACCGGCGAGGTCTGCCTCGGCGAGTTCGGCGACGACGCGGTTTGCCCGGGGAATCGACGCCAGCGCCCCGCGCAGCCTGCCGAGATCCCGGGGAGATGCGTTGCCGAGTGCAATTCGGCTGGTGACTCGTTCCATGTCGCCGATATCCGCCAGGACGGCGGCGAGTTCCGTCGCCGCCGAGGCATCGTGTATTGCCGCCACGACCGCTTGCCGGCGACGCAGCGCGGCATGATCCCGCACCGGTGCATTGAGCCACGACCTCAGCAACCTCGCGCCCATGGCCGTTGCCGTGTGGTTCATCACGGCGAACAACGTCCCGGTCGACGCGCCGTCGAGCCGGCGGTCGATCTCCAGGTTGCGGCGCGTTTGCGCATCCATGACGACGCAGTCGGCCTCGGCCGTTCGGCTGAGTCGGTCAACGAAGGCTAGATCCTGGCAACGTGCCGCCTGGGCGTATCGCAATACTGCCGATGCAGCGCCGATGGCAGCGTCGGCACGGTCGAGACCGAAGGCACCGAGATCCGCGACGCGGAAGTGGTCCGTCAGGTGACG
>CAZJRX010000310.1:0-1402 GCA_964548145.1 uncultured Pseudomonadales bacterium | reverse complement strand
GTTCGGCATCGAATTCCAGCGAGTCGCGCCTCTGCAGGGGTGTATCGACGTCGATATCGATGCCCTGGGGGATGAGGATCTCGGCGGGTCGCAGGCGGGCGAGGAGCGCGGCGAGTTCGGGGCGTCCGGGCGCGGTGCAGAACGAGAACTCGCCCGATGCCAGGTTCAACCACGCAACGCCGAACCCCGTAGCCGTCGGATTGACGCCGGCCAATACACTCTCCCGATCCGGCGCGAGCAACCCGTCCTCGGCCAGGGTTCCCGGTGTGACGACCCGTTGCACGCGCCGTTCCACGGGTCCGCGCGATGTGGCGGGGTCGCCGATTTGCTCGCAGATGGCGACCGCCTGGCCGGCTTCGACGAGTTTGGCCAGGTAGCCGTCCACGGCGTGAAACGGTACCCCGGCCATCGGAATGGGGTTGCCGGCGGACTGGCCGCGGGCGGTCAACGTGATGTCGAGCAGCGTCGCGGCACGCTTCGCATCGTCGTAGAACAGTTCGTAGAAGTCGCCCATCCGGTAGAAAAGCAGCGTGTTGGGGTATTGGGCCTTGATGCCGCGGTACTGCTGCATCATGGGTGTGTGGGCGGCGAGGTCCATGTCGCGAGAGCCTACCCTACGGGTCACGCCGCAGGAACGGCCCCCGCGCCGAAGCTGAGGCCCGTGGTAGGTCGGCGGATACGGTGGGGTAAGCCTGTTTGATATCAACGCGCCGTCGTTTGTGGGCGAATGGCGCAATTCGGTGTGCGTTTGGGCTGAAAATGACGGGTTGTCGCTTGACGTGCTTACTGACCAAATATACAGTATCGCACCAGACGTTGGTTCGACGACATTTGTACTAGGAGACACCCGTGCCGGACATAGCCAAAGACAAGGAACGTGCCCTTACCGCCGCGCTTTCGCAGATCGAGCGGCAGTTCGGGAAAGGCTCGATGATGCGCCTCGGCGACCGCGAACTCGAAGCGATCCCGTCGATTTCAACCGGGTCCCTCGGACTCGACATCGCCCTCGGCATCGGCGGTCTGCCCCGGGGCCGGGTCGTGGAGATCTACGGACCGGAGTCGTCAGGCAAGACGACGCTCACCCTGCAGGTGATCGCGGAAGCACAGAAGCGCGGCGGTACCTGCGCCTTCATCGATGCGGAGCATGCACTCGATCCCATCTACGCCGAAGCCCTTGGCGTCAACACCGACGATCTCCTGGTTTCGCAGCCGGATACCGGCGAACAGGGCCTTGAGATCTGCGACATGCTGGTCCGCTCGGGGGCCGTCGACACGGTGGTCGTGGATTCCGTCGCGGCACTCACGCCGAAGGCGGAGATCGAGGGCGAGATGGGCGATTCCCACGTCGGTCTCCAGGCGCGGCTTATGAGCCAGGCGTTGCGCAAAATGACCGGCAACATCA
>CAZJRX010000309.1:0-4197 GCA_964548145.1 uncultured Pseudomonadales bacterium | reverse complement strand
AGACGGGCACGTTCCAGTGGTCGGCCATGCCGCCGAACATGATTTCGTCGCCGTCGGCGAAGCCCCGGTTAAAGGACGCGCGGCCGTTGTGCCACTTGCCGGTACCCCAGGTGCGATAGCCCTGGCTGCGGAGTGCTTCGCCGAGCATGGTGTGATCTTCCGGGATGCTGCTGCCCGAGTCGTCGAGGTGAAACAGCGTCCGACCGGTGTGCAGCATCGCCCGGCTGGGCATGCAGATGGCACCGTGTGTGCCGCAGGGGATATGCGCGTGGGTGAACGTCGTGCCCCGGGCGATCAGCCGGTCGATGTTCGGTGTCGATATGGCCCCGTTGCCCAGCGCGCGGATGGTGTCGAAGCGCTGGTCGTCGGTAAAGAACAGCAGGATGTTCGGTTGCTTGTCTCGTGGCATGGGCGGTGGTGGGTGTTCGTAGCAGCGGCTGATTGAACCACAGCCCACCGGTGCGTGCCCTGTGGATGGGCTATGCTCACCGACAAGATGGTCGAATAGTAGATGCCCGGTGGCCGAGACGGTCCGTATCGTGCCTTGCCCGACCTGCCGCAAGCCGGTCAAGTGGTCTCGCGAGAACCGCAATCGTCCTTTCTGTTCGGAACGCTGCCGGCTGGTCGACTTCGGTGCCTGGGCGGACGAAACCTACAAGATCCCGGGCGAACAGTTCGAAGACCTCTCGTCGGACGACCTCGAGGGGGAACCATGATGCTTGGTGCGTTAACGAACGCCGAAGCCGCGCGACTCGCCCTGAGGTGCCTCCCAGGAAACGTCCACCTTGCTGACGCGGGCGTAGCGGGGTCCGCGGCGGCACCATGCAATCAGGCTCTCGAGGGCAGCCTGCGGTCCTTCGACGACGACTTCCACCCGAGCGTCAGGCAGGTTGCGGACCCAGCCGTGAAGGCCCAGCGAATCGGCCTTCATCGCGGTCGAGTAGCGGAATCCCACGCCCTGGACCCGACCGGCAATCAGCAGGTGGGCGCGCTTGGTCGTCGTTTGCGTCATGGTCGGCGTTGGCAGTGTAGCGTGCGGTGGTTGCTCGCGAGTGTGATCGGGTGCGTCGGTATCGCCGCACACGCTGCAACGGGGGAGTTGCCCCGCGCCGAGGCGGAGGCCGTGGGAATGTCGAAGGAAGGACTGGAAGCGGTCGCGGCCGAGATGGATCGGCTGGTGGCGGACGGCGAACTGGTCGGTATGGCGGCGATGATCGCACGCCGGGGCAGCGTGGTATTCGAGCATGCAGCGGGCGCCCTCGATATGGAGACCGGTGCGCCGATGCGGTTGGATTCGCTGATCCGCATCTACTCCATGACCAAGCCGATCACCAGTGCCGCCGCGCTGATGCTCGTCGACGACGGCAAGCTCGACCTCGACGAACCGGTAACCCGGTTCTTCCCCGAATGGGCAGGCCAAACGGCCTACGAAGGCGACGACATCGTTCCCGTCGACCCGCCGGTCACTGCCAAGCATCTCCTGCTGCACACCTCGGGCCTAAGCTACGGCTACGTCGGCAACACCCCGGTGGACAAGGCCTATCGCGAAGCCGGGTTGATCGACGACTGGGACTACCTGGTCCGCGACACAGACCTGCTCGTCCGGAAACTCGCCGACATTCCGCTCCTGTTCCAGCCCGGCAGCCGCTGGCACTACAGCTTCTCGACCGACGTTCTGGGGCAACTGATCGAACGCGTCAGCGGGCAGGCGCTGGACGAGTTCCTGGCGGATCGAATGTTCCGGCCGCTTGGCATGGAGGATGTCTACTTCGACGTTCCCGCCAATGTGCTGGACCGGTTCGGTACCGACCATGAGTTCAAGGATGGCAGGTTCGTCGTTCAGGACAGCCCGCGGGATGACCCGGAGTTCATCGACGTCACGTTCCTGTCGGGCGGCGGCGGCCTGGTCATGCCCACGGAGAGCTACCTGCGCTTCTGCCAGATGATGCTGAACGGCGGCGCGCTCGACGGTACCCGCGTACTCAAACCGGAGACCGTGGCGCTCATGGCCTCCGACCAGTTGCCGAAGGGCATCTGGCCCAACGCCGGATTCGGCCTCGGTTTCGCCGTCGTCACCCGTGATGGCGAGTCCACCCCCCGCGGTTCCTACTCCTGGGGCGGTGCCGCGGGCACATTCTTCTGGATTGACCCTGGCAATGAACTCGTGGCCGTTTTCATGCCCCAGTACATCGGCATGCCGGATGCCATCCAGGAAAAGCTCAAAAGGCTCGTCTACGCGTCCCTCACCGGATGACGCAGCCGTTGGTTGAACGCCGCCGGTCCGTCCCTTGATGGGCGGCAGGCCGCCGCAGCCCGCTACACGCGGAGTTCGAACCCTTCGCGAAGTTTCGGCTTCACCTTGGCGACGGTTAGGAGCGACTCCACGCAGTCCCGCAACGACTCGTCGAAGGGTCGGAACTCGACGTCGGTGACCGCCTTGATGCGGTCGTTGCGCAGTTCGCACCCGGCCCAGATCCGGCGGTACTTGCCCTCGCGTTCCTGGATGTAGTCGGGGAAGTTGTCGGTCACCTCCGGGGTGTCGTGGCCGAGTTCCGGCAACAGCCGGTCGATGCCGGCGCAGATGTCCTCGACGTTCACCTTGTCCGTCGACCAGGCGATGTAGCGTTCGCCGTTCGCCACGTGGACGCTCGTGAGGAGCCCGATGTGGCAGTCGGCGTCGTCGCGCACATCGACGGTCATCCAGGGCCGATAGGCACCGGACTGGAAATACTCGCCGAGCAGCATCATCTCGATGTTGTGTTGCCAGGGGCCCATGTTCTTCTGGTGCGCGGACTGGATCGGACCGACGTTGTCCGCCGGGCAGCAGGTGATGGCTTCCCAATCGCCGTTCTTCTCGGCCGCGTCGGCGAACGCGCGCTGGGCGATGTTCTTCGCCATCGAATAGCCTTGCCGTTCCGGTGTGCGTTTCGGGTTCAACTCGTCGGGATAGCGGTCCTCGTAGAACACCGGGCGGCGCGCGAACTCGTTCATGTCCGCGTCGGACATCACCCCTGCGACACTGGAGGTCAAGACCACGCGGCCGACGGTCCTCGCCTTGTTGACGCTCTCGATGATGTGGTTGCAGACCCGGTTCACGTACTCGTGGTCGCTGTAGGTCGACACGTGGGAGACGTGGGCGACGCCGTGGCAGCCGGGGAAGATGTCGTCGAAGCAGCCGTCCTCGTCGAGGTCCGCCGAGTGGATCGTGAGCCGACCCGACGCGTAGCCCGGCATGGCGCGCAGAAAGTCGGTGCGCTCCGGGTCGTTGGCGTCCCTGACGCACGCCCGCACCCGGAAGCCCTTGTCGAGTAGCCGGCGCACCACCCAGCCGCCGATGAATCCGGCGGCACCCGTTACCGCGACCGTTCCGCCCTTGGGAATCGGACCCATGTCTCACCTCGCGTTGTTGAATTGGCAAGCGGGCGAGCATAGTTCGATCAAACCAGACGGCACAACCGGAGCGGTCCCGGCCTGGGCCGACCGACGTTGCCAAGACGCTTGACCCAGGTAGGCAACTCGATGACCCGGGCAGGTTTGGGTGAACCCCGATTTCGACCTATCGCTTCCACCCATTAAGATGTGCGTGTGCTGGAAGCCCCAATGCCGTACTCGACCGCGTGCGGCGTGGCGTTCGGGAATCTCCAGTCATCGCACCAACCACCGAAGTTGAACTGACGATAAGTCGAGGATCCTAGCTACATGACCAACACGAACATTCTGCCCATCGATACCAGCGAGGCCACCTTGGAGGTGGCCGGCGGCAAGGGCCGCTCCCTCGCTGAAATGGCAAATGCCGGGCTTGCCGTTCCCGGCGGCTTCTACGTGACGATCGCGGCCTACCGGCGCTTCGTTGCCGACAACGATCTGCAGGCCAAGATCATTGAACTGGCCAAACCGGAGATCGGCGAGTTCACGCTCTCCTTCGACAAGGCCTCCGAGGCGATCCAGGCGCTGTTCCAGTCGGACGCCATGTCCGACGCGATGGCAGCGGAGATCACCGCGGCGTATCAAGGCATCGAGGGCGACAAGCCGCCGGTGGCCGTGCGCTCGTCGGCCAACGCCGAGGACCTGCCCGACATGTCCTTCGCCGGCCAGCAGGACACCTACCTCAACGTGCGCGGTGCCGACGAGGTCGTCGCCGCCGTGCGGAACTGCTGGGCATCCCTGTGGACGCCCAGGGCCATGGCCTACCGTCAC
>CAZJRX010000308.1:0-4217 GCA_964548145.1 uncultured Pseudomonadales bacterium | reverse complement strand
GCGGGGGCACCCCAGGTCAACGAGTGATGGCCATAATACGGCATCGCAAATGCGATTCGAGTGGGAGCCTTTTCCCGCGTTCAATAGGCTAGGAGAGATCGGCGGGCTTGGTAACGTCGCCAAGGCGGGGAGGATCGAAGTCGATGTCGGCCGCTTCCACCATACCGATCAACTCGCCGATGGGGGTCTCTGTGTCCGCAATCCTCTGGTAGGCTTCGACGGTCAGCAGCACGTGGGCCGGTCGGCCGCGGTCTGTGATGAACACTGGACCGTGCTTCGCTGCCCGTTTTGCCCTACTGACATCACGGTTGAACTCTCGGCTGGTCAGGGTAGTCGTCATGTGCTTTCCTGCTCGTTGCACGATATAGGTACGTTACTACCAACGGGTGTGGAGTTTCAATCCGCGATGTCGTGGTGCTTGTTTGCCATTCTGAAAGCCCCTATGTTGCCGTCATGACCGACTTCACCGATCTCGGCTTCGTCAAGGTGACGGTCGTCGCTCCGCCGGTGGCGATCGCGGACCCGGCGGCGAATGCGGCGGCGATCGCCGAAGCCTATTCCGCAGCGCCCGGGGATGCGGCGATCGTGCTACTGCCGGAGCTCTGCATCACGGGCTACACCTGCGAGGACCTTTTCGCGACCGCCGACCTGCGTAGCGCTTCGCAACGGGCGCTCGGCGAGGTGGCGGCGCGGACCGACGAGCGGGTGCTGGTGATCGGCGCGCCGTGGTGGCTTGCCGACGGTCGTATCCTGAACTGCGCCTTCGTCTGCCGCGGCGGTCGGATTCTCGGGGCGGTGCCGAAGATCGCCCAGCCGAACTACGAGGAGTTCTACGAGAAGCGCTGGTTCGCGTCCGGTAGCGGCATTTCGATCGACGTCGACGATGCCCTGGGCCGGTTCCCGCTGCGCACAGACCTGGTGTTCAAGTTGGCAAACACCGCCTTCGGTATCGAGATCTGCGAGGATCTGTGGACGCCGAATCCGCCAAGCGCCGCGCTCGCCCTGGCCGGTGCCGAGATCGTGCTCAACCTGTCGGCGAGCACGGAGTTGGTCGCGAAGGCGGACTACCGGCGGGATCTCGTGCGCACCCAGAGCGCGCGCACCATCGCCGGCTACGTCTACGCGGGTTCCGGGCCCACCGAGTCGACCAAGGATGTGGTGTTCGGCGGCCATCTCATCGTTGCCGAAAACGGGCGTCTGCTCGGTGAGTCAACGCGGTTCGAACTCGCGGGCGCCAAGCTGACGGCGGAGATCGACACCGGGCGCCTGCGCCACGCGCGCGTGCAGAACACGACCTTTGCGCAAAGTCCTCGGCCGCAGGCACCGGCGCAGGTCGATGCCGGCGATCCACCGTCCCTCGATAGCCTCGCGAGAACCTACCCCAGGCAACCGTTCGTGCCCGCCGACGAGTCCGAACTCACCGCCCGTGCCCAGGAGATCCTCGCCATCCAGGCGACGGGGCTGGCGCGCCGCGTTCAGGCCGCCGATGCGAAACGCCTGGTCATCGGACTCTCGGGCGGTCTCGATTCGAGCCTGGCGTATCTGGTCTGCCTCGACGCACTCGATATGCTGGGTCTAGCGCCGGACGCCCTGTGTGCGCTCACCATGCCGGGGCCCGGGACCACGGCGCATACCCTGGCCTCGGCCCGGGAGCTTGCCCGGGCGACGCGGGTGGAGTTGCGGGAGATTCCCATCGAAGCGGCGGTGAACCAGCACCTCGCGGATATCGCCCATCCGGGAGATGCCGACGTCACGTTCGAGAATGTCCAGGCTCGGGAGCGCACCCAGATCCTCTTCGACACGGCCAACCTCACGGGCGGCATCGTCGTTGGCACCGGCGACCTGTCGGAACTCGCCCTGGGGTGGTGCACGTTCAACGCCGACCAGATGGCAAGCTACAACGTCAACGCCGGGGTTCCGAAGACCCTGATCGCCTACCTGGTGCGCTGGTACGCCAGACACCGTGCGGACGGCGACCTACGGGCGGTGCTGGAACGGGTTCTCGACACCCCGATCACCCCCGAGTTGATCCCCTCGGAGGATGGCGAGATCGGTCAGGAGACGGAGGCCATCATCGGACCCTACGAGTTGCACGACTTCTTCCTCTACCACTTCCTGCGCAACGGCGCCGGTGCCCGGAAGATCTTCCTCCTAGCGTGCCGCTCGTTTGACGGAGCCTATGCACCCGCCGAGATCAAGCATTGGCTCACGGTCTTTTTTGGGCGATTCTTCGCCCACCAGTTCAAAAGAACCACGCTGCCACCGGGACCGAAGGTCGGCACCGTCAGCCTCTCGCCGAGGGGCGACTGGCGGATGCCCGACGAGGCGAGTGCCGGGGCTTTATTGGCCGCAATCGACGAGATAGAACTCAACTGACTGGAGAGAGGGCAATGTCGAAGCGGTTTCTTGGTGCGCTACTTGCGCTGCTGGCCACGACGTCGGCGGCCGCGAACGTTCCCTATTGCGGTGACGAGGGGGTCTGGCTGCAGATCCTGGGTTCCGGTGGCGCGGATATCACCGACCAACGCAGCGCGGCGAGCTACCTCGTCTGGCACGGCGAGAATGCGCGGCTGATGGTTGACACCGGATCGGGATCGGCGCTGCGATTCGATGAGGCGGGCGCCGATTTCAACGACCTCGATGCGGTCGTATTCACCCGCCTGCAGGCCTACAACACCGTGGATCTGCCGAGCCTTCTCGAAGGCTCGCTGAAGACCGGGCGCACGCGCGTCCTGCCGGTTCTCGGGCCGGCGGATCCCAACGGCGAGTCGACGAGTGCGTTTCTCGGTCGGCTCATCGGTACCGATGGCGCCTATCCCCACCTGTCGCGTTTCCTCGGCGTCGACTCGCCGGGCGGCTACCGCATCAGCGTCACCGACGTCATGTCCATCGGCACCCGACGCTGGTCGGAGTTCGCCACGGACAACATCAAGCTGGCGGCGATTCCGGTGCACCACGGGGGCTTGCCGGCACTTGCCTGGCGCGTGGAGGTCGACGGTTTCTCGGTGGTGTTCGCCGGCGGCTTCAGCGACCAGAAAGGCACGGTGACCCGATTCGCCGCCGACGCGGATGCCCTGGTTGTCCACCACGCGATTTCCGAGTCGGCCAGGGGCAGAATCCGGGATCTCTACTCGAGGCCATCCGAACTGGGCCGGATCGCGACCCGGGCCAACGTGCGCATGCTGGTTCTCGGCCACCGGACGACGCGCACGCTGGGTATGGAGACCATCAACACGGGCGCAATCCGGGAGCAGTACAAGGGACCGCTCATCTTCGGCGACGAATTGGAGTGCTGGGGGCTTTGACGAGTTCCGGGGTGACGGCGTCGGACGAAGCCGTCGATCACGGGGTATGATCGGGTCTTTCCCCGATCGGAGAGGCGATGGGCAAGGGCGACATTCGGACACGGCGCGGCAAGATCGTTCGCGGTACCTACGGCAACAAGCGCCGCCGAAAGCGTAGGAAGACGGGCGACACCAAGAAGGACTGACGGCTGCGACCCGGCCTCGTCATCGGCGGGGTGCCAGCACACTAGCGTTCTTGACGAGCGCCAATCTTCACAATTGAACCAACTTTTGCGGAAGGCGCTGCGAATCGCTCTTGGCCGGCTCCCGTACTCGGGAGACGCGCTAGCGTTCTTGAGATCCGGCCATCTTTACAGTTGAGCCAAGATTTTGGAACGGCTGGGGTTCGTGACGCTACGCCGGTCTACCGACGATCAGGGCGGGCTGCCGGGATTGCGGCCGTCCCACCCACGCCACCGGACAAGCGGTTTTCTCGCACCCGGCGGTTGGCGCCGGTGGACGTCGCCGCAGTATCCGCGACGTCTGCGGACGAATCCGCAGCCGCTGGTGTGAACGAAATCCCTCGGCGAGATCATGGTGAAGGTCGAACGCGGCCGGGTCGCCTTGGCCGAGTCCTCAATCGTCGTCTTGTCGAGGACGCCACGCCTGGGGACATCGCCCCATTCAACGCGGCCCGTCCGGCAAGGGATCGGAACGCGCCCGCCAGCCGGAGCGACCATCTCGAACATGCCGGAGAGCGTTTTCCACCGGCTGTCCACGGTCGCGATCCCCCCAGACGAAACAGCGGCGGTGGTCAGGCGGTGGGAAACGCGGTGCCCGCCAGCGGCCAGGGCGTGGCGGAGCGGTCTTCGGCTGTCGTCTTTCTCGCGGCTGGCCGTGCTGCTCCCCGGAACCGAACATCGCCCTTATCAA
>CAZJRX010000307.1:0-4227 GCA_964548145.1 uncultured Pseudomonadales bacterium | reverse complement strand
TGTCGAGGTATCGGGGTTTGAGACCCAAGTGCTCCGCCAGTTCGCCGGACCAGCCGGCGGAGAAGATGCCCTGGATGTCCGAGATCGGAATCCCGGTCTGGACGCTGACGTTCTTGATGGCTTGGATATGGTGCTGCAGCGAGGTGACCTTGTGGCCCGTCAGGTCCTCCGGGTAGCCGATGACGTCGGACTCCGCGGCCCCGACGATTGCTGCCGCGTTGCTGAGATTTGCTGCACCCATGGCTACGCTCCCGACTCGTCAGACGATGCACCGCTTAAGCGCCAGAACGGGAACGTGTCGTCGTTGGCTTGTTCGAACTCGACCTCCACCCGGGCGCCGATCTTGATGTCCTCCGGCTTCGCGGGATCGACCCCGCGCAGGACCGTCATCATCCGGTCGCCTTCGTCGAGGTCGATATAGGCCGTCACGTAGGGCACCTCTTCCGCCCAGCCACCGAATGCACGATGCTGCACCGCGAAGGTATGCAGTCTTCCCTTGCCGCTGCCCTCGATCCATTCCAGGTTGGTCGAATGGCAGAAGGGGCAGATGAAGCGCGGATACCAGTGCACGCGGTTGCAGTCGCCGCATCGCGGCAGCATGAGCTTGCCCGCCTTCGTCCCCTCCCAGAATGGTTTGGTGTGCTGCCCTTGAGGCGGTATCGGTTTGTTGTAGGCCACGTTGCTCCGGTCGCTCAGTCGTCCGTCAAGCGTCGTAACTTATCACGCCTGTCGCGCCGGGGGCGACGCGGGGGATTCGCTCCGGCGTACCTGAACTCGATCCGGCGTACCGGAAGACGCCGCGAACCGCCGCAGGGTGGGCGTCCGGCCATGCCTCGTGTAGGAAAACTGCTGTTGTTTGAACCCACCGCCACCATTAGAATCCGCGCTGTTTGGATGCCTTGCGCACTTTTGCGACGAGGCACGACGGATATGAACCGGCGACCGAGGGGTCTGCCGGCAAGGAGCCGCCTATCAAGAGATCGAGTCCGAAAGCGCAGTCGGGCGAACGTGCCGTCCTTAACGACGACATCCGTGCGTTGCGAGTGCGCTTGATCGGTTCCGATGGCGAGCAGGTTGGGATCGTTCCGCGGGAAGATGCATTGAGCGAAGCTCGTCGAGAGAGTCTGGATCTGGTTCTGATCGCCCCCAACGCCGACCCCCCGGTCGTAAAGGTGATGGACTACGGCAAGCACCTCTTCGAGCAGAAGAAGGCCAAGGCGGCGCAGCGCAAACGGCAGAAGCAGATCCACGTCAAGGAGATGAAGTTTCGGCCGGGTACGGAGGAAGGCGACTACCAGGTCAAGTTGCGGAACCTGGTCCGTTTCCTGGAGGACGGCGACAAGGCCAAGGTCAGCTTGCGGTTCAAGGGCCGCGAGCGGGACCATCCGGAAATCGGTCTGGACGTCCTAAAGCGGATCGAGGACGATCTCGATGAATTGGCGAGCGTGGAGACGGAGCCGAAATTCGACGGCCCTCGCCAGATGACGATGGTTCTCACGCCGAAGAAGCGGCGCAAGTAGACGCGCCGCCGCTGGCGCGCGATCTCAGCAAGTCTCGAAATCAAGCTTGCGCCCGGTGGCCGACGAGCCAAGGGAGCATGTTGCAAGGCAGCGAGGTAGATTCATGCCGAAACTGAAGACAAACCGCGGCGCGGCAAAGCGTTTCCGGCGCACCGCCAAGGGGTTCAAGCACAAGCGGACCAACAAGAGCCATATTCTTACCAAGATGACGCCGAAGCGGAAACGCCAACTCCGGGGATTCGGGGATGTTTCCGCCGCCGACGTCGCTGCGGTGAAACGCATGGTGCCCAAGAAGGGCCGGTAAGCACTTCGCCAAGTTAGACACGGATACAACCAACACATGCCGAGAGCAAGAAACAGCGTCGCGTCCCGGGCGCGGCGGAAGAAGGTCCTGAAGGCCGCCAAGGGTTACTACGGTGCCCGCAGTCGTTCATTCAAGGTGGCCAAACAGGCCGTCATCAAGGCCGGCCAGTACGCATATCGTGACCGCCGCCAGCGCAAGCGTCAGTTCCGAGCGTTGTGGATCGTACGCATCAATGCCGAGGCGCGCCGCCACGGCTTGTCCTACAGCCGCTTCGTCGCCGGCCTCAAGCAGGCGTCCATCGATGTTGACCGGCGGGTGCTGGCCGATCTGGCTTTGCACGAACAGGAGGCGTTCGCGGTCTTGGCCGAGAAGGCGAAAGCGGCCCTGGCATGAGACAACGCCAAAGCGAGCCTGGGATCGCGCCGCCGGTCCATGGGGCGCTCACCCGGGATCAGTGAAGTATCGTCCCGGCTTCGGGGCGTGGCGTAGCACACCCGCCGGTGCCCGTCGCCCCCGACAAACGTCCGTCGTCCGGCACGTCGACACCAGGTCACGCGGCCAGAGAAGCGTCGAACCGTGCCATGCACCCATCGCCTTGAGCCTCGTTGGACATGAACGTTGATGCCATAGAGACGGCGGCCCTCGCAGCCGTCGAAACCGCGACGGATGAACGCTCCCTCGACGACGCGCGTGTTCGCTACCTTGGCAAGAAGGGCGAACTCACCCTTCTGCTCCGTTCTCTCGGTGGCATGGATCCGGCCGAACGCCCCGCCGCCGGCGCGCGTATAAACAAGGCCAAGGTTCGGCTTGGGGAGGCAATCGACCGGCGCAAGGCGGCGCTGGCATCGCAGCAACTCGGGCGCGAACTCGACGAGGAGGCGGTGGACGTGACATTGCCGGGTCGGTCCCGACCGGGCGGCAGTCTGCACCCCATCACCATGACCTTTCGGCGCATCGAGCGCATCTTCGAAGCCGCTGGCTACGATGTCGTATCCGGCCCGGAGATCGAAGACGAGTACCATAACTTCGAAGCTCTGAACATCCCTCGGGACCATCCCGCCCGGGCGATGCACGACACCCTGTATCTCGACAACGGCATGCTGCTGCGGACGCACACTTCACCGGTGCAGATTCGCACCATGGAGGCGCAGCCACCCCCGATCCGGGTCATCTGTCCGGGCCGGGTGTATCGCAAGGACAACGTCGACGCGAGCCACAGTCCCATGTTCCACCAGGTCGAAGGCCTGGTGGTGGACGAGGGCATCGCGTTTGCCGACCTCAAGGGTGCCGTCGTCGACTTCGTGCACGCGTTCTTCGAGCGGGACCTTGGCGTCCGCTTCCGGCCGTCCTACTTCCCCTTTACCGAACCTTCTGCGGAAGTCGACGTGCAATGCGTCCACTGTCTCGGGGACGGCTGCCGGGCATGCGGGCAAAGCGGTTGGACCGAGGTCCTCGGCTGTGGGATGGTCCACCCCAACGTACTCGCCAATGTCGGGATCGACACCGAACGCTACACCGGCTTCGCCTTCGGTTTCGGCGTAGACCGGTTCGCGACACTGTTCTACGAGATCGACGACATGCGCCTTCTGTTCGACAACGAACTGCGCTTCCTGGAGCAGTTCGCGTGAAGTTCAGTGAGCGATGGCTCAAGGAATGGGTGCCGGTCGCTATTCCGACCCCCGAGCTATGCGACCAACTCACCAATGCGGGGTTGGAGGTGGACGGCACCGAGGACATCGGCGGCGATTGCGCGGGTCTCCTCGTTGCCAGGATTGTGTCGGTGGAACCGCATCCGAATGCCTCCCGGCTATCGGTATGCACCGTCGACGATGGCACCGGCACGTCGACGGTCGTCTGTGGCGCGCCGAACGTCCGGCCGGGTCTCGTGAGTGCGTTTGCCCCGGCGGGTGCCGTACTTCCGGACGGAACATCGATCGGGCGGGCGGAACTGCGCGGGGTGGTGTCGGAGGGAATGTTGTTGAGTGCCGGGGAACTCGGTGTCGACGGCGGCGCCGACGGCATCCTGGAGCTCGATGACGACGTCGAATGTGGGGCCGATCTCGCCGTTGCTCTTGGCCTCGACGATGTTGTCATCGACATCGACCTTACCCCGAACCGGGGCGATGCCCTGAGTATTCGCGGCTTGGCCCGGGAGGTTGGGGTGCTGAACCGACTTCCCGTCTCGGCGCCCCGGATCGACCCCGTTCGCGCCGTCACCGACACGACCTTCGGCGTTGAGGTCGAGAACACGGCGGGATGTCCGCGCTATCTCGGTCGGGTCCTCGAGGGTGTTGACATCTCCCGACCGACACCCTTGTGGATGCGGGAGCGCCTGCGTCGTTCCGGGCTCCGTCCCATCGACGCGGTCGTCGACGTCACGAACTACGTTCTCCTCGAGCTCGG
>CAZJRX010000306.1:0-4232 GCA_964548145.1 uncultured Pseudomonadales bacterium | reverse complement strand
CGTATAGGGATGCCAGATGTGGTCGCGGTCGAATTGCAGCGGGTTTTTCATCGCAAAAGCGGTTCGATGTCGAGGTGCGGCGTAGCCCGACGGTACGACGCATCCGTTCCAAGGTACGGCACGATGCCAAGGCAAGGGGCCGGCAAGCGTTCCCGGAGTGTCGCCACGTTCTCGTCGAAGACCGGCATCGCCGGTGTTGGACAGTTGGCCACCCACCCGGCGAGTTCACCACCGGCATGGGCGATGGCGTGAGCCGTCAGCAGCGCGTGGTTCAGGCAACCGAGCTTCATGCCAACGACCAGGATCGGTCGCGCGCCGATGCCAAAGCAGACGTCGGCAAGGGTCTCGGTGGCATTGAGCGGCACGAACCAACCGCCGGCACCCTCGACGACGGCGAAGTCGAACTCGTCGGCCAGCGCCGCCCGACAGTGACGAACGAGTTCACGCGCGCCAAGGGTGATGCCGGCTTGGGTCGCCGCGATGTGGGGCGCGATGGCCGGTTCTAGGGCGACGGGATTGACCCTCCGGTAGTCGAGATCGGTTCCGCTGGCGGCGATCAGCTGTCGCGCATCGTCGTTTTCGAGTTCGCCGTCGACCCGCGTGCAACCCGCCGCCACGGGTTTGAGGGCGGCGCAACGCAGGCCGCGATCACGGGCGAGTCGAAGCAGTGCGGCGGCGACGAACGTCTTGCCGATCTCGGTGTCCGTTCCGGTGACGAAGTAGGGCGTTCGCCGCATCAGCTAGCGGGGGCACCCAGCCCGACGAGTGATGGCCATAGTACGGCATCGCAAACGCGACTCGAGTGAGTGCCCTTTCCCATGTTCAATAGACTTGGCCAGCCGCTCAAGGGTACTTCGATGCGCGGTTCCGCGTGCAACCTGCGTGTCGACATCAAGGGCACCTAAGGACTCTGGCGGGACGCTTTGCCGTCCTCGGCGGGGTGTCGGGGGCGAGTTCGTTCAAGGCCTCGAGCAACCGGTCTACGTCGGCAGTCTGGTGTGCCGCGGTTAGCGTGATCCGCAGTCGGGACGTGCCTTCGGGCACGGTGGGTGGGCGAATCGCGCCGATCATCAGGCCACGCGCTTCAAGATCCTGGCTCAAGGCAAGCGCCCGGGCCGGATCACCGACCACGAGTGGTTGAATGGGCGACGACGAAGGCATCAATTCGAAAGAAAGCTCGCGGGCACCCTTGCGGAAACGGTCGACTAGTGCGGCGAGGTGCTCCCGCCGGTGGTGTTCCCGGATGGCGATGGAGAGGCTCTCGAGGGTGGCCACCGCAAGCGCACTGGGCATCGCCGTCGTGAAGATGTAGTTGCGGGAGCGTTGGATCAGCGTCTCGACGAGGGCTTCCTCGCCGGCGACGAAAGCGCCGGCAGTACCGAATGCCTTTCCTAGGGTGCCGATGAGCACCGGGACGTGGGTGGTGGAATAGCGTGCGGGATCGACCATGCCGACACCGTTCGTTCCGTGCACGCCCATGCCGTGGGCATCGTCGATCATGGTCCACGCACCATGCCGAGCCGCCAAGTCGACGATGTCGTCGAGGCGGCATGGGTCGCCGTCCATGCTGAACGTACCGTCGCTGACGATGAGCTTGCGTGTCGGTTCGTGTTGGACCTCGTTGAGCCTGCATTCGAGATCCGCGATATCGCGATGCCCGAACCAGGAGAAGTTCGCCCGGCTGATCCAGCCGCCGTCGAGCAGGGAGGCATGGTTCAGACGATCTTCGAAGACATAGTCACCAACGCTCAAGAGCGCATTGACGACGCCGACGTTGGCCGCGTAGCCGCTTCCATACAGCAAGGTGCGCGGGCGGCCGGTGAAGTCGGCGAGGGCTTCTTCGAGTTCCTCGTGGGCGGTGGTGTGGCCGCAGATGAGGTGCGACGCACCGGCGCCCGTGCCCCATCGGTCGATACCGCGTTTGAAGGCATCGGCGATGCGCGGATCCCCTGCGAGTCCCAGGTAGTCGTTGCTGCAGAAGTTGATCAACGAGCGGCCGTCGACCAACACCTCTCGACCTTGGGGGCCGTCGAGACGCCGCCGGGAGCGGAACATGTCCTGGCGGCGAAGGTCGTCGAGGCGGCTTTCTAGGTCGTTGAATCCCTGCCCGTGGCGCATCGCCCGAGATCCCCTGATCGGTCGCCGCTCAGAATACCGTGGTGGCGCGTTGAACGGACGCTTGGATTTCCTTGAGCGCCCTTGGTGTTTACACGCAGGTTGCAGTTGGAACAGCGCATCGAATTGCTCTTGAAACGGCTCGGGTACCCGCGAGACGCGCTAACCGTTGTCCGCAGCCGTCGTGATATACGCCACAAGGCGCCAGATGTCGTCGTCCCCTTGGGGCAACTTGCCCTTGAACGCGATCATCGTGGTGCCCGGTACGCCGTTTGCGATGGTGTCGTAGATCGCCTGGTCGGATCCGCCGTGGACCCACTGCGCGTCGAACAGGTACGGTGCCTGCCGGTCGCCGGGGACCGTCGTGTGGCAATACCCGGCGCAGGTGCCGACGAACAGGGACTTGCCGCGGTTGATCGCGTCGGGGTCGGCCCGGAAGCCGTCGGCCGGCGAGGCCGGCCCGCAGGCGGAGACGGCGATCGAGAGTGCAGCCAACAGTGGCGTCCGCATCGCTACAGTGAGAGGAGGTCTTGCGGTGTGTGCACGTTCTCGAACGGACCGCGCACCGGAATGCGGTGCCTCGCAAGGTGTGTGCGGACGTGTGTTTGAAACTCCACCGTGGCGAAAAGGCGATTTACCTCTGCGATGAGCGGGTTGTCCTTGCGGAACGCCGCGTGCAGGTTCCAGCGCAGTACCGGGGGTGCGTCGAAATCGGGGCTGTGGTCGCTGTCGAGGAGCGCGAGGTCGGGCCCCCAGACTAGCCCGGCGGCGGCGCTGCCTTCAGCCACCGCGCGGGCGATGCCGGCACTTGACGCCTGCTGCGACCATCCGATCGACGCCGAATTGAGTGCGAGGTGGGCGACCGTATTGGCCCTGACGGCGACGGTGCCGGCGAACGCGGCGTCGAAACGGAACGGCGAGTCGGCGGGGATTACTTCGAAACCCGCGCCGTAGTACGGATCGCTCAATACCAGCCAGCCTCGATATCGCTTGACTGCCTCCGGTCCCGGCACCGAGAGGTGCAGGTCGCACTGCCCCGTCAGCAACGGACGGTAGTCGGCGTCCGTGGACTCGATATCGGTCTGTGTCTCCTCGGGCAGCCAGACCATCACCAGGCGCCGGCCCAAGCTCTGCGCCAGATACCCGGCAATGTCGGCGTCGAATCCGCCACTGCCTCGCTTCGAGCGCGGCGGATCGTTCTCCGGCAAGCAGACCTTCAGGTCGGCAACGTCGGCGGTGGTCTCGCCGGGGTCGGCGACGCCCGCGCCGCAACCGGCGAGGAACAAGGCGGCTGCCGTCGTCGCGCCCTTCGCCGCCTGCAGAAGGGCGACATTGGTTCCGATTCCCATTGCGTTCATTCGTCGGCTCAGTCGGGCAAGGCGAAGACGAAAAGGTGACCGCCCTGCGGAACGGCGACGGGCCCCGCCGCGAAGCCGGCGATGGTGAGGTCGTTGCCGGATCCGATGGCGACATAGGTCTTGCCGCCGGCCTTGTAGGCGACGGGCTGGCTGCGAACGCCGCCGCCCATGCGGAATTTCCACAGTAGTTCACCCGTGGCCGCATCGAGAGCAAGTGCGAAGCCATCGCGATTGCCGGTGAACACGACGCCGCCTGCCATCGACAGGGCGCCAGCCATCATGGGTTCCGGATCCTTGTACCGCCAGCGCACTTCGCCGGTGTGGATGTCAATGGCGGACAAGTGGCCGTAGTCCGCGCCGTTCATGACATCCACGGGGATCGGCAGTCCGCCCATGAACGGCTGACCCTCGACGAACGCGACGATGCCCTTCTGGAAGTGCTGGCAGGACTCGATGGTGGGAATGTAGGCGAGTCCGAGATCGGGATTGAGGGCACCGGAGAACGCGCCGTTCATGCCACCGAGGTTGCCGGGGCAGACGCGAAAGTCGGGTTCCTCGACGGGGTTCGAGCGCGGGTCGACTACCGGTCTGCCGTTCTCGTCGATCGTCGCCCAGTTCATCTGCTCGACATACTGTGTGGCACCCATGAAGGCACCGGTGGCGCGGTCCAGGGTGTAGAAGTAGCCGTTGCGGTTGGCCTGCACGATGGCCTTCACCGGCCCGCCCTCGCGTTGCACCTCCGTCAGGAAGATCTGGGTG
>CAZJRX010000305.1:0-4246 GCA_964548145.1 uncultured Pseudomonadales bacterium | reverse complement strand
CGTTCCTGCGCCGCAAGATCCACTACGAGACCGAGCACGTGCAGGATCGGTTGACGATGGATCACTAGAACCAGGGGGAGGTTATGGAGCACGGACGGTTTTCCGCGAGCGACGAAGACTCGGACATCAACCTGACACCGATGCTCGACGTGGTGTTCATCATGTTGATCTTCTTCATCGTGACCGCGACGTTCATCAAGCAACCCGGTGCCGAGGTCCGCCGACCCGACGCCGAGACAGACATGCAGAAGCCCACCGTCAGCGTGCTGGTCGCCATCGATGCGGCCGGCAACATCTGGATCGACAAGAAAAAAGTGGACGAGGCCGGCGTACAGGCGTACATAGAACGTCTACACACCGAGAACCCCAAAGGCGGGCTCGTTATCCAGGCGGATCGCGATGCCACCTACGGGAAACTGAAGGCCGTACTGGACGCAGCCCGGGGGGCAGATCTCCCCGAGGTTGCGATATCAACCCAAAAGGACTAGCGGAGGATCTTGGCCGGGCGAATGACGAGACCCGCAGGGCATCGGATTTCGATGCGGCCCTACCACCGCGGTCGAACGAAATAGGGAGTATCCAATCATGGCACTTCGATACGCAGTCGCAATTGCCCTGGGTGCGGTCGCGACCTTCGGTCTGTTGATGCTGATGCGCGCCGTCATCGCCGACCCCGAGGCGGCGCAGGACACGGGCATCAAGGGGGAGGTGCTCGACTTCGTACGCCTCGTCCAGGATCGGGAGGTGATCGTCAAGGACCGGCAGATCAAGCCGCCGCCGCCGCCGGACGAACCGCCGCCGAACCAGCCGCGGCCGGACATCAATACCGACGCCAGCATCGGCGCGGAGATCACCAGCGTTCAAGTCGATGTGACGGTAGAGGCCGGGGCATCGGCGACTTCTCCGGCGACGGCGAGTACCTGCCCATCGTCAAGGTGGCGCCGATCTATCCGCGCCGGGCACTCACCCGGAACATCGAGGGCCACGTCCTGCTCGAGTTCGTGGTGACGTCGACAGGGGCCGTTCGCGACCCCGTGGTGATCGAGGCCAAGCCGCCGGGCTTCTTCGAACGCGCCGCCATCCAGGCAGCCCTGAAATTCAAGTACAAGCCGAAGGTGATCGACGGCGAGCCCGTCGAGGTCAGCGGTGTGCGAAACCGCATCGTCTTAGAGATGTCGGACGAGTAGGGGGTGCGCATGTCACGACGAATCGCAAACTCACTCGTTGCGGCCGCCGCCATAGCGGTTGGCTCGACCGGGCTGCCGGGGATCGGCGGCGTTGGTGTCGCCACCGCCGCCGAGGCGGATATCTGCCGGATTCCCGAACCGGTGGTCGTCGATGAGGACAAGAAGCCGAGGCGCGTCCCGAACATCCAGCCGACGACCTGGAAGCGACTGCAGCAGGCCCAGGAACTCGTTACCGCCGAACAGTATGCGGAGGGCATCGAGCTTCTTGAAGCGATGGTACCGCGGGACGGCCGCCGGAGCCGCTACAACGCGGCGGAGCTGGGGCAGGTCCACAACCTGCTGGGCTATGCCTACTGGGAGTTGAGCCGCGCCGACAAGACCATCGAGCACTACGAGAAGGTTCTGGAGCAGGTGCCCGAGATCGCCGAAGCGACCGAACTGCTCATGCTGTTCCAGCTTTCGAAGATCTACTTCATGCAGGGCCAGGAACAACAGCAGGACGAGCTGGCCAGACGGTGGTACCTGTCATCCTTGGACAAGATGGGCGAGTGGATCGACAAGAACAACGATCCCGGTGCCGACCCGTACTACTTCATCGCGCAGATCTTCTACCAGATCAAGGATTTCGCCAACGGCATCAAGTGCCTGGAGACCACCGTACACGTCGCCCGGGAGCGCGGGCTTGCGGTGAAGGAGCCTTGGTGGCGGATGCTCCAGTTCATGTATTACGAACAGGAGAACTGGCCCAAGGTCGTGGAGATCCTGGAGATCCTGGTCAGGGATTTCCCGAAGCGGGAATACTGGGTGACCCTGGCATCGATATACGGCGAGACCGGGCGGGAGGACAAGCAACTCCTCGCCTTGGAGGCGGCCCATGCCGGCGGCTTCCTCGACAAGGAAACGGACCTGCGGGCCTACGGTGCCCTCCTGATCCAGGACGGCGTTCCGAACCGCGCGAGCAAGTACCTCAAGCGGGGCTTTGACGAGGAGATCATCGAACGCACGGCCAAGAACCTGCAGATGCACGGCCAGGCGTACCAGGCCGCGCAGGATGTGTCGGAAGCCATCGAGGTCTTCGAAGAGGCAGGCAAGCTCGAGCCGGATGGCAAGACCTACAACCTACTGTCGTCGCTCTATCTCGATACCGATCAGTTCTCGGAGTGCCGTACCGCGGCAAAGCGAGCGCTTGAACTTGGCGGGATGACGAACCCGCTGCGCACCGAGATCACCCTCGGTACCTGCGAGTTCAACCTGGACAATTTGACAGCGGCCCGGAAGGCGTTCTCGGACGTCCGCCGGGAGGCGCGACGGCAGCGGGAGAAACGCCTCGAGTCGATGTCCGGCGACTGGATTCAGTACATCGACAGCGAGACGAAGCGTCGCGACGAACTGAGGCGCGCCGGCCTCGTCGACTAGGACGCGGCCATATTCTCGGGGATTGTCCAGGGCATCCGCCGCGTCACCAGCGTTGAGCGCCACGGCACGTGCGGCGGTTGCGATGGTGGCGCCGCGCTGGCTGTCGATCTCGGGGATCTCGCGGCCGGCGTACAACTCGGTGCGTCCGTCGCGATCAACGGCTGCTGTCTGACGGCCGCCGCCGTTGCCGGACGAACCGTCCGTTTCGATCTGGTCCGCGAGACCTTGGAGACGACCAATCTCGGGAAGCTTAAAGGCGGCTCGCGGGTCAACGTCGAGCGGTCGCTGCGCGTCGGCGACGAGGTGGGCGGGCACCTGCTCTCGGGTCACGTGGCAGCCACCGGCCCCGTGGTGGAGGATCTCGTCGAACCCGGCTACCGCCGCCTGACGGTCCAGGTGCCCGCGTTCTGGATGCGATATCTCGGCCTCAAGGGCTTCGTCGCGCTCAACGGCGCAAGCCTGACCGTGGCGGCGTTGGATCGGGAGGCCAGAACGATCTCGGTCAGCCTCATTCCCGAAACGCTGGCGCGAACGACGTTCGGTGAAATCCGCACCGGGGACGGCTTGAACCTGGAAGTCGACCCGCAGACCCAGGCCATCGTCGATACGGTCCGGTCGATGTTGCCGGACCTGCTTCCCTCGGTGCCCGAGCGCGCGCGGGCGACCGAGTGATGGTCGCCTTCGCGGTTGGCCAGATCGTCCACCATCTGAAGGCCGGCTACCGCGGGGTCGTCGTCGGTGTTGACGCGGAGTTCTCGCTGTCGGAGGAGTGGTACGAGGACGTCGCGCTGTCTCGACCGCCGAAGGACCAGCCTTGGTACCACGTCCTGGTCGACGGCGCGGCACATACCACCTACGTTGCACAACGGCATCTGGAGCCGAGCAGCGACACGTCCCAGATCGCTCACCCGCTACTGGGTCGGTATTTCGAGTCCTTCGACGGCGCGCGCTACCAGGCGCGCGCTGTTCACTGAGCGCGCGGCGAGTCGACCCCGAACAGCGGGGCCGCGT
The DNA here is from genome assembly GCA_964548145.1 of uncultured Pseudomonadales bacterium. Lineage (GTDB taxonomy): Bacteria > Pseudomonadota > Gammaproteobacteria > Pseudomonadales > Azotimanducaceae > VXYL01. The sequence goes on along the minus strand of CAZJRX010000305.1, from coordinate 632 downwards.
TGTCCCAGAAAATCTTCCGGATCGACTCCGCGGGCAGGGGTTGACCTTCGAGGTCCGCGAGGCCGCCGGGCCAGGTGCCGTCCGGGTGCGGGTAGTCGGTGTTGAATGCGAGGTAGTCGTCGCCCACCAAATCGCATACGGCGGGCAGGGTCATCTCGTCTCCCCGGCAAGCGACTAGGAAGTTGGACTTGAAATACTCGGTGGGACGTCGCTTCATGAGCGGGTGTTCGGCGTTGCCCGAAAACTGCCAGTGCTGCTCCATGCGCTGCAGCCAGTAGGGCAGCCAGCCGCCGTCGGCCTCGACGTGGACGAACTTGAGGCGGGGGTGTCGTTCGACCACGCCGAACCAGATCAGACTGGTCATGGCGGCCATGGCCTCGAACGGATGCGCGAGGATGTGGCCCGAGGTATGCGTCTCCATCCGTTCGCCGAAGGAGGGCAGGTAGGGCGAGCCGGAGTCGTGGATGCACACCGGCAGCGCGAGATCCTCGATGGCCGTCCATACCGGGTCGTGGTCTTCGTGGTGAAGGTTGCGACCCGCGACAGGGTTGGGACGCACGTAGAAACAAGCGGCACCGTTTGCCGCCGCACGGCGGGTTTCCTCGATGGCGAGATCCGGCGCCTGCATGGGG
>CAZJRX010000304.1:0-4262 GCA_964548145.1 uncultured Pseudomonadales bacterium | reverse complement strand
CTACAACTTCTCGCTGCCCAACGCGCTCTGGCCCGCGATCGCCAGGCAACGGGGCGAGACTCCCGACCGCGACTTCGTGACACGGGCGTACTTCGGCCTGATCCGCAACTTTCGCCGCTATTCGTGGCTTCTCATCTACCTGTTCGGCGCGTCGCCGGCGGTGTGCAAGTCGTTCATCCGCGATACCGCCTCAAGCCTCGAGCCGTTCGACGAGGGATCGCTCTATCTTCCCCATGCCACGTCGCTGCGCATGGGTCGGCTTGGCTACCAGAGCGATGCCCAGTCCGCCCTGCATGTCTCCTACAACAGCCTCCCCGAGTACGCCGAGACCCTGCACGACGCACTCACCAGACCGTATCCGCCCTACCACGCCATTGGCGTGAAGGTCGGCGGGACATACCGGCAGCTATCCGACACGTTGCTGCAAATCGAGAACGAGTTCTACAGCGCCGTCCGACCGAAGCGGCGGGCGCGGTCGGGCGAGCGACCGTTGGAAGCCCTCTACGGCAGGGGTGTCGAATACGTCGAAGTCCGCTGCCTCGACCTCAACCCCTTCCTCGGCCTCGGTATCGACGCCGATGCATGCCGGTTCCTGGACGTCTTCCTGCTCTTGTGCCTGCTCATCGACAGCCCGCCCGACAACGACGCCGAGTTCGAAACCGTGGTTGCCAACCAACTGGCCGTCGTCGAGCGCGGTCGGGAACCCGGCCTGAACCTGACGGCAGACGGTGTGCCGATTCCCCTTGCCGTCTGGGCCGACCGACTGCTCGAGCAGTGTGCCCGCGTCGCGGACGAAATCGATGCCGCAACGGGCACGGAGCACCACGCCGGCACCGTCGACCGGCAGCGCCGCAAGGTCGCGGAGCCGGCACGGACGCCGTCGGCGCGCGTGCTGAACGCATTGCGGCAACAGCGCGTACCCTTCTTCCGCTTCGCCATGAACCAATCCGCCGCACACCGCGGCTTTTTCGAGGAACGCCCCCTCGACCCGGAGCGCCAGAAGGAACTGGAGATCATGAGCGAGGAATCAGTGACCGCCCAGGCCCGGATAGAGCGTGAAGATCGGGAGACCTTCGACGAGTATCTCGGGAGGTTCCTGGAACTCGACATCCCGCGTCCCGCAGCGGGCCAGGACGCAGGGCGCGTTTGAACTTCCTCGCCCACTGCCTGCTCGCCCACCCCGGCGACGGCTTCGTCGCCGGCGGCATCCTCGGCGACTTCGTCAAGGGCCCGATTCCCGAATCCCTCCCGGTGGAACTGCGCGCCGGCGTTCGGCTGCATCGCCGTATCGACACGTACTCGAACCAGCTTCCGGCATTGAAGGACAGCGCGCGCCGGTTTCCGCGCCCGCTACGGCGAGTCGCACCCGTGCTACTCGACATCGTGGCGGACCATTGCCTCGCCCTGTCCTGGCGGCACCGCGGCATCGGCGAGTTGGGCGACTTCACCGCCGGCGTCTATGCCGCCTTGGCCCGCTACCGCGATTGTGTGCCAGCACGCGGGGCGATGTTCGTGCAGCGGATGGTGGAAACGGATCTGCTGGCCCGCTACACCGATCGGGCCACCATTCAACGTGCCATGGAACACGTTCTCGAGCGCCTGCGGCTAAGACCCCTCGCGGAACACCTGCCCGGCGTATTGGAAAAGTCCCTGCCGTTACTCAACGAGGACTTCGGCGTCTACTATCCGCAGCTTGACGCCTTTGCGGGCAACGAGCGGTCGGCGGCGGCCGACTGGGCGCGGGCGGCTACCTGACGATCTTGATGTAGTCCCCCGCACGCGGCTCACCGTTCGGGTGGTGGCCGTTCAGCAGCCGCAGCGTCTCTTCCGGAAAGTTCCGGATCGGTGAGTTGAGCGCGAGTTCCGCGAAGGTCTGGCCCGGCTCGGCCACGATCACCTTGATGCGCTGGCTGTTGGCGATCTTCAAGTCGTCCTGGGTCATCGACCGAAGCGCCTCCATCGTTTCCCGGAACTCCTTGCGGAAGCTCTCGGGATCGCCCTTCGGCCCGCACTCGCCCTTGAAATAGAAGACATCGTCACGCTTGTAGAGCACGCCGATGAGCCCTAGCTGAACGTTCGAGCCGCTGGTGTCCACTTCGCCGATGTAGGCCTCAAGGCCATTGATCTCGAGTTCCTCCCCGCCCACGACGTCGTCGCGTTTCAAAACGTCGGTGACGTACTTCTGCGGCGACTTGCGCTTGACCGGCTGATGGCGCATGACGTTGATGGTGGCGACGCCCGCGCCACCGGGTGCGACGCCGTTGACCCGTGCCGACGAGTAGCCGACCTGCCAGTTCTGGGGGAACCCGATCACCACCCGTAGGGCGCTGTGGTAGTAGGTGTTGTCCCGCACCAGGCCGCGCGCGGCCTCGTCGCCGTAGACGAGGCCGTCCATAAGGCCCCAGAAGTCGCCGACGGGTTCGTTCAACTCGTCCGGCAGGAACTGCTGCGAATAGGCCACCGCATCGTGCAGACGCTTGTCCTGCTTGGGATGCGTCGCGAACACGCCGTGGTAGCCCGTCGACTTGCCGGCGACGCTGCTGTTGAAGAGAGCCTGATCCTTGAGGACGTGCAGCATGTCCATCGCCGCCATCGGGTTGTAGCCCGCCTTCGCCATGTATTCGGCGCCGAGCCGGTCCGCCTCCAGTTCCATTTCCCGACCGTAGCCCGACGTCATGACCGACGACACCTGGTTAGACAGTTGATTGAGCTCGCCGCGGCCCGTGGCCATGTAGGACAGAAAGCCGATCGACTTGCCAAGCAGATCGGTCAGCCGTTTCTTGCGGGTATGCTTGGCCGTGATGTGCGCGATCTCGTGGCCAATGACCGCCGCCAGTTCGTCTTCGGAACGGATGTAAGCGATCAGCCCCCTCGATACGAAGATGTGGCTCTCCGGCATCGCCATGGCATTGAGGACGGCGCCGTCGAGCACGTAGAAATGGTACTTCTTGCCGCGTTCCGGGGTATGTACCAGCAGCCGCTCGCCAATCTCCCTGACGTACTGCTGCCAACGCTCGTCGTCATAGAAGCCCTCGTTCTCCTCGAGCTCCTTGACCATCTTCGAGCCGGGACTGGCAACAGCGTGCAAGCCGGCGAGCACCAACACCGCAGCGACAACAAGCCCGCCGGTCCAGCGAGCCAGGTCACGGCTAGTGCGCCGCATCGGGAGGATCGACGACGGTCCCTTACGAGTCGAGGGTAACGCAGCTGTCGGCACGGAAGGTTCTCCTCGTTTCTGGCCGAAGATTACCACCGTTTGGATCGCCGAAACGGCCACAAGTTCGCGGCCGTTTCGCAACCGGCTATCGTTTGGTACCTCGTTGCCGGAACGGATGCCGGCCGGAACGGACTAGCCCGCGTTCAGCGAACCATCGCCGAAACGACGGCGGAAACGTTCCACCCGTCCGCCGCTATCGACGATCTTCTGCTTGCCGGTGTAGAAAGGATGGCAGGCCGAGCAAACATCAAGGTGAATCTCGCGGTTCAGCGTCGAACGCGTCTTGATCACGTTGCCGCAACTGCATGTGGCCGTGATCTCGCCGTATTCGGGATGGATATCGGACTTCATCGCGTGCCTTGACCGCCCAGTTCGAGAGGGCGCGCAGTCTATTCGTCACGGCGGGGGAATACAACCTAACGGGTATACGAGGGCGGGTTGATCGTTCGGCGCGGGGCGGGTTGAGGAGTGCCCCTGATCCCCGGCTTCGTCGATGAAGCAAAGCCAGCAGACCGCAGGTGCAGCCAACTGGACGTCAAGAACCAGCCGCCGATTTCTCGTTTGAAGGCGCCCTCGCACGAGCCATCACGGGTTCCCAGCGGATCGCGTCCGCCACCACGACATCACCCGTGGTGGCGTCGGAGACCACGACGGTCACGGGACCTGCCGGCAGTTCGAAGGTGCCGAGGTCGTTCCATCCCGTCATGGCGGTGCGCGCGTCGAAGGTCATTGGTATTCGACGGTCAGCGCCCTCGACCACGATGTCGAGCGAGCCGAGGGCGTCTTGTGGCGTCCAACCGGGCAATACGGACCCATCGCCGGTTCCGTCTCCGTTACAGCAGCGATGAGGTCGTCAAGTTCGAAGTCGCCGCCGCCATGGCGCGACCGCATCAGGGCGAGGAACTCGGCGACCTTGTCGCGTCCCATCACCCCCACCATGGCCTCGGCGATGAGGTTGCCCTTGTGAAACAGGATGTCCGAGTTCTCCCTCGATGCCGTGGGGTCGAACCCGGTGAACGACAGTTCGGCGCTCCGGTCTTCCAAC
>CAZJRX010000303.1:0-4280 GCA_964548145.1 uncultured Pseudomonadales bacterium | reverse complement strand
AGGTCGACGGATACTGTGGCGCTAGCAGCCCGCCGGACTTCGTCGCGCTAGCATCAAAGTCCGACGGGGCGCTGGGCCGGCTTGGGCTGGGGCAGGATGCGTCGACCGCGAGGTCGACGGATACTGTGGCGCTAGCAGCCCGCCGGACTTCGTCGCGCTAGCATCGAAGTCCGACGGGGCGCTGGGCCGGCACCTCATCCGCCCGCAGCGCCGGTCGGCCAGGGCAGCTACTCGGGCGAAACGGGGGTAAAACCGCCGGCGATTGCCGTACCCTTATAGTCATCGCAACGGCCCGCCACGGCTGCGCCAAAACGTGACGAACCGCGACCGGACATCGCTGACGGACGCCTACTTGGCCAGCAAGGCGGCGCTGACGCGCTATATCGCGACGTTCTTCATCGAGCGGGAGGAGGTCGAGGACACGCTGCAGCAGGCCTACGCCGAGGCGCTTACCGCGGAAATCCGCAAAGGCGTGACCATCGAGTCGCCGAGGGCGTACCTGTTCCGGGTGGCGAGGAACATCGCGCTCAACAAGAAGAAGCGCCAGCAGATCGTGTTCATGGAGAACATGGGGATTGTCGACGATTCGATTGTCAACAACTGGCTGGAAGCACCGGACGAGCTCGGCGAACAGCAGCACGACCGCGACAAGCTGAGGGCGCTCGGGGACGCGATTCGGACGCTGCCGCCGCAATGCCGACGCGTGTTCGTGATGCAGCGTTTCGATGGCTTGACCTATAAGGAGATTGCGGAACAACTGGGCATTTCCACCAGCACCGTGGAAAAGCACCTCGCCAAGGCGCTGCGCCGGTGTACGGAATACCTGGCCGACCACGGCTTCGAGGCATCGGGACGGAACGTCTCGCGTATCGAGGACTACCGTGTGCGCCGAGAAGGCGGCAGGTGAAGATGAAAGATCCAGGCGAGCGAGGAGCCACGATCGAGGACGAGGCCGCGGCGTGGGTGGTGAAGCTCAATGCCGGCCCCCTCTCGGGCGACGACGCCTACGACTTCGAACACTGGCTGCACGGCAGCGACGAGCACCGGCGCGCGTTCGCCGCGCACGCCCGGGTTTGGCAGCGCGCGGGCCGAGCGGCCGAGCGCACCCGCGATGCCGACCCCGTCGCGCTGGGCGGCGTGATCGCGGCCTGGGCGAAGATCCATCCTGTCCGCGCTTGCAGCGGCTTGGCCACGATGTGCCTGATCGCCCTGGCCGGGGCGTTCGTCGTCGACCGGGCGCCAGCCCCGCCGTTGGAGCGCCTCGAGGTGCAGACCGAGGTCGGTCAGAGCAGGCGGGTCGAACTCGCGGACGGGTCGACGGTTGAACTCAATACCGACAGCGGATTGACGGCGAACTACTCGGACGCCGAGCGGGCGGTGACGCTGAAACGCGGCGAGGCCCACTTCGTCGTGGCGGCCAACCCGTCGTGGCCGTTCCGCGTCTACACCGGCGATCACATGATCGAGGCGATAGGCACCGCGTTCCGCGTGTTCGTCGGCGAGCAGACCGAGGTTACCGTGACCGAAGGCCAGGTCCGCCTCGTGGTCCTCGAAGCACGACCGGACACGCAGGCGATTCGGGCACCCATGGCCGACGCGATCGTTCCCGCAGGCCGCAACGCGGTGTTCAGGCGCGACGGCATCCTGGTCGAACCCATCGCGAAGGCCGAGATCGACCGGCGTCTCTCTTGGCAGACCGGGGGTCTGTCCTTCGACGGCGAACCGCTGGCGGCCGTGGTGCGCGAGTTCGCACGCTACAGCGTCACGCCCATCGTGCTCGCCGACGACATCGGCACGCTCAAGGTTCTCGGCTGGTTCCCGGTTGGCGACACCGCGCAGTTCATCCGGGCGCTGGAGGACAATGTCGGCATCGCCTCGCGAACCGATGCGGACGGCAGTATCCACCTCTACCGTCAGCCGCTTGAATGACGGTGCGGCGCGGATTGAGTTCGTCTGCGCGCAAGTCCGAGTAGTGGAAACGCGTCGCTCGATTGCCTTGTCTACACGGGCGGATGACTGCCGCTACACCATGGCGGTACTGCGGTCGTCCGCGGGTTTGGGGATGAAGAGCGGTTGCCTCATCGCCTGCCTGTCGATGGGACTCTGGGTCCACGGCGCAGGCGGCGCGGTTGCGATCGGCGAAACCTCGCGAGACCGGGAGGAGACGCGCACGGTGGTCTTCGACATTCCGAAGATGGCTGCCAAGGACGCGCTGATGCGCTTCGCGCAGCAGACGGCGACGCCGCTTTTGGTGTCCTTCGACTTGGTCGCGACCATTGACGCGAATGCGCTGACGGGCGAGTTCACCCTGGCCGATGGCCTGCGCCGGTTGCTGGTCGGCACCGGCCTCGTCGGCACCATCGAAGGCGGCGTCATCGGCGTTCACCCCAACCCGGCTCCAATCGAAGAGACCATGCAAGGGGAAGAACCGATGACAGACGAAATAGGACTACGGCTCAAACGCTTAGGCACAGCCCTGATCGCCGCCCTGACGGCGCCGCTGGTCTCGGCACAGTCCGCGGACGCCACTGAAGACGAACGCCGTATCGAGACAATCATCGTCACAGCGGAGAGGCGCGAAGAAGACCTGCTCGACGTGCCCATCACCATGACGGCCTACGACGACAAGATGATCGACGAGCTCGGGATGACGAACAACGCCGACCTGGAGACGTTGGTGCCGGGGCTGCAGATGGCGGAAACCGGCTACAAGAACGGCGCGACCATCCGGGGCATGCAGTCGAAGCGCGCCAACGAGACCCATCAGGACCTTGCCGTGGCGACCTACGTCGACGGCGTCTACACGGCGGACGCCTACGGTGCGGCGCTCAACCTATTCGACCTGGAACGGGTCGAGGTCGGCCGAGGGCCCCAAGGCACGCTGAACGGCCGCAACTCGGTCGCGGGGTCGGTCAGCTACGTTACCAAGAAGCCCACCGACACCTGGGACATTCTGCTTCTGACCGAATTCACGGACCAGTTCACCCAGCGCTACAACGCCGCTTTCGGCGGGCCGTTGAACGAGAGTTTCAGCTTCCGATTGACCGGTGGCTATTTCGGGGGTGACGGCGCACAGGAAAACGTCGGCCGGGGGAACGACTACGATGCACCCGATCAGTACGTGCTGGCCGGTGCACTCCGCTTCAAGAACGAGCGCGTCGACGCCAACCTGCGTCTGCAGCAAAGTGGGGACACGGGCGCGCCTCCCGTGCACGTGTCGCTGACCGACCAGCCCCGCGACGATCCCGACACCAACTTCGCCTGGTACCAATACCACGTGCCGGTGCCGTCCATCGCTAACTGCGCGCCCATCACTCGAGACGAGTTCATCCCGGAGAAGTGCGACGACCCGGAGAACAAGATCCTGGCGAATCGCCCCGGCTATAGCGACAGCGATGCCGACCGGGTCACGTTCTCGGTAGACGTCGGCTTGAGCGACTCGTTGTCCTTGCGCTACACGTATGGCAAAGGCGATGTTCACACCGCGTTCGGCGCCGACCGGGATCTGACCGACCGGGTCGGTAGCGCCGCCGATCCCGCCGTCGCCTCGGACGCGCCAGTGGGCTATGCCGACGGCTACTACCGCTACGTCTTCGACGTGGACGAGGATTCCCACGAGCTGCAGCTGGTGTCTAATTTCGAAGGCGGTACGAACTTCATCCTCGGTGCCTATCGATACGAGAACGAGCAGGAGTGGCGTTCGAAGTGGTTCGACGACTCGCCGTCGCGCCAGATATTTGCCGGTCCTTTGCCGGCCAATCCGGACGCTGCGGCCCAGGCGGCCGGCTATGCCGACTGTGCAGGCTACGTGGCACAGAACTTCACGGACCGGATCTGCCTCGACCGTAGCCTGCTCGGGTTGTATATCGATACGATCACGGTATCGACCTCGGAAACCGTCGCACTCTTCGGCAACGTGGAGCACCGGTTCAACGAGCGCTGGCGTGGGTCGTTCGGCCTGCGTTGGCTGGAGGACGAAAAGGCTCAGCCGGTGTGCTGCGCGCTGGACCCGGGAGACCCGCTCGGCGATGGCGTCTGGACGAAGCCGGTCGTGCCCTTTCAGTACGAGTCGCGGCGTCCCGAGAGTCCGCAGGACACCTACGATGCCGTCATCGGCAGCCTCAGTCTCGAGTATCTGCCGTGGGATGACGGCATGGTCTACGGTCGCATCTCCACCGGGCATCGAGCCGGCGGTTTCCAAGGCGTGGAGAGTGCGTTCGACGGGCCCATCGAGCCCGAGCAGCTCACCAACTACGAATTCGGCGTCAAGGGCCTTTTCC
>CAZJRX010000302.1:0-4319 GCA_964548145.1 uncultured Pseudomonadales bacterium | reverse complement strand
CAAGTCCTACCGGGGCATGGGTTCCGTGGGTGCCATGTCGGAACGCTACGGATCCAGCGACCGGTATTTCCAGGAACCCTTGAGCGACGGCGGCAAATTCGTGCCGGAGGGCATCGAGGGCCGCGTTCCCTACCGGGGGCCGGTGGCACCGATCATCCACCAGTTGATGGGCGGCGTCCGGGCGGCCATGGGCTATACGGGCTGTGGCGACATCGGCGAGATGCGTACCCGGCCGACCTTCGCCAAGGTTTCCTCGGCGGGCGTCGCCGAGAACCACCCGCACGACGTGGCGATGACCAAGGAACCGCCGAACTATCCCGTCGCCTAGTTGAGGCGCACCACGGCCCGATGGCGACGCCAGAACCACATCTCGAAGGCTTCGGCGACCGCGTGCTGGTCGTCGACTTCGGTTCGCAGACCACGCAACTCATCGCGCGGCGGGTCCGGGAACATGGCGTGTATTGCGAGATACACCCGTTCGACCTCGATGACGACGCCATCCGTGCGTTCGACCCGAAGGCCGTTATCCTCTCCGGTGGACCGGAGACCGTCACCGACCACCTGACGCCCCGAATCCCCCAGTCGGTGTTCGATGCAAAGGTGCCGGTGCTCGGCATCTGCTACGGCATGCAGGCCATGGCCGCGCAGCTTGGCGGCGAAGTGGCCGGGTCGGAGCGGCGGGAATTCGGCCACGCCACGGCCCGCATCGTCGGCGCTGCGCCGCTACTTCGGGGTCTCGGCGACGAGTTGGACGTCTGGATGAGCCACGGCGACAAGGTCACGGCGCTACCGGTCGGGTTCGAGCGCGTCGCCGAGAGCGGCAACGCGCCGATCGCGGCGATGGCGAACGTCGAGCGCGGCCTCTACGGTGTGCAGTTCCATCCGGAGGTCACCCACACGCGCCAAGGCGGCGAGATCATTCGCCGTTTCGTGCGCGATGTGGCGGGCTGCCGGGGTGCCTGGACCGCTGCCGGCATCATCGAGCACGCCATCGCCCGAACCCGGGCCCAGGTGGGCGACGGCAAGGTCATCCTCGGGTTGTCGGGTGGTGTCGATTCCAGCGTCGTCGCCGCTCTCCTGTCCCGCGCCATCGGCGATCAACTCACCTGCGTGTTCGTCGACAACGGCCTGCTGCGCAAGCACGAGACCGACGAGGTGGAAGCGGCATTCGCCTCGACCGGTTCGGGGCGCTCCAACGTCCTGCCCATCAACCTCGTAACGGTCGACGCTCGCGACGAGTTTCTCGACGGCCTCGCCGGCGTCAACGATCCGGAGGACAAGCGCAAGATCATCGGCCGCACCTTCATCGACGTGTTCGAACGCGAGGCGGCGAAGATTCCCGGCGTCGGCTGGCTCGCTCAGGGCACGATCTACCCGGACGTGATCGAGTCCGCCGCCTCGAAGCACGGCAAGGCGCACGTCATCAAGTCCCACCACAATGTCGGCGGCCTGCCCGAGCGCATGGGCCTTGAACTCGTCGAGCCCCTGCGCGATCTCTTCAAGGACGAGGTTCGCGCGGTCGGCGTCGCACTGGGTTTGCCGGACCGCCTGGTCTACCGCCACCCGTTCCCGGGACCGGGACTCGGGGTGCGTGTCCTCGGCGAAGTGAAGCGCGAGTACCTCGACGTCCTGCGCGAAGCGGACGCGATCTACCTCGAGGAACTGCGCGCCGCCGGCTACTACGACAAGGTCGCCCAGGCATTCGCGGTCTACCTACCGGTCAAATCGGTGGGCGTCGTGGGCGATGCGCGCCGCCACGAGCACGTCATCGCCCTGCGCGCCGTGGTGACCACCGACTTCATGACCGCGAACTGGGCCGAACTGCCCCACGACCTGATCGCCAGGATCAGCAACCGCATCGTCAACGAACTCGCCGGCGTCTCACGGGTGGTCTACGACGTGACCAACAAGCCGCCGGGCACGATCGAGTGGGAGTAGGGATCGGGGAAAGCCGACGACTCCGCGGTCGCGGGCACTTGTCGGCCAGCGCGGCACTGGAGTGAGGTGCCGCTTTACACACAAATGCGGATATCACGTTGGACTGAAAACTGAGAGAGTCGTGGTGTCCGTGTAATCGAAGCTGTTGTCGCCGATTAACCCGCGTTAATCGAACCTTACCGCCGCTGTTTCGGGCGGCGCAACCCCTTTTTGGCCCGTTTTTTCGCCCGTTTCTTCGACTTTTCCTCGGCGGCGCGCAGCCGAGCCACCGCGCCACGGGAGGCATCCTGGTTGCGCGCGTAGTAGGCCGGTCCCAGCGCAGGGCGCCGGCCTGGCCGCGTCGCCGTCTCGCGCCCTCGCGGCGGAAACGCTTCAGCCGCCGGGCCGCCAGGGGTCCTGCGGGAGGATCGACGATTTCGTACCCGTCCAGTGCCAGTTCCCGGACGGCGCGCTCGACGGCGGCGACCGCCGTCACGGCGCTGGGGGGCGCCCGGCCCTTGTCGTAAAGCATGTCGAGGTACTCCTCCAGCAGCCGGTCGGTGTGAGGCCGTCCGTCCAGCCACGCCGCTTGGCGGCGGAGTTCGCCGGTGTACGCCTTGCGGGTGTTCTCGGGCATATCCGCGCGTTCGGACACGCCGATCGCGCTGGTTCGTGCGGCGATCGCGAACAAAAGACACGTGGGTTGATGTAGGCGGCAGGGCAGCATTCGGGTTTGTGTATGCTATTTGTGGCGTCGGTAACCGGATTTTCCGGACATCCTGGGGCTGATGCGCGGGCCGAGGAGGATGAACCGCCTGGACCCGTAGAGGAAGTCGTCGTGGTTGGGCAACCGATAGAGGAGGAACTCACTTGGCTCGACCATATGGAGATTCGGGAGTGCTTGCTGGCGCCGTGGGCGAGATACAGGAGGAGATCGAGTTGGAAATTGGTCGGGTCACGCTGTGTGGCAACGAGGGTTGCGCATTTGTGTCGTTGTTGGATTGGCTGATCGCGTCGATCGAAGGCGATGTCAGCGAGATGGACGACTGCATCCGCGGCAGGCTGTCGGCACGGGACCGTGAAAACTCGTCCCCGCACCGCTTCCAATACGAGATCGGGGCAACGCCGGAAGCCCGCTACGACCCCTCGACCAACACCTACATAACCGTTCTCGATCCGCACGACGTGAACAACGGCAGCAACTCGAACTTGTACGATTGGGTCACGCACGAATTGACCCACCACATCACCTACGATCCTGCGACCGGCAGCGGCACGGAGGACCACGGGGCGGACTTCTGGGATATGTACTACGCCATCCGAGGGGCAACCGCATCGTGCCGCGGCGGATAGGCGCGGCACGAAGATGGGCCTTGGCGGCGGTGGGGGTGGCGGCGATCGCGGCGCTGGCGGCGGTTTGGTGGCCCGCCGGAAAAGGACTTGCTCCGCAGGTCGACAGTTCGAACACGCCGTCGCTCGACTTGGTGGCCGCGCCGCCGACCGAGGACGGCACCGAACCGGCGCGGGGCGACGCGGAAGTCGGCACCCCGAACGTGTCGCTCGAGGCTCTGTGGCACGTCTGTCCGAGTCCCTGGAGCAGGATCGGCGAAGAGTGCGCCGAAGCGCTTGACGACCGCTACATGCGCGAGCCCGTCGGGCTCGCACAGCTCCACGACGATCCAATAGGTTGGGAGCGGTCACCGCCCGCCGCATTCGACGGCATCGAATGGAGAGACGTGTTCGTCGACCCCGAGCAGACCCGCGAAGCCGCACTAGCCGCGCTGAGCCGTGAGGAGTGCCACGTGGCGGAGGGCGAGAGACGGCCTGATCTTGGGGAGACCTGCGCCGCAGACGCCATCGCGAAGCTCGCGATGCTGCACGACGCTTGTGTGATGCCTCTGGTCCTGCATAGCGGGTTCAACCCGTGGCGAGCGCCGGGGCAGGAGCCAACCTGGTTCGGGCCGAGCGATGCCGAGTTGGATGGGTATTGGGTACATTGGGTCGAACGGCTTGACGAAGACCCGTCGTTGTCCGTGGAGGATTACTGGGATCGCCGGGCGGAGATTGACGATGCCCGATTCCGCTTCGCGTGGCGGTTGATGCGCTGCAAGGCCGTGCCCGAGACTAGCCTGGCTTGGCTGGACGACCTCCCGAGGCCCACGGGGGATCCGCAAAACCAGCACCAAGGTGCGCACCTTACGGCGATTGCGGCTCGCCTGGGCAGCGAGTGGGCGCAGCGCGAGATGGAGCAGGCGGAAGGGATCGCCCGGGAGAATAGGAAGCGGCGGCAACGCGCGCTGATGGAGAAACTGCGCGACAAAGATTGAGCCAAACGCAGGTCCAGGATTCCCGGACAGGTCCAGGATTCCCGGACACACGCCATTTCGATCCCAAGCGGCTCT
>CAZJRX010000301.1:0-4336 GCA_964548145.1 uncultured Pseudomonadales bacterium | reverse complement strand
CGGAACCAAAATCCTCGGCGATCATCGCGGCCACTGGTGAGAAATGCGGGCTAGGTGCTCAACCTCGATGTCGCCCCAATGGTCGTTCAGGTATTCCACCACCAATCGACGATGGCAGTGATGCGGTTGGTCCTCGCTACACAGCAGGCAACCGCCGTCGAGCAGATCCTTCGGGATCGAGTTCTCCACACCGCGCGCGCGCATCAACGCCATGAACGAGTCTTCGTACGCGTCCCACGCTATGCTGCCCTTGCGGTAGCCGCTAAGCAAATCCCGGGTCGGGGCCAGACTGGGCAAGTGGACGTATTCGATGCCGCAAATGCGGTCAAGCAGCCACTTGAGGTCGTCCTTCTTCGCAAAACCGGCGAGTTGCGACAGAGAGTAGTCGAGATCGTCTCTCGTGGTCCGCGGAACGAGTGACTCGTCGAAACGGATCACACGGCTCTGGCTACGTTCCTGAAACAGGCGGGTCAGGTCATCAGTCATTCAGCCCTGCCCGATTACCTTGGCTTCGTTGGTCAGCTTGTCGACCAGATCGTCGACGGATTCCACCTTGATGCCCGCCTGCCGCTCGGCCGGCGGCGCGACATCGATCACCTCGGTCCGCCGGGTTACATCAACACCGAGTGACTCGGGATTCGTGACGTAGAGCGGGTTGCGCTTCGCATTCATGATGTTCTGCAGCGACGAGTAGCGCGGCTCGTTGAGGCGCAGGTCCGTGGTGACCACGATGGGCATCTTGAGCGAAACGGTCTGCAGGCCGCCATCTACTTCCCGCACCACGTCCGCGGTATCACCGTCCACCGCCAGGTTCGAAGCGAACGTCCCCTGGGCCAGGCCGGTCAGGGCCGCGAACATGGGGCCGGTCTGGCTGTTGTCGCCGTCGATGCTCTGCTTGCCGAAGATCACGATGCCGGGTTGCTCCTGCTCGTAGATCGCCTTCAGGAGCTTGGCGATCGCCAGCGGCTCGAGGTCCGGTTCGGTCTCGACGAGTATCGCCCGGTCGGCGCCGAGCGCCAGGCAGGTGCGGAGTTGCTCCTGGCAGTTGGACTGACCCACCGCTACGGCGACGACCTCTGTTGCCACGTCGGCCTCGCGCAACCGAACGGCTTCTTCGATGGCGATCTCGCAGAACGGATTGACGGCCATCTTGACGTTGGCGAGGTCGATGCCGGTGCCGTCGGGTTTCACCCGGACCTTGACGTTGGCGTCGACGACGCGTTTGACGGGAACCATTACCTTCATATGCGTGCTGATCTTCTCGAACCCCAAATACCCGATAGAGCCTACCGGGTCCGGTAGCGAATCGGGCGCGGCATTTTCCTATATCCGTCCGGCCGAGGAAAGCCACGGCTTGCGCAACGCCGCCCCCTCTGACCTATCCGGGATCGCTACCACACGCCATTCGAGGGTTGACCGGGACGAAAGGCAACATCAAGGCTCGATATTGGGACGTGCCCCAGAACCGGCGACCACTTCGCCCCCCATGCGGGTTCGCGTCGACCCAGTCATCGAAGTCCCATGGACCAATCGCGCCCGGTCGCTTACGCTCGGGTTCGCATTTGTGCCAAGGGAGCGCCCCATAGCCGGCCCGGCGCTTCGCATTCGCTACGCGCCGGGTTCGCCTCCGGCCCAGCCACACCGACCTCCCATGGACCGAACGCGCCCGCTCGCTTACGCTCCCGCTCGCGTTTTTTCCATGCGAGGTGCCATGAAGTCCAAGAACATTCGCTACACCAAGGGTGGCGGCGCGGCGATCGTCGAGGAGGACATCGGCGACCCGGGTCCAGGTCAGGTTCAGGTGGAAAACTCGGCCTGCGGCATCTGTTCCTGGGATCTGCAGACGTTCCGTGCTGGAGGTTACGCCCCACCCGGCCACGAGGGTGTCGGGTACGTGACCAAGCTTGGCCCGGGCGTCGACGGCATCGAGATCGGGCAACGTGTTTGCGGCGGTGGTTTCGGGCGGTTGCGTAACGCACCGGTGCGCAGCATCTACAGGATTCCCGAGTCCAACATGGCGGATCAGCATTGGATCGTCGAGCCCGTCTCGTGCGTGGTCACCGGCATGGATCACTGCGAGCTGAAGGCGGGGCAGCGCCTCGCGATGGTGGGCTGCGGATTCATGGGCCTGATGATGGTGCAGGGGCTTTCCGGCATGGGTGCCGACCAGTTGATCGCCCTCGATATCGATGATCACAAGCTCGAACTGGCGAGACGGTTCGGCGCAACCGAGGCGTACAACGTCACCGATCCCGGGTTCGACGACGTGAAACGCGACCTGGCCTCCCGTCGTCTCGACGTGGTGGCGGACACGAGCGGATCCCAGCAGGGCCTCGATCTCGCAACGGAGATCGTGCGGGCGGGAGGCCGTATCAACCTGTTCGGCTGGATCAAAGGCACCGAAGCCACCTTCAACCCCTCCACCTGGCACGGCAAGGGCATCACGATTGTCAATTCGTCGCCGTCGGCGCGTTTGCGGGACCCCTTTCCGGCGGCCATCCGGCTCATCCAGAACGGCGTGATCGACCTCAAGCCGCTGGTCACCCACGTCGTGCCCATCGACGAGTTTCCCGAATTCATGGAACGTGCGACTACCGGGCGAGTCGAGGGTTATATCAAGGGGGTCGTGACCACCGCCTGACCACGACCGCTTAGTGCATCGGCCGGTCTGGCCGCCCCGGCTGCGGGGGCGCGGTTGCGTTGCTACGGCGCCGAGCCGCACAGGCTCCACGCGATCGTCGTCATTGCTCCCTCCGCGGTTCAACCACAGCAGTGGCCGATGATGAGGAAGGCCGGCGCGAGGGATCGCGGTCGTCCCGACGTTCGGACGCCCGGGCGGGCCCACCTTGCCGGTTGCCCGCCACCGGTATAATCGCGGGTTTCCCTGTCCTGTCCCGGAGGATCCGTGCCTGAACAAGCCCGTGAGTCGATGGAGTTCGACGTGGTCATCGTCGGTGGCGGACCCTCGGGCCTCGCGACGGCCTGCCGCCTAATGCAACTAGGAACCGAAACCGGGGCGGACCTCAACATCTGCCTGGTGGAGAAGGGTTCTGAGATCGGTGCCCACATACTCTCCGGCGCCGTGCTCGCGCCCCGGGCGTTGAACGAGCTGTTTCCCGACGCAGTCGACCAGGGAGCACCGCTAGGCGTCCCGGTCAGCGATGACTTGTTCTACTACCTGGTCAACGACACCAACCGTATTCTCCTGCCGTCGTGGGTTCCCCCGAAGGAGACCAAGAACCGGGGCAACTACACCCTGTCGCTCGGCAACCTCTGCCGTTGGCTTGGCCAGCAAGCCGAGACCATGGGCGTGAATATCTTTCCCGGATTCGCCGCCAGCGAGATCCTCTTCAACGGCGACGGCAGTGTTAAAGGCGTCGCCACATCCGACATGGGCGTGGGCGCAAACGGCGAGCCGAAACCGACGTTCGAGCCCGGCTACGAACTGCACGCCAAATACACGGTGTTCGCGGAGGGCTGCCGCGGCCATCTCGGCAAGCAGTTGATCGAGAGGTTCGATCTCGCCGCCGACGCCGGGCCGCAGCACTACGGCATCGGCTTGAAGGAGCTTTGGGATATCGACCCGGCGCGTCATGTGCCGGGTCGGATCCTGCACAACGTCGGCTGGCCCCTCGGGCGTATCGGCAGCCCCGGGATGGGGTCGTTCCTCTACCACCAGGAGAACAACCAGGTGGCGCTGGGCATCATCGTCGACCTGGCCTACCGGAATCCGCACCTCTCCCCGTTCGACGAATTGCAGCGCTTGAAGCACCACCCGTTGTTCGCGGACGTGCTACGCGGCGGCCGTCGGGTGGCGTACGGCGCTCGGGCCGTCGTCAAGGGCGGGCTACAGGCCTTGCCCAAGCTCAGCGTGCCCGGCGCGCTTATCGTCGGCGACGATGCCGGTTTCCTCAACATGCTCAAAATCAAGGGCACCCACACGGCGATGAAGTCCGGCATGCTCGCCGCCGAGTCCGTATTCGACGCCCTTCAGCGGGGTGAGGCCAATACCGCGCTGGACGACTTCCGAGGCCGTGTCGACGACTCCTGGCTCGGCAAGGAGTTGCGCCAAGTACGCAACGTCGGTCCCGCGCTGCACAAGTTCGGTACGTTGTTCGGCATGGCCTATACCTTCGCCGACCAGAAGATCGCTCGCGGGCGAATGCCCTTCACGCTCCGCGACCCGGTCCCCGACCACGGCAAGCTGGTGGCGGCGGCGAAGGCGCAACGAATTCACTACCCGAAGCCCGATGGCGTGTTGTCCTTCGACAAGCTGTCGTCGGTATTCCTGTCGAACACCAACCACGAGGAAGACCAGCCCTGTCACCTGACGCTG
>CAZJRX010000300.1:0-4349 GCA_964548145.1 uncultured Pseudomonadales bacterium | reverse complement strand
GCGGAGCCTCGCTAGCCTATTGAACGCGGAAAGAGGCTCTCACTCGAACCGCATTTGCGATGCCGTATTATGGCCATCACTCGTCGGGCTGGGGTGCCTTCGAGACGACGCCGCGCATCTGGACGCTTGTGGACGCGCTGACCCCCATGTTAGGGGTTGACGGAGCACTAGACCCCAGTCGGCACCGGCGCCGTGCCCGCCATGGGCGTGGCGGCTCTACGCCTTCGCGGTCCGCGGTTCCACCTCCAGTACGAGATCGCCCTCGTCCGCCGTGATGTGGACCACGCCGCCGCCGTCCGACAGATCGCCGAACAGTATGTCCTCGGCGAGCCGCCGTTTGATCTTCTCCTGAATAAGCCGCTGCATGGGCCGGGCACCCATCTTCTCGTCGTAGCCCTCCCTCGCCAGCCAATCACGCGCCGATTCGTCGACGTCGAGCTCGACCTTCTTGTCATCGAGTTGGCCCTGCAGTTCGGTCAGGAACTTGTCCACGACGGTCGTGATAACCGACATGGGCAGCGCATTGAACTGCATGACCGCATCGAGCCGGTTGCGGAACTCCGGCGTGAACATCTTCTTCAGGACCTCCAGCGCATCCGACGAGTTGTCCTGTTCGCTGAAGCCGATCGACGCCCTCGACGCTTCCTGCGCCCCCGCATTGGTTGTCATGATCAGCACAACGTTGCGGAAGTCGGCCTTGCGCCCGTTGTTGTCGGTCAGCGTGCCGTGATCCATGATCTGCAACAGCAGGTTGAACACCTCGGGATGCGCTTTTTCGACCTCGTCGAGGAGCACGACGCTGTGCGGGTGCTTGACGACGGCCTCCGTCAACAGGCCACCCTGGTCGAATCCGACGTAGCCCGGCGGTGCGCCGATCAGTCTCGATACGGTGTGCCGCTCCATGTACTCGGACATGTCGAAACGCAATAGCTCGACACCCATGATCTTTGCCAGCTGGCGACACACCTCGGTCTTGCCGACCCCGGTTGGGCCGGCAAAGAGGAACGAGCCGATGGGCTTGCCCTCCGTCTTGAGTCCCGCGCGGGACAACTTGATGGCGGCTGCCAGCGCGTCGATGGGCTCGTCCTGGCCGAACACGACCATCTTCAGCTTGTCGCCGAGGTCGCGAAGCGCCTCCTTGTCCGACGTCGTCACCTGGTTCGAGGGAATCCTCGCGATCTTCGCGACGACCTGCTCGATGTCCACCACGCCCACCGTCTTCTTTCGGCGACTGGGTGCCAGCAACTGCTGCGCGGCCCCGGCCTCGTCGATCACATCGATCGCCTTGTCCGGCATGAACCGGTCCGTGATGTAGCGTTCGGCCAGTTCCGCCGCCACCCGCAGCGCCCTATCGGTATAGCGCAGGCTGTAGTGGTTTTCGAACCGGGACTTGAGGCCCTTCAAGATCAGGTAGGTGTCGTTGACGTTCGGCTCGACCACATCGATCTTCTGAAACCGGCGGGAAAGCGCTCGGTCCTTCTCGAATATCCCCCGGTACTCGTGATAGGTCGTCGAACCCATACAGCGAATGTCGCCGGAGGCAAGCAGCGGCTTCAGGAGATTCGAGGCATCCATGACGCCGCCGGAGGCGGCGCCCGCACCGATGATCGTGTGGATCTCGTCGATGAACAGGATCGCCCCCTCCTCTTTCTTCAACTCCGCGAGGAGCACCTTGAAGCGCTTCTCGAAGTCGCCGCGATACTTGGTGCCGGCCAGGAGCGCACCGAGGTCGAGCGCCAGCACCCTGCTGTCGCCAACGACCTCCGGTACCTGGTTGTCGACGATGCGCTTGGCCAACCCCTCGGCGATCGCCGTCTTGCCCACGCCGGATTCGCCCACCAGTAGCGGATTGTTCTTGCGGCGCCTGCAGAGGATCTGAATGACCCGCTCTACCTCCGCATCGCGACCAACCAGCGGATCGATCTTTCCGGACCGCGCAAGCTCGTTGAGGTCGCTGGCGAAGTTGGTGAGCGCCGGTTGCGTCCCGCCCTCGCCTTCCTCCTCCTCGGACTCCGGATCGGCACCGGCACCCTCCGCGGACTTCTTCGATATCCCGTGGGCAACATAGTTGAGAACGTCCAACCTGGCGATCGACTGCTCCTTCAGGCAGTAGACGGCATGGCTCTCCTGTTCGCCGAAGATCGCGACGAGCATGTCGGCGCCGTTGACGGGCTGATTGCCCCTGGAATTGACCATGAATATCGCCCGCTGCACCACCCGGTCGAAGCCGGCCGTCCGCTCCGAACTACGGCCCCGCTGGGCGTGGGCTGCAGGAATCAGGGGCGTGTTCGCGTCGATGAACGACTCCAAGTTGTTGCGCAGCGAATCGAGGTCCGCTCCCACGTTCTTCAGGACATCCACTGCGACGCGGTCGTCAAGCAGCGCAAGCAGTAGATGCTCGGGGGTCACGAACTCGTGACGCTTGTGCTGCGCCACTTGCATGACCTTGTTGATGGCCGCGGTCAGTTCATCGGTTAGCCGCACGGATCAGTCCTCGTAGGGCGCGATGGGGCGTCGCGCTGCTGTAGCCCCGACCGTGACACGTTGCACGGACACAAAGATACGGGTCGACCATGACACCCACGCCGCTGCAAGCCCGCCACCATCGCGCCGGTGAACGACGTCGCCGACGCTGCTGCGGCGCATTGGGGCGCGAGAAATGCGCGGACCCGTGGATGCCGACTCAGTCCGCATCGGTCTCTTCAACCGACGATTTCAAGGGATAGTTGTGTTCCTGTGCGTAGTGGTTCACTTGCTCGGACTTCGTTTCCGCAATGTCGCGCGGATAGATCCCGATCACCGCACTACCGGTCGTGTGTACCGCCAGCATAAGCCGCTCGGCCTTGTCGAAATCCATGTAGAAGAACTTCATCAGCACGTGCACCACGAACTCCTGCGGCGTGTAGTCGTCGTTCAGCAGCACCACCTTGAACATCGGCGGCGGTTTGACCTCGGGGTCCGCCGGTCGGGTCCGGACGGCGATGGAGCCCTCGTTGTCGTCGTCGGCGGCCGCCGAGCACCACACGCCACAACCGCTCCGGGCCAACGAAGCCGGAGCATTCCGGAGGGCATTCGCGAGGCGTGGGCGGAGGTTCATCTTCGAACTTATTCGTGTGAGGGGAAATCAAGCTATCGACGCATCAATCATAGCGTAGTTCCTCCGAAGCCGTCAGATGCGGGTGCCAGCCACGCACCGACTGTTCGTACATCTAGGGGCGAAGGGCTCAAGACCACGAATTTCAAACTGACACAACGATTCTTGTTGACAGAGGCGACTCCGAGGGTGGAAATTGTTTGATCCGGGTCGGGGGACGGTTGACGCGCACGGTGTTCTGTATTGATCAAGAATCCGGTTCTGTATTCAGGGGGCAGCCGGAATGACGACTGGCAAAGTCAAATGGTTCAACAATGCCAAGGGCTATGGATTCGTACTAGCCGATGGTTCCGATGAGGATCTATTCGTGCACTACTCGTCGATCCAGATGACCGGCTACCGAACCCTGCGGGCCGGACAGGAAGTCTCCTTCGAGCTCCAGCAAGGCCCCAAGGGTCTGCATGCGGTGAACGTTAGTCCCGTCGACGCCGCCGATGGCTACCCACCCGCCGTCGAGGATGGGGAACAAGAAGAGGACGGGGCGCGGCCCTGACTGACGGGGCGCTATTGAGCGTATGACCGTTCTTAGCCGCCCTCGTTGGGCGGTGCCTGCATCTGCGCGATGATCGCGTCGCCAAAGGCAGAACAGCTCACCAGGGTGGCGCCGGTCATCAGGCGCTCGAAGTCGTAGGTCACCGTCTTCTGGCCGATGGCCCCTTCCACACCTTGTACGATCAGGTCGGCGGCTTCGCGCCAACCCATGTGACGCAACATCATCTCCGCCGATAGGATCAGCGACCCCGGGTTGACCTTGTCCTGTCCCGTGTACTTCGGTGCTGTGCCGTGTGTGGCCTCGAACAACGCCACCGTATCGCCGATGTTCGCGCCGGGCGCGATCCCGATGCCGCCGACCTGGGCCGCAAGCGCATCGGAGAGGTAGTCGCCGTTAAGGTTCATCGTGGCGATCACGTCGTACTCGTCCGGGCGCGTCAGGATCTGCTGCAACATCGCATCGGCGATCATGTCCTTGATAGTGATCGTCTTGCCCGTGTTCGGGTTCACGAGTTCAAGCCATGGCCCACCGTCGAGGGGCGTGGCGCCAAACTCCCGGGCGGCCAACTCGTAGCCCCAGTCCTTGAACGCGCCCTCGGTGAACTTCATGATGTTGCCCTTGTGCACGAAGGTCACCGATGAGCGGTCTTCGTCTATGGCGTACTGAATGGCCTTGCGTACCAGTCGTTCGGTGCCCTGCACC
>CAZJRX010000299.1:0-4390 GCA_964548145.1 uncultured Pseudomonadales bacterium | reverse complement strand
TGAAGAAGGGAACGGCCAGGGCCGTGCTGAGGGGCTCCCGCGTCACATGCATGATCCAGAGGGTCGCAACCGACGCGACCGCGATTTCCAGCAGGAGCTTCAGCCTTGCCGGAAGGCCCTGATGACTGTATCGACTCACCTTCAGGTAGTCGTCGGCAAACCCGACTGCGCCGAACCCGATGGTCACGACAAGCGTTGCCCAGACGTAGTCGTTCCCCAGGTCGGCCCAAAGCAATGTCCCGAACGCCAGTCCCAACAGGATCAGGAAGCCGCCCATCGTCGGCGTGCCCTGCTTGGAGACGAGATGCCCCTCCGGTCCATCGTCGCGGATGGGCTGACCATTGGTCTGTGTCGACTTGAGCCAGCCGATGACGACGGGCCCGAGGATGAAGCTGACGAGCAATGCCGTCAGAACGGCACCGCCGGTTCGGAATGTGAGATATCGGAACAGGTTGAGCGGACCGAACTGATCTGCGTGTTGGGCGAGGAGATAGAGCATGGGACCGTCCGCGCCCTTCTACCCGTTGACCGTGCGTCGCCGGATCTCGGCCGCCAACAGCCGCTCCACGACATGGCCCATGTTGACCGCGAAGGATCCCTTTACCAGCACGACATCCCCCGGCCTGACGAATTCGCCAACCAGGGGCGCCAATTCGCTTGCCGTTTCGGTATGGTCCCCACGGCGTGAGGCCGGCAGCGCGTCAAGCAGATTCCGCACGTGCGTGCCACAAGTGAAAACGCGCGCCACTCCATTGCCGGTGACATCCGCAGCCAGCCCGGCATGAAGGCGGTCTGCCTCGGGCCCCAGTTCGAGCATGTCGCCCAGCACCGCGATTCGCCGGCCACCCTCCGCAACGTCCGCTGCACCCAAGACCTCCAGGGCCGCGCGAACCGACGCTGGACTGGCGTTGTAGCTGTCGTCGATCACCGTGAAATGCCCCTCGACGCCTCGCACGTGGTGTCGACGTCCGCGACCGACCGGTGGCGCGAGATCACCGAGCGCCAGCGCACCCAATCCCAGATCGGCATCGAAGACATCCACCGCCGCGAGCACCGCAAGACTGTTGCGCGCCCAATGGCGTCCCGGAGTCCGCATTTTGTAGGTGATGCGCGTCCCCCGGATGTCGGCCGCGACGCAGACGCACTCGGCGTGGAGCGCGACCTTCTCGGCGCGCGCGTCCGAGTCCTCCGAAAAACCGAAAGAGACGACGTCTGCGCCACGGGCGCGGGCAGTGTCGGCGAGCCGTTGGAAGTGATCGTTGTCCCGATTGAGAATCGCAGTTCCACCGGCCTTCAGACCTTCGAAGATCTCGGCCTTGGCGTCCGCAACCGCCCCCACCGTTCCCAGGTATTCGAGGTGGGTTGCTTCGACCGTCGTTATGATGGCGACGTGCGGGCGTATGGACTTCGTCAATGGACGAATCTCCCCGGCGTGGTTCATGCCGACCTCGAAGACGCCGAATCCGGCCTCTTCCGGCAGCCGGGACAGACTCAGCGGCACGCCCCAGTGATTGTTCAGGCTACTCGCGCTCGCGGCCAACGCCGATTTCAACGCATCCTTCGTGCCGGTCTTGCCCACGCTTCCCGTGACTGCAACGACTTTCGCGGAGGAGCGATTGCGGGCATGAACGCCCAAGGCTTCCAGCGCAATCTTCGTATCGCCGACGATCAGGAGATCTTTCCTGCCCTCGAGTCCGGCGGGGCTTCGGGACACCACGGCGGCAGCGGCACCGCCGTCCAGGGCCTGACCAACGTAGTCGTGACCGTCGTGATCCGGACCGCGAAGAGCCACGAAGAGATCGCCCGGCGAAACCGTCCGGCTGTCGATGGAGACCCCGCTTGCTGTCCAACGTCCGGCACATTCTCCTTTCGTCGCGCGCACCGCCTCTTCGGAGGTCCAAAGGGGCCGATCGCTCATCGTTGCCCCCTGCCCATTTCCGCGACGGCGGCGCGCGCAACTTCCGCATCATCGAATGGACGGACGGCGTCACCGACGATTTGACCTTGCTCGTGGCCTTTCCCCGCGATGACCAGAACGTCACCCTCGTCGAGCCCCGCCGTCGCCGACCGGATTGCTTCAGCGCGGTCCCGGACTTCGACGGCGTGATCGCAACCCGCCATTACCTGCCGTCGAATTGTGGAAGCGTCCTCGTCGCGGGGATTGTCGTCGGTGACAATGACGCGGTCCGCATAACGGCCGGCGATTTCGCCCATGAGGGGCCGCTTACCCTTGTCCCGGTCGCCACCACAGCCGAACACCAGGACGAGCCGGTTCGAGGCATGGGGTCGCACCGCCCTCAAGACACTGGCCAGCGCATCGGGCGTATGTGCGTAGTCCACGTACACGTCCGCCCCGCATGGATGGATGGCGACCCGTTGTAGCCGGCCGGGAATGGCCTCGAGACCGTTCATCGTGTCGATGGCCGCACCCGAATCGGCGCCGGACACCGTGACAATGGCGAGAGCGCAAAGGGCATTTTCCGCCTGAAATCCGCCAACGATCGGCAAATTCACTTCACGGCGTAGCCCTTCGGCATCAACGTCAAGGACCTGGCCGCCATTCGTCGGATGTCTTTTCAAGATGCTGAAATCGGCGCCGTTGCATCCGTAGGACACGACGCGCTGTCCGCGGCCCCGGCAAACGGACGAAACGGCTTCGAATTCTGGCAGATCTGCATGGAGAAGCGCGGTGCCGTCCGCAGACAAGATCTCGGAGAACAGGCGCAGTTTCGCCTGCAGATATCTCTCCGGTTCGCCGTGGTAGTCGAGATGGTCCCGCGCGAGGTTGGTAAACGCCGCGACGTCGACCCTCACACCGTCGAGCCGGCATTGGTCCAGGCCATGACTCGACGCCTCGATGGCGAGATGGTCAACGCCGTCATCCACCAGCCGGGCCAATGCCTCGTGCAGGACCACCGGATCGGGCGTGGTGTGCGACAGTGTGTCGGAGATGCCGGGTGCCGACAGGCCCAGGGTACCGATATAGCCGGCCGCTTTGCCCATACGCGACCAAATCTGCGCCGTGAAGTTGGCGACGGAAGTCTTGCCGTTGGTTCCCGTAATTGCCGCCACGGTCCCCGGTTGTGCACCGTAGAACCTCGCCGCCATCAGTGCGAGCCGGTGACGCGGATTTTCATCCGCGACTAGGGGAATGTCTTTGCGCGGCATCCTCGTGTCCGGAGAGCCGAGGACTGCAACCGCCCCATGATCTACAGCGTCATAGATGTAGTCCCGGCCATCGAAGTTCGAACCGCGCAAGGCGGCAAACAGGTATCCCGGCCGAACTGCGCGGCTATCGGAAGTGATACCGAGAACATCGATCCGTTTGGCCGGAAGCGGCATATCGCCGTCGATGAGCTCAGAGAGAAGCAAGTTGGCGCCCCTTTCGACCGAGATCCACGCGCCGTGACGGTTCCCCCTCTTCCTCGCCCTCGACCTCGACACCGAGTAGGGGTGCGGCCTGTTCGATCACCTGACCGACCACGGGAGCCGCGGTCCAGCCTGCGGTCGCGAATCCAAAGGTCTCCTTGATGCCCTTCGGCTCGTCGAGCATCACGAGCACGACGTAGCGCGGCTTCAAGGCCGGAAATACACCGATAAAGGAAGATCGAAGCGCTTTGCGGCGATAGCCTCGTCCGCCCACTTTCTCGGCGGTGCCCGTCTTGCCGCCGACGAAGTAGCCGGGTACATCGGCCTTCTTGCCCGTTCCCTCCACGACGTTGAGCCGCATCAGCCGCCGTATCGCCTCGGAGGTTTTTCTCGATACCACGCGCTCGCTCACCGCCCGGACATCCTGGCGATTGGCGATGAACGTCGGAACGACCCGTGTGCCGCCGTTGACCAGCGACGCGACCGCCGACGCCATTTGGATCGGGGTCACGGCAACGCCGTGCCCGAACGCGATCGTCATGGTGCTGATCTCGCGCCAGGGATTCGGTGCAATCGGTTGTCCGACTTCGGCAACTTCGAGCGGCGCCCGCCGCAGCAGCCCGATCCGCCCGAGAAACTCCCGCTGGCGCTCCGTCCCCACATCCAACGCCATCCGGGCGGCGCCGATGTTGGAGGAGTAGATGAATACTTCCGGAACGGACAGCCACCGATTCTTCGCATGGTCATCCCGGATCATGAATCGCGACACGCGGATCGGCTCGCGTGCGTCAAAAATGTCGGCAAGATCGGCTGTTCCCAGCTCCAGGGCCATTGCGACCGTGAAGATCTTGAAGGTCGATCCCATCTCGTAGACGCCGAGGCTGGCACAATTGAAGCGGCTGGCTTCCGAGGCTCTGTCGACCCGATGAGGGTTGAAATCGGGGAGAGAGACGGATGCGAGAATCTGGCCGTCGTTGGCATCGAGCACGACGCCCGTCGCCCCGATCGCCTGGTACTTCTC
>CAZJRX010000298.1:0-4392 GCA_964548145.1 uncultured Pseudomonadales bacterium | reverse complement strand
CCCGATGTGCGCCTTCATCCCGAAGTACCACTGGTTGCTATCTGGGATGTGTCTCGACTTCGCGGCGGCCTCGATGAACTCGAACTCGCCGCGGAGTTCCTGCAACTGGCGGGCGTGGCGCCCGACTCGGGCGTCGACGGCTTGGCCACGACCTTCGAGACCGCCGGTCGCCGGGAACTGCTGGACTCGCGGGCCGCGGACGATCTGGCGCATGCTGCCGGCCTGTGGCAGAACCTGGTCGGCTTTTTCCGAATGACCTGCTCCGATCGTTTCGATCCGGCATCCACGACACCGGAACAGCGCGAGGTGGTCGCGCAAATCGCTGGAGTCGAGGACTTCGACGCCCTGCCTTCGGTAATCGCGGACACGGCCGGCCGGTCGGCGGCGCACCTGGACGGGCTAGTCGAGCGGGTCGTGCGCGTGTGACGCCGTGTAATACTACCGACGCCGCGCCGACAACCCGGTTCTAGGAGAACGCCCGTGCCCAGGAAACGCCTATCCGTGGTACTCATTGGCGCCGGCGGCAACATGCGCAATGCGCACGTGCCGCGCATTGGGGCCGACGGCGCGGTCGTGATCGCGGCCGTGGCGGATCCGGTCGAATCCCAGGCGCGGCTGTTGATGGACCGGGCGGGTTACGACATTCCCTACTACGGGAACTGGCGGGCGATGTTGAAGGACATCGAGGCCGATGGCGTGTTGATCAGCACACCGCACCGCGATCACTACGTTCAGGCCAAGGCATGCCTCGACGGCGGGCGGCACGTGCTGGTCGAAAAGCCCATGGTTGTTCAGCCCAACCATGCCAAGCGCCTGCTCGCCTTGGCGGCGGAACTGCGCCTGGCGCTGGTCGTCGCCTACCAGCGGCATTGGATGCCACACTTCGCGCTCGCCCGAGAACTCATCGAACGCGGCGCCTTGGGCGAAATACGCGGCGTCGTGGCGTACGTGACGCAGAACTGGCTGGGCGTCGGCGGCTGGCGCCTCGATGCCGACCTGGCGGGCGGCGGCATGTTCATGGACACGGGCAGCCACTTGGTGGCCTCGATGCTCTGGGTGACCGGTCTGCAACCCAACGTGGTGTCGGCCTCGTTCGACAATGCCGGCCACGCGGTCGACATCAACGGCGCGGCGACCATGCGTTTCTCGAACGGCGCCCTCGGGACGCTCACCACAACGGGCAACGCCGCCCGCCACGACGAGCGTCTTGCGATCAGCGGCAGCGACGGCTCCCTGGTCCTGCACCTCCACCAATGGCGGGTGCGCTCCATGATCCTCAACGACGAACCGGTCGAACTTCACAAGCGCATCGAGCCGTCGACCCCCGACGCGGCGTTCTTCCGCTGGATGCGCAACGGTCTTCGTGGCTACGAGCCGCAGGACTTCGCCCTGCAGGTCGCGAGGCTCACGGAAGCGGCCTATCGCTCCGCCGCAGAGGACCGGCCCGTAAAGGTCCGTGGGTGAGACCTCAATTCAGGTAACGATTGGAGGCAAATGTGGTGACGTTGTTCGACGGCGGCATGGGCCGGGAGATCCAGCAACGGCGACCACAGGCCGCTCACGGTCTCTGGTCCGCCAGCGTGCTCCTGGACGAACCCGACCTCGTGGTGGAAATCCACCGCGAATACATCGATGCGGGTGCGGTCGTCATCACCACGAACAACTATTCGACGATACCGAGCTACCTTGGCAAGGCGGGGATGCAGGACAGGTACCGGGAACTCACCCGACTCGCCGCGACCCTGGCGCGCCGGGCGGTGCGCGAGAGCGGCAAGGACGTCGCCGTGGCTGGTTCGCTGCCGCCTCTCGAAGAGAGCTATCGAGCCGATCTCGTGCCGCCGCCGGAGATCGCGCGACCGATCTACCAAGGCGTGGTCGAAGCGCTCCGCGACGATGTCGACCTCTATGTCTGCGAGACGATGTCTTCGGTCGCGGAGGCGCACACCGCCGCCGGTGCCGCCCTTTCCCACGGCCAAGGCAAGCCGGTGTATGTCTCCTGGACCCTTGACGAGACCCCGGGCCGCGGGCTGCGCAGCGGCGAGACCGTAAAGCAAGCCATGGACGCGTTGGCCGGACTTGCCGTCGACGGCTACTTGTTCAATTGCACTCACCCCGAGGCCATCGAGGCGGGATTGCGCGAACTCAAGGCGCTCACCACCAAGCCCATCGGCTGCTACCCCAATCGACTCAACAAGGTCCCCGAAGGCTGGACGTTGGACAACGAGATCACCACCGGGCTGCGCAGCGATCTCCCCCAGCACCTCTACGTGGCGGCGATGCTGCGCAGCATAGAGGCTGGCGCCAGCATGGTCGGTGGCTGCTGCGGCATCGGCCCCTCGGACATCCGGGCCTTGGCTGAACGACTCGCCTAGGCATCCGGTACCGGCGACGATCAAGCGTTGTCCGGGACGGGACAAGCCCGTCCCCTACGGGTTCCTGCGACGCACCCCCGTGGGGTACCGTTGTGGTCGCCCGCGAAACGGCACCTGTGCAGCGCGTCCCGTAGGGGCGGCCCTTGGGGCGGCCCTTGTGGTCGCCCGCGGCCGCGCCTTGCGCGGTGCAGACTCTCTAACCCACCAAGGTTGCCGCCAGGGCGTCGTCCAGTTCTACAGCCCGTTCGTGGGCCGGACGGGCGAACATCCGGTCCACATAGTCCGAGATTGTCGGCCGGTCCTTGATGGAGCCGAACTGAATGCCCCATCCAAGCTGTGCACCCACGTAGACGTCAGCCGCGGTGAACGCCTCCCCTGCTATGTGGGGCGATTGTTCAAGCTGCCATTCGAGCGTGTCCAACGTCGCCGCGAAGGTCCGATAACCCACCATGCCTTCCTGTTCCGGCTGGATCTCGACGCCGAGCCCCTGGTTGATCGCAGCCGGTTCCAGGCAACCGGCGCCGAACAGCAGCCAGCGGTAGTACGGTCCTCGCTCGACGAGCGGCGGGGCTAGGTCCGCATCCGGAAACACGTCGGCGAGGTAGGCGCAGATCGCGGCGCATTCGGTGACCACGACGCCGTCGTGAACGATCACGGGCACCTTGCCCATGGGATTCAAAGCCAGGAACTCGGGATCGGTGATCTTCTTGCCGAGTTCCATGACCACGGTGTCGTATTCCGCTTGCACCTCTTCCAGCATCCAGCGCGCGACACGGCCCCGGGACATCGGGTGGGTGTAGAACGTCAGCGTGTGGGTCATCTCTTGCTCCGGTGGTGGTTGCTTCTAAAACACATCGAAGATGTGACTGTATTTCAGCACGAGTTCGCGACCCGGTTTCCGGAGCCCGTGCCGGGCATCGATCTCGTTGTAGACGACATACAGACCCGCGTTTGCTGAACGCAGCCAGGAAAACCGGACGTTCGCGGCGAATCCGTCGTCGGCGTCGTTGTATTGAATCAGCGCGCGCAGGCCGATCTTCGGTGTGAACGAATAGGAGAGACCCGCGCGGGCCAAGTTGACGGTAAACGACCCCTCCTCGCCGCCAAGGTCGATGGTGTTGTGGTCCCAACCCGCCCACGCGGAGAGGGTTTCGTCCCTGCGATAGTTGACGTAGGGCGATATGGCGTGGCGCTTGCCGTTGTAGAACCCGCCAGCCGTCATGTGTGCGCCGCCGCTCCAGATCTTGTTGGGTGCGGAGTTGATGCCCATCTCGAAGTTGCGGGTCTCGTAGTCCCCGGCAGGCCCTACGACGCCAGCGATCGTGAACGGATGCTTGACGCCCTCGTGGGTGAAGTTCACGGCCGGCCATATGTCCGCGGCGCTCTTCCACAACCACCAGCTCTCGAGGTGGAGATTGCCGCTCTCGTAGTAGCCGTCGAAATCCCAGAACCCCTGGTAGCCGACGAGGGGGCGCCACTCGCGCAACGTCGCCTCGTCCACGAATTTCCTCATTGCAAACATTCCGACGCTGCGGAAGTCGCGTCGGCCCACGAAGCCCACCGCCGGATCGAAGCCGGCGCCGACCTCCGCATAGCTGGCGTCAAGGGTCCACTCGGTCGAGTTGTAGGCACCGAACAAAGACACGGCATGGTCGTCGGCGTCAACGCCGGGTGTGCGGGTTTGGGCGGCGAGCGCACGCAGTTGCCCGTTTGCGCCAAGGCCTAAGTTGCCGTCGAAGCCGTAGGTCTGTCTGCTCGAACCCGCGTCGCGTCGGTCGGTGGCGATGAATCCCAGCGAGGAACGGTTGCTGAGATCCCGGCTTGTCCGAGCCACTGTGAAGTCGGTGCTGTCCACGGCGTTGGCGGCTTCCGCCCGCATATGCAGAAAACCGAGATTGGTGGCGGCGCCGACCTTCCCCGAGACCCACACGCCGCCTTCGATCGGCAGCCGCTGACCGTCCCGGGCGATGCCAATGCGGCGGGAGTGGAAAAGCTGAGTTCCCTGGGATCCGACGTTGAA
>CAZJRX010000297.1:0-4406 GCA_964548145.1 uncultured Pseudomonadales bacterium | reverse complement strand
CACCGTCGACGTAGAAAGCTACGGAGGTGTCCTGGAAGAAGTTGATAACCCGGTCGTTGCCGACACCGCGCATGTCGTAGTGACCGTCCTCGTTCTTCCCGGCACCCTGGCTCCGGTTGCCTTTCTGAAGACCCGGGACGAGAACTTCGAGGTCATCGGCATTCTGGATGCCCAGTCTCTCGATCATCTGCGGGCTGAAGCCGGTGACCGTCATGGCCCGGTCGAGGACGTTGGTCTCCCCCCGTTCGCCGGTGACCACGATCTCTTCGATGTAGCTGGTGCCCTCGTCGTCGTCTTCGACGTCCGTCTCGTCCGCCGAGAAGGCTGGCGATCCGGCCAGCGCCGCCGCCTCGAACTGACGCGAGGCATGGGTCCACCGCCCAAGGGCGGACGGTTGTATGGATCGCGACCTGACCGTACAGCAACGAAAATCGGGAACACAAGCGAAATCGAACCGCGAACCGGTGAGTTCCCCCAAAAACTGCTAGCGCGTCTCCCGAGTACGGGAGCCGTCCAAGAGCATTTCGACGCGCTGTGCCAAATGCAACCTGCGTGTGACATCAAGGGCGTTCAAGGAGTCTACTAGCGGCGGCACCCGAGCCCGACGACTGATGGCCATGGTAAGGCATCGCAAATGCGACTCGAGCGAGGGCCTTGTTCCGCGTTCAATAGTAGACGAGCGCGGCACCCGAGCCTGACGAGTGATGGCCATAGTGCGGCGTCGCAATGCGACTCGAGTGAGGGCCTTGATCCGCGTTCAATAGTGGGATCTGTCGCCCGAAGGACGGCAGACGGCTACGCGCCGCCTTGCAATTCAACGAACCTTCGATACTCACTCGCCGGATCGGCCATCATCCCCTCGTGGGTACCCACCTCGCGGACCTCGCCGTCGTCGAGGAACACGATTCGATCTGCCTGGCGAATTGTCGACAGACGATGCGCGATGACGATCACCAAGCGCCCCTCGGCCGCCCGCCTCAGCGTGCGGACCAGCGCGTTCTCCGTGGCCGGGTCGAGCGCCGCCGTGGGTTCGTCGAGGATGAGAATCCGTGTGTTGCGGATGAGGCCACGGGCGATACACAGCCGTTGTTTCTGGCCAACGCTCAAGGTGTCGCCGGATTGACCGAGCCGCGTATTGAGCCCTTGGGGCAGGCGCTCGATGAACTCGCTCGCGCCGGCGGCATCGCACGCATTGCGGATGTCTGCCTCCGTCGCCGCCGGGTTGGCGAGCAGGAGGTTGCCGCGGATCGACTCGTTCAGCAGCAGGTGCTCCTGGAAGACATAGGATACCTCGGCACGCAGCGATGCTAGGTCGATGTCCCGAATGTCGTGGCCATCGAGTCGCACATGACCCTCGGTCGGCTGGTAGAAGCCGGGGATCAGGTACGCCAGGCTGGTCTTGCCGGCGCCGGTCGGTCCGACGAACGCCACGAGTTCACCTAGGCGGAGCGACAGGTTGACGTTCGAAAGCGCCCGGTGGCCGTTCGGGTAGCGAAGCCCGGCACCCTCGAAGCTGACACCTTGGTGGATCGCGAGGGGCTTCCGGTCCGGTGCGGGTTGTTCCACAGCCATATCGAGGAAGAAAAATACCCGGCGTACGGCCGCGACCTCGGACTGCACGCCGATCCAGATCATGCCGAGTCCGACGCCCGAACCGCCGATGGTGCCGGCTAGGCCGATCAGGGCGAAATAGTCGCCGGGCGTCATGATGCCGCCAATGACGTTGACGGCGACGGTCACCGTCACGTAGATCGACAGCAGTCCACCGAGGGCCCAGCCGCTGAAGCCGACGCCGATCTGGGTCAACACCACGTGCCGGAAACGGCGGAAGGACTCGCGGCTTCGGGACTGTAGGCGTTTGGTTTCGCGATCCATGCCGCCGAGGCTCTGGACGGCGTGGAGGTTGCTCATGCTCTCCTCGATGGCGTTCGTGGTCGCCGTGCCGGCGGCGCGGCTCGCCTGCTGGATACGGCGCACGAAGGCCGAGAACGGAATCGTCACGACGAGCGAGATCGGGAACATCGCCAGCGACACCCAGATCAACTCCGGCGCGACGGTGCTGTAGGTGGTCCCCATCTGGTAGAGCGCGATGAGGGTGCCGAGGACGGTGAACAACGGCGCCAGGGTGAACGAATAGCAGACGCTCGGAAGGTCGGGGGCGTCGTACATCACCCGGTAGACGGAGTCGCCGATGCGGTGGTCGTCGATGGTCTGCATCGGCAGCCGCGTCAGGCGGCGGAACAGCAACGTGCGGAAACCGTTGGCCAGACGCTGGTTCAGGCGGATGTTCACTAGGAGTTCGATGGCGCCGAGCAGGCCCGACATGCCGCTGCCGCCGTCGGACAGCTTGCCTTCGGAGATCGTGGCGCTGTCCCGTCCCTGTTCCAGCGGTATGCCGAGGCCGCCCCGGCCGAAGACCACCAGGAGTCCGACGAACAGCAAGGTGAGGGACAGCATGATCTCCATCGGCGCCATGTCGCGCAGGTAGTTGACGATGGGCTGGAAATAGGGCGGGAACGGCACTTCGTCGTCGTTGAAGGGCTTCTGGAGGATCACCTGGTCGATCAGGATCTTTCCGGTCCAGGGTGCCAGCAGACCGGGGAAGAGGGCGATCAGCGAGAAGCCGACCTTCGCGATGAAGAGCCCCTTCACTCTCGACAGGTAGGCGAGAGAACGACCGACGATGCGGAATCGCTCATGCCGTCGCGCCCCGGTTCTCTTCGGCCACGAATCGACGATAGTCGCCATCGACATCGGCCATCAGTACGTCGTGGGTGCCGACTTCGGTGACGCGACCGTCCTTCAAGAACGCGATCTGGTCTGCGCTGCGAATGGTGGACAGCCGGTGCGTGATGACGAACACCACCCGTTTCCGGCCCCAGTCGGCCAGATTGGCGAGCACCTGCTGTTCGGTCTCCGCATCCAGCGACGCGGTGGGTTCGTCGAGGATCAGAATGGGCGTGTCGCGAACCACCGCCCGGGCGATGGACAGACGCTGGCGTTGCCCCGTGGACAGCTTGCCGCCGCGTTCCCCGAGTTCGGTGTCGTAGCCGTCGGCCATCTCGGTGATGAAGACGTCGGCGCAGGCGACCTCGGCGGCGCGGCGGATGTCGTCCCGGGTCACGCCGGGCGTCGCGTAGCCGATGTTCTCCGCCACGGTCGTCGCGAACAGGACGTTCTGCTGCAGCGCGATGGCGATGTTGGCGCGGATGCTGTCGATGGTTAGATCGGCGAGCGGCGTGCCGTTGATGCGGATGCTGCCGGCATCGGGATCGTAGAGCCGCAACAGCAATGACATCAGCGTCGACTTGCCGGCGCCGGTGGCACCGACGATGGCGGTGATCGTGCCGGTGCGGGCCGTCAAATCCACGTTGGCGAGGACCGGCGCATCGGCATCGTAGGCGAACGACACGCCCTCGTAGCGGATCTCTTCGACGGGTGCCGGCATGGGAACGGCATCCTTCCGCTCCGCGACGCCGGGCTTCAAGTCGAGCAGGTAGTAGGCGCGGTTCAGGCCCATGGCCATGTCGATGGCGCGGACCCAGGTGACGAACATGAAGTTGTACTTGCCGATCAGTTCGCCGTTGTTCTCCCGGGCTGCCTGGAATGCGCCGAAGTTCCAGATGGTGAAGGTGAGGATGAATGCGAAGACGCCGCCTAGGAAGGTCGGATCGCCGGCCACGGTCCAATCCGCCATCAGGTAGTCCGCGCCGATCAGGGCGAGGGCGGCGATGGTCGAGATGACGATCAAGAGCAGCATGATTTCGAGGCGCAGGTAGTAGGCGTAGTCGAGCGCCGCCCGGGAATCCCGGTCGAACCGGGCCACGGCGATGTCCTCCGCCTGGTTGGCCTTCAGCACGCGGATGCTCGCAGCCACCTCTTGGATGCGCGAGGTGACGTCGCTATTCGACTGGCGGGACAGCCACGACAGCCGCTGGATGCGCGGCGTCCACCACACGACGACGAGGAAGATCGGCACGGCGGCGACCGTGAAGATGGTCCCGAGAACCGGGCTGAAGAACCAGATGATCACGAACGCGCCGAGCATTCCCGCGCCCTGTTCGAGGGGATCGAGGATGATGGTCGCGATGATGTTGCTGATCATGCGGCTGTCCTGGAACACCCGGTAGATCGCATCCCCGGTCCGCGCATGGCTCTGGTAGCGCAGCGACAGGTGCTCCGCGTTCTCGATCATCTTCACCCGCAGGTGCTGGTTGATCGCCTGGGCAATCCAGGTCTCCCAATAGACGACGCCGAGGCTGTCCGCGAGCATGCGGATGAAGATCGTGAATGCCACGCCGTAGAGGATGAGGCGGACGAGAATGGTCGTACGCTGATCGCCTGTCAGTTCCGCTGCGTCGACGTAGCTCGGGTCTAGGAAGAGGACGACACGCTGCAGCGGCGCG
>CAZJRX010000296.1:0-4418 GCA_964548145.1 uncultured Pseudomonadales bacterium | reverse complement strand
GCGGGCGACAGGTCGTTCCCCATGCCGGTGCCGTTGGTCGCCACGACAACGCCACGGAAGTCGGTCACGCGTATGTCGGCCCGGGTTCGAACGTCTTCGAGCACCGGTGTCACGGCAGCACCGATCCGCACGGCAACCGGATCCCCCGGCGTTCCGTCGACACCCGGGGGCATCGACGGCAGGACCTCGGTGTTGGCGAGGTCCAGAATGGCTCGCCGGCGTCGCGTGGGATCGAAGCCGCGATTCCGCAACGGTCGGCTGTGGGCGTCGACCTCGGTCGTGGCGTCGCGGAACCTGTGGCGGAACGATGCGGCCACTAGGGCGGTCTGGGCAATCAACGCGGACTCCGTCTGGCGCACCAGCGCGCTTTCGTAGAGTCGCAATACCTGAATGCTCGCCACCGGCAGCACGAGTACGAAAAGGCTCAGCACGACCAGCACCGTGCGCAGCCGGAACCGGACCCAGGGCAGTATCACGGGGCGCAACCGGTCGTGGCGTTAGCGCAGTAAAGCGCTCAGCCCGGGCAGTCGTCGGGCGGCGCGTCGAGGCGGAAACCGACGCCGTGCACGGTTCGTATCGGATCGAAGCCGGTGGACCGCAACTTGCGGCGCAAACGCCGCATGTGGCTGTCGATGGTCCGATCGCTGACGACGCGATTGCCCTTGTAGGCGCCGCTCGTCAGGGCCTCGCGGTCCAGTACCTTGCCGCGCTTCAGGACCAGCGTGGCGAGCAGGCCGAACTCGGTACGCGTCAATGCCACGTCGGTGCCGTTCACCGTCGCCGATTGGGCGTCGAGATCCATTTCGACCGACCCCGCCGCGATCCTGCTCTCGCCGGTGTCGTCGAGCGTGTCGAGGCGGCGGAAGTGTGCCTTGACCCGGGCGGTCAACTCGCGTGGGCTAAAGGGTTTGACGATGTAGTCGTCGCCGCCCACGTCGAGGCCGGCAACCCGGTCGACCTCGGCGTCCTTCGACGACAGGAACAGGATCGGGACGTTGCGGCCGCCGCCGCCGCTGCCGCGCGACGCATCGCTGCGAATGGCCCGGCACACGTCCAGGCCGTCCATCCCCGGCATGAGTATGTCGAGGATCACCAGATCCGGTCTGTCGCGCTGGAAACTGTACAACCCGGCCTTACCATCGGCGGCTTGGGCGACATCGAATCCGGCCCGCCGGAGCGCGACCACGAGCACCTTGCGCATCCCGGTGATGTTACCCCGGTACCGGACGGGGGGCATCTGTCTGCCTGTGGAATCTCCTCTACAATGCCGCAATGGCTGAGATCCCTTCCGTCGTATCCGATGCCGCCCGCCGCGATTTCCGCCGGGACGGGTTCGTCCTGCTCGAATCCGTGATCGATACCGACTCGCTCGCGATGCTGCGCGAGGAGTGCGAGGTGTTCGTGGCGCGAACCGACGCCTGGCTGGACAAGCGGGGCGTCGACGTCTTCGGCATCACGCACCGGGGCAAGCGGTACTTCATCGCCAACCGCTACCGGGACAGCGAGCGCATGCCGGGTTTCGTCTACGGCGACCTGATGCGCGACATTACGACGGCGCTCTTGGGGGACACGGTGTTCCTGTTCAACGAGCAGTGGGTGGTGAAGGGCGCGGAGCAGGGCATGAAGTTCGCCTGGCACCAGGACTCCGGCTACGTCAACTTCCGGGATCCCGGCAATACCCACCGACCCTATCTCACCTGCTGGTGCGCCCTGGATGACATGACCCGTGACAACGGGACGATTTCGGTGATGCCCCATGAGCGGGTGGGGTCGCGGGATACGGTTTTCAGCCATCGACACGAACCGGGTAGCAACGACTTGGTGGGCTACGAGGGCGACGATCCTGGCGTACTGGTGGAAATGCCGGCGGGAAGCGTTGCGGTGTTCACGAGTACCAGCCTGCACCGGAGCGGCGCGAACGCGACGTCGCGACTACGCCGCGCCTACCTGGCCCAGTACACCCGGGAGCCGCTGCGGTCGTCCAACGGTGAGCTTTGGGGACAGGCGGTACCGTTCGTGGCCGGGGGCCGGTACGTCTACGATCCGGCCAACGACGTCGATGCGCGTAGCGGCAGACGGGTGACGGTTCAGAACCCGCAGACGCGGTCGAAGTCGTCCCAGTAGTCGGCGTAGGTCTTCGAGACGCAGCCGGCGTCGCGGATCACGCAGCCGCCCACCTTGCTCGCGACCACCGAGAACGCCATCGCCATGCGGTGATCCTCGTATGGATCGAAGGTGGCTGCCCGGGGTGCCGCTGCGGGGTGGACGATCATCGCGTCGTCGAACTCCTCGACCCGCACGCCCACCTCGCGCAGGCCCTGGACGCCGCAGGCAATCCGGTCGCACTCCTTGACGCGTAGCGTGGCGAGGCCGCTGATGTGCGTCGGTGCCGGCAGGAAGGGCGCCATCGCCATCAGGGTCGGGGCGGCATCGGGCATATCCATCATGTCGACGTCGCCCACGGACCGTGGCTCGCTCGGGCCCTGGATCGTGAGCTGCCCCGACGTGCGGGATACCTCGGCGCCCATCCGCTCGCACACCTCAAGGAACGCGTAGTCGCCCTGTTGCGTCGAGTCGCCAAGGTTGGTGAACGTGACGCGACCGCCGTGCAGTGTCGCCAGAGCGGCGTGGTAGGTGGCGGCCGATGCGTCACCCTCGATCACGACGTCGCCGCCCCGGTATCGCCCCGGGGGCACGACAACCGTACCGTCGTCTGGTTCATCGATTTGGATGCCGCGCCTGGCCATCTCCGCAGCGGTAACCTCGACATAGGAAGCACTCGTGCGTTCGCCCGTCAACGCGATGACGAGGCCCAATGGCAATCCGGGTGCCGACAGCATGAGCCCCGTCAGGTATTGGCTGGATACGCCGGTTGCCAACGTGGTCCGCGAGGCGGGAGACGCGGGACCGGCCACGGTGATGGGCAAGCACCCACCCGGCGCCGATTCGATTTCGCAGCCGATCATGCGCAGCGCGTCGAGGAGGTCGGCGTTCGGGCGCTGGTGCAGTTGCCGGTGGCCGGTGAATCGCGTCGTCGAGGTCCGCAGTGCCGCGTGGGCAAGAAGCAGGCGCAGGGAGACGCCGCTCATGCCGAGGTCGAGAACGAGATCCGGTGTGGGCAGCGTCGATGCCGGGTTCACGGTGGCGACCTTGCCGTCGCGCTCGAGGTCCAGCCCGAGCCGTCCCAATGCATCGAACATGGCGTCGACATCGTCGCACCGGGGAATGCCCGTGAGTTGCGTGGGTCCGTCGGCGAGCGTCGACATCAACAGGTGGCGCAGCGCGATGGACTTGCTGCCCGGCAGCGTCACCTGTGCGGCGAAGCGCGTCTCAACGGGCGCGATGGTGCGTGACAGGGTCATTGTCGGTGGTCGTGCCTGGCCTCGGATGCGGCGCGTTGCCCGCGCCGGCGGCGAATGCTACCAAACCAACCCGGTCACGACCGGCCGGTCGCCATCAGCATGTGCCGTTCGGTATCGGGTCGAACTGCTACAATCGGGCGCTTTCCAGCAAACACGTCAGAGAGGGGAACCATGGCGGAAGCCGTCGCCGCGGACTTGGAAGCCGATCTCAACAACCTCGTCATGAGCGAGGAAGTCGAACCGCTCTACGCGGGGGTCAGGAAGTTCATCGCCGAGGAAATCGAGCCCAATACGCCGGCGTATTTCGAGGCCGCGTTCGAGCACGGTGACCGTTGGAGCCTGTCGCCGCGTCAGGAGGACATCCTCGGCGGGCTCAAGAACAAGGCCAAGGCGAATGGTCTATGGAACTTCTTCCTGCCCGATGCGGATACCGGCGAGGGGCTCAAGAACCTCGACTACGCCTATATCGCAGCCGAACTCGGCAAGAACCCCATCGCCTCCGAATGCTTGAACTGCAGCGCACCGGATACGGGCAACATGGGGGTGCTGGAGCGCTACGGCACCCCGGAGCAGAAGGAGAAGTGGCTGAAGCCGCTCCTCGAAGGCGAGATCCGCTCGGCCTACGCCATGACCGAGCCCAACCTAGCGTCGTCCGACGCCAAGCAGATAGCGACCCAAGCCCGTCTCGATGGCGACGAATGGGTGTTGAACGGGGAGAAGTTCTACATCTCCGGCGCGGGCGACTCGCGCTGCAAGATCATGATCGCGATGGTCCAGACCAACCCCGACGCGCCACCGCACCGTCAGCAGTCCCAGATTCTGGTTCCCAAGGACAACCCCGGCGTCGAGATCATCGAACCGATGACCGTGTTCGGCCACGATGACGCGCCCCACGGTCATATGCACCTCAAGTTCAACAACGCCCGCGTGCCGAAGGAGAACATGCTGCTCGGCGAGGGGCGCGGTTTCGAGATAGCCCAAGGTCGCCTGGGGCCAGGGCGCATTCACCACTGCATGCGCTCGGTGGGCCAGGCGGAACGTGCGCTGGACCTGATG
>CAZJRX010000295.1:0-4442 GCA_964548145.1 uncultured Pseudomonadales bacterium | reverse complement strand
GCCCGCCAGGGCGCGCATCATCGCGGCCACTGGTGAGAAATGCGGGCTAGCCCGCCCCCGCGCCTACGAGTGCCGCACGATGGGCGCTCGTCAGGAACGCTGGGTGCCCGCGACGCGCTTCGGCGGAACGTAGCCCTCGATCGGCCCGCTCCACCAGTTGCAGACGCGACCATCCCGGTAGACCTTGGGAATCGCCGCCTTGAACCGCGCGGCACGGGCTTCGCGGTTCGTATCCTTACCGTAGATCGCCTGCATGCGCACCTCGATGGTAGAGCGCATGCGTGCGTCGTCCGGCGTGTTGGGGTCGGCCACGGCAGTGTGGAACACGGTGCGCCGGTTCAATAGCTCCTGGCGGGTGTCGTATTGCCGGAACAGCAGGACCTCGTCCGGGGTCATGTCGGGAAAGTAGTACCAGCGCTGGTGCGGACCGTGAATCAGGCGCTGGTCGACAACCTTGGTGTACTGCTCGATGTTGCCCGTGTTCTGGCCGTCGCCGAAAACGATATCGTCTGTCTTGACGGAGCGCATGTCGCACACCGCAAGCGGCATCATCTTGACCGTCTCGGGGACGGCGCTTCGCCAGATGTTGATGCTCTCGAAGTGCCGCTCGTCCGGTACGATGCGCTGGAAGCGATCCTCGACGGCCGGCGACATGTCGGCATGAATGCCCTGGGCGTAGGCGCCGCCGCTGCCGTTTGGTGTCGGCTTCACGCCCCGCGCGCCGGTCTCGCCGCCGAATCCATTGCGGTATTCGTGACCGCCGCCGCGCACCTCGTCGCAGCCCGTGACCCGTTTCAGCAGATCACGGCACTCCGCGTAGAACTGGTTGGTCACCACGTCGGTGACGAGGAGGTCGAGCTTGGTCGGTGCGATGGCAAGCTGGAAGCCATGGCTCGCAAGCGTCGGCGCCGGGTCGAGCAGTCGGGCGTTGTGCACGACGATGCGCTCCCGCGTGCCCAGGGTCTTCAGATCATCCGGGTGTTTCGCCGAGTAGTGGTTGGGAACCCGGAAGCCCCGGTGGCGGCTGTGGGCGAAATTGGCCGTGGTCTCAATGGACGTTGGCTGGGAACTGGCCATTTCGTGGCCTCCGCTGATCAAGTTCGGATCGGGCGACCGGGACCGGTGCCAAGGTCACCGCCATCGAAGTATAGATCGAGAAAATGCCGTCTATACTTGATGGCGGCGAAACGAGCGAAGCCCACGGACAACGCAGGAGGCACAACGTGGCCGAACCCCAAGATCCGCAACTTGCCGCCAACGCTCTCTATGTCCGACGCGCCGAGCGAGCGAATGCCGACAAGCCGCCAACGCGGTCGAGCCCGCTAGGAGCTGTCGCGCAAGCGCGTTTTCCCGTATCCAGTCACCGGGAGATGATGCAAGGCATCCTCGCCCAGGACCGGGATCTCGTCGCCGGCAACTTCGGCACCGTCCACTACAAACCCGTAACGGTTTGCGGCATCGACTTGAAGCTCGAACCCGCGCAGCCGTCCATCGGTACGATCGTCCACGGCATCGACCTCGCCAAGGACCTCGAGAACCCAAGCATGGTGGCGTTCCTCCGCGAGCTGTGGCTGGAACGGCGGGTCATCATGTTCCGCGACCAGACACACTTGACCCGGCTGCAGATGGTGGCGTTCGCCGAGCGTTTCGGGGAGGTCGGCGCACCGTTCGGCGAGCGCGAGCACATGCCGAACTCGCCCCACGACCTGAACCAGCAGATCAAGGTCGAGGGGCTCCCCAACCTGCTGGTGCTGCCTTCCGACGAGACCGTCCCAAACGCGGCCTCCGGCTGGCACGCCGATGCCACCTGGCAGCCGCGACCGCCAATGGGCTCCATCCTGATGTGCCGGGAAGCACCCCCGGTCGGTGGCGATACCTGCTTCTGCGACTGCCACGGGATGTGGGAGGGATTGCCTCTCGAGATCAAGCAACGCCTCGAACACCTGACCGCCGTCCACATCGGCGGCATCGGCCATCAGATGGACGGTGTCACGCCGGTGGCGGTGCATCCCGTCGCCCGGACCCACCCGGAGACCGGCAGGACCACGCTCTACGTCCAACAGGGATTCGTGCGCCGGTTCGCGGAGGAACACGGTGTATCCGAGGACGAGGAACGAATGCTACTGTGGCGGATGAAATTGCAGGAAGGGCGTCCCGAATACACCTGCCGGTTCCGTTGGGAACCGGGTTCGATCGCCATGTGGGACAACCGTTGCGTACTGCACACGGCGAGCGCGGATTTCTGGCCGCATCGCCGCCTCATGGAACGACTGACGATCCTCGACCACGACGAGTCGAGGCGCACGCCCTACTACGCGCCGGCGGAGCATTGACCCGTCCCTCCCGGGACGGTTGAGGTCAGCCGTCGTTACTGCCGTTGCCGCGGCGGCAGGTACGGATGCCTGGCGACCACATCCTCGTCGAGCTCGATGCCGAGCCCGGGCTTGGTTGACGGGATGATGTAGCCGTCCTCCCACCGGGTCGGCTCCTTCAGGATTTCGGCGTGGAAGCCGTCGAAGCGACCAATGCTCTCCTGGATCAGGAAGTTCGGACTGCAGGTGTCCACCTGGATGTTGGCAGCCGCCTCCACCGGCCCGCAGTAGAGGTGCGGTGCGATCTGGGCATAGTAGGCCTCCGCCATCCCGGCGATCTTGCGTGCTTCCAGGATGCCGCCCACCCGCCCGAGGGCCATCTGCAGAATGGCAGCGGCTTGCTTCTCAAGCAGTTCGCGGAACTCGAACTTGGTCGCCAAGCGTTCGCCGCTGGCGACGGGAATCGTCGTCGCGCGGGCGACCCGAGCCATCTCGTCGCGGTTCTCCGGGGGAACCGGTTCCTCGAACAGGCGCTCGATCTGGAACGCTGACGTGCCGGCACGCCTCGTCTACCACGCCCGAGGCGTTGCTGCGATACTCCCGAACCGTCGTGGTAGCACAAGCCACTCGGGGAGTAAGACATGCTCGATTTCGCAGGTTTGAACTGGTGGGCGATCCTTGTCGCCACCGTGGCCGCATTTATGCTCGG
Organism: uncultured Pseudomonadales bacterium; assembly: GCA_964548145.1. Classification (GTDB taxonomy): domain Bacteria; phylum Pseudomonadota; class Gammaproteobacteria; order Pseudomonadales; family Azotimanducaceae; genus VXYL01. The sequence continues at coordinate 1,421 of CAZJRX010000295.1, read as the reverse complement.
CTACGTCTGGTACGGCCCGGTATTCGGCAAGGCCTGGCTTGCCGCCCTCGGCAAGACCGAGGACGAGATCCAGCCGTCGCCGACACCCTTCATCGTCAGTGCCGTCGCCGCCCTCGCGACATGCCTGGTGGTAGCCGCCTTGATGAGCGGGCTCGGCATGACGGGAATCGGCGACGGCGCCGTCCTTGGGCTCGTCACCGGCGTCGGCTTCATCGCCGCCTCCATGGCATCGGATACCGCGTTCTGCGGCTGGGGCTTTAAGCTCTGGGCCATCCAAGCCGGCTACCGGGTGGCTTATTCGTTCCTCATGGGCGCGATCATCGGCGTTTGGCCGGCGTAACACCGCGAGCCATGCCTCGCCCGCGCTCCGAAGTCGGCCTTCGGATCGCCATAACGATCGTACGTTCACTGGCGCGGGTCGTATCCTGGCTCGGAATCGGCGCCCTGCGTCGCCTGGGTGCTCTCGTCGGTCGCCTGTTGGCACACGGCAGCGGTCGCGCCGCGCATGTGACACGCGTCAACGTCGACCTGGTGTATGCCGACAAGGATGCCGACTGGCGGCACAAGCTCGTCCGCGCGAGCCTCGAGCAGACGGCGATGACGCTGTTCGAAGCGGCGGCGATGTGGACCTGGCCGTTGCCGCAGCTGGCGAACCTCCTGAAAGCGGTCGAGGGCGAAGAACTGATCACCCAACGCCCCCCTGGCCGCGGGGTGATCGTCCTGTTGCAGCACTTCGGGAACTGGGAGTACATCGGCTACTACCTGAACACCCTCGAAACGCTGACACCGCTCTATCAACAGCGCCGGTCCCGCGCCGTGGACGACGCGCTGGTGCGCGCCCGAGGGCGGTTGGGAAGTCGGTCCGTTCCCGATAACGTCGCCGGCCTGCGGCGGTTGCTTACGACCTTGCGCGAAGGCGGTCTCGTGGCGATTCTGCCGGACCAGGTGCCCGCCGACGAATCCGCCGTCGTCGCGCCGTTCTTCGGTCGCCGGGCACTCACCATGTCGCTCGTGTCGAAACTGCTGCAGCGGGTCGACGTCGATGTGGTGGTGGGCGCGGCAACACGCGTCGCCGGCGGCTTCTCGATCCGGATAGAAACCGTCGACGAGGCGATCCGCGATCCGGATGCAGCGGCGAGCGCACGGGCTGTCAATGCCGCGGTCGAAAACGTCGTCAAGCGCAATCCGGCCCAATACCAATGGGAGTACAAGCGCTTCCGGCTTCGCGACGAGCCGGACGTCTACAAACGATGACGCCCGTTGGGAAACCGTCACCCGACGCGAAGCCCCATGGGAAACACACGCAACCCGTTGAATTCACGATCAAATATCAGGGGCTAGCGCGTCTCCCGGGTACGGGAGCCGTCTAGGAGCAGTTCGACGCGCTGTGCCAAAAGCAACCTGCGTGTGAACATCAGCGG
>CAZJRX010000294.1:0-4448 GCA_964548145.1 uncultured Pseudomonadales bacterium | reverse complement strand
CTATGCTCTCGGTCGCGAGCACGCACACGGAACCAAAATCCTCGGCGATCATCGCGGCCGCTGGTGAGAAATGCGGGCTAGCGCTCGCGGCAGCGACAGCGGCGATGTACTCCGTCTCGCCGATGGGCCGCAGGTGCTCGGGGCCGTCGGGCCGGTAGTTGGAGCGGCAGTCGATGAACACGGTCTTTTCGATGTTGTGGCCGGACTCCGTATCCGACCAGAGATCCTCCAACACGTACCGGCCCCACATCGACGCCGTCTCCCAGAGGTGGTGATGCGGGTCGATGATGGGTCTTTCGGGCTCGACGATCTCCTCCTCGACCGCCGCGTACCATTCGGCGGTGTGCGGTTGTGGCATGTCTCCCTCTCCCTGTGGCAGCGTCCGATCATTGTCACCGATTGACGGGGGGCGCGGAAAGCACGGAACCGACCTGCCGCGTGTAGACTCCGACCACTGATACGGCCTGTGGAAAAACCCCGGTGCGCGTAACCCGCTTTTACACCACGCCCGACGGCGGTTCCGCGTTCGACGAAGTGGATATCCCGATCACCGTCGTCTCACCGGATGCCTGGGGCAATGAACTGCGCACGAGCGAGTCGTTCGCCTCGCCCGCGGTGCGCGTGTTCGAAGCGCCGGTGGGCGCGTTCCAGGACTGGCACAACGCCCCAAGGCGGCAACTCTGCCTGATGATGCAGGGGATCTGGGAGATCGGCACCACCGACGGCAAGAAACGCCGCTGGGGACCGGGCGAGCCCTTTCTGCCGGACGATGTCGAGGGCAAGGGGCATACCAGCGAGGTGATCGAAGGACCCGTGCGGATGGTGTTCATCCCGCTTCCGGACGATCTCGATCTCGACGCATGGCGGGCGGAATAGCGTGTTCGATCCGGGTGCCCGGGAGTTGCAGCGGGCGGTCGACATGCTCCGCGAACGCGCCGAGGTGACGATCCACTGATCCGGCGGTGACGAACGCCGTTGGTTGACCGATAATCGACCGATGCGCGCCTACCCTCTCGAAGCTCGTCGGCATAACGCCGGCGGCGGCAACGTCCCCCTGACGGCGGAACAGATTCGGGAGTTCCTGGCACGGGGGTTCCTCACCCTCAAGTCTTCGCTACCCGAGAGCTATCACCGGGTCATCTTCGAACGGTTCGACGAACTCGCCGAGGGGATCGGCCATTTCGGCAACAACCTGCTGCCGCTCATTCCGGAGTTGAACGAGTTCTTCGAGGATCCGGTGGTGAAGGGTGCATTGACGAGCGTACTCGGCGACGCCTACGCAATGCATCCCCACCGCGCCCTGCACAAGAACCCGCCCGGCAGCGACGAGCAGGCGTTCCACAAGGACAGCTACTGGGGCTACGTGCGTCGCGTCCGCAACCACCGGCCGCGGTGGGTGATGATCATGTACTTCCCCCAGGACACGCAGTTGGCAAAAGGCCCCACGGCGGTGATGGACGGCAGCCAGCATCTCAACCAACGGCCCCACGACTACTGCAACGAAGTGCCCATCGCGGGGTCGGCGGGATCCTTCGTGCTGATCCACTACGACATCTGGCACCGCAAGATGAAGAACCACACCGATGCCAATCGGTACATGTTCAAGTTCGAGTTCCTGCGCCTCAAGCCGCCGCAACGTGCCGACTCCAACCGACGTTGGCGCAAGCCTCGCAACGCGCCGGACCTGGATCTCTCGCCGGTGTGGCGGTCGGCTTGGAACTGGCTGATGGGTCAGGCGGGGCCGACCGCGAACGGCACGGCCGATGTCGCGGACCTGAACGCGGACGATGAATCGGTCGGCATCAACGCCGGTTACCGGCTCGGTTCACGCGGCCAGACCCGAACCTTGCTCGACGCGCTCGATTCGAACGCGGAAGTCCACGAGAACAAGCGCCGCTACGCCGACACCGGCCATATCTGGCGTCAGGACGCGGTGGTGCGCAACGCCGCCCACGGCCTGGTCCATACCGGCGAAGCGGCCGTCCCCGGCCTGGTCGATGTCCTTGGGCAAGGTACGCCGCGGGGCCGAAAACACGCGGCGTTCGCGCTCGGCGAGATCGGTGCCATAGAAGCCCGTTGCCCGTTGGTCGACGCCCTCGCCGATGACGACGTGCACGTCCGCATCGCCGCGTCGGAAGCCCTCGGTCTCATTGAGCCGTCGCCCGAGACCCGCGATGGCCTCGTGGGAGCATTGAACGATCCGGCATCGGAGGTGCGTTTCGACGCGGCGCTTTCCCTGGTTCGAGCGGCGGTGTGCGGCTCGCAGGAACTGATGGCAAACACTGTCGCGCCGTTGGAGGAAGCGCTCTTCGACACCAATCGATACGTCAGCGCCCACGCGGCCGAGGCGCTGGAACGGATCGGCACCCGGGAAGCGTTGGAGGCCCTGGTGCCGTTCCTGCGCACCGCGCGGTGGTGCCCGCACACGGACAACCGCCGGCCCTTTTGATTCCTTGACCGCCGTATGACGGTACCCGGGCCGGCTGCACGACTCATCGTCTTGGGGGGCTTGCCTGGAACGGGCAAGTCGACGCTGGCAAAAGCACTCGCGAAAGAGACCGGTGCCCGCATTCTCACCAGCCGCTTGATTCCATGACGAAACTCTCTTTTACATACGGGATCCTACGCACCGCTTTGGGATCTCACAGATTCGACGGCAGCAGGCCGTTTCGAGCCGGATCGGGTAGAGTTCGCCGGTATGGACCGTGCGACGTTGCTCAACCATATTCGCGTGACGCATTTCGAGTCAGGCGATCGGCAACGGGCATTGGCCGATGCCCGGCGTATCGCCGAGTATCTGGCGGAACAGGGAGCGGAGCGCGTCGTGGGGATCGGGTCCACCTTCGAGCCGACGCGCCCCTTTACCGATCATTCCGATATCGACCTTGCGGTTCTTGGAATCGAACCGAGGCGGTTTTTCTCGGTTTCCGCCGGTGCAGCGGCAATGACCGACTTCAGACTTGACCTGACGCCACTCGAGACCGCGACCACCGCGTTTCGACGCAATGTCGGTTTGTACGGTGTTGATCTGTGAAGCTGGAGGAGATGGTCGCCCGAAGGCTCGCGGCGGAGATTGAGTCCGAGTTCGTTGGCTGGATGCTAGGGCGGGCTGACGCGTCGTGAGTCTTCAAATAGACTTTCCGGGATTCGCTTCGTGAACACGGACAGGCGGCAGCCATGGCAGACCTCGACTTGATCGAGACCATCGACGAATTTCAATCCGAGTACCGCTTGGGAATCGGTGAGATCCTGCCGCACCGGCCGAGCAAGGAAGCGAACCTCGACAACATCCGCCGCTTTGGCGACGGCGTCGGCGACTACAACCCGCTGTGGCGCGACGAGGCGCACGCCGCCGCGAGCCGTTTCGGCATGATCACCGCGCCGCCACCGTTTCTCTTCGGCGTGACCCTCGGGGTTGTGGCGGGCGAAACCGGTGCCATCGATCGGCGTCGTGTTTCGACGCAGTATCTGCCCGTCAACTACGCCGGGGCCGAAATCGATTTCATCCGGCCGATCTGGCTCGGCGACCGGATCACCGCCCAGGAGCAGGTGGGTGAGACGGTCCGCAAGCAGAGCCGGCGGATCGGCCAGATCAGCTTCAACACGGGACACGTGACCTTCACGAACCAGCGCCAGGAGGTGGTGGCGACGATCAAGACCCTGATGGCGCGGTATCAGAACACCGGTCACACGATGGAGTACGACCGGACCGCGAAGAGCGACGGTGGGAAACCAGTGGCGCCGGTGGTGGTTCCCGCGGATCCCCTGGTTTGGGAGCGTGAACGGCGCGGTGCCCAAACGCGCTATTGGGAAGACGTCGGGGAGGGCGAGTCGATCCCGTCGCTGCCCAAGGGCACCTATTCGGTCACGGAACTGTTCCTGTTCACCCACGGCGTCTTGGGCACGGGACGGAGTTCGCGGGCCGCCCTGGCTGCCGAAGGCTCGGCCGACTTAGGCGGCGGTGGCCGTTTCGACGCGGAGCACGCGACCAAACGGCGCAACATGCCCGGCCAGTTCGACTACGGACCCCAGCGGGTATGCTGGTTGAGCCAGATCGTCACCGACTGGATGGGTGACGACGGCATCCTCAGGAAACTGCATGCGTCGATCCGTCACCCCAACGTGGTTGGCGACACCAACACGCTGCACGGCGAGGTCGCGAAGAAGATGATTGTCGACGGCGAACACCTGGTCGAGCTTCAAGTCCGCAACGAGAACCAGTCGGGACTCCCCACCGCCTACGCGACTGCCACCGTCGCACTGCCCTCCCGGGGTTGATCGTACGGGCGAGGCTTGTCCTGGCCCGTTTCGCCGAGCCGAAACGTGGATTGAACCACCCCGGTCACGGTTTCGGCTCAATCCGCAGCGTGCTCGAAGTACTGCGCCGACAACGTCCGCTGGTTCTCGTAGATCGACCCTCGGAAGCGCCCCATAGCCGGGTCGGCGCT
>CAZJRX010000293.1:0-4499 GCA_964548145.1 uncultured Pseudomonadales bacterium | reverse complement strand
CTCGTCGAGGGCACCCGCCAACTCGTCGTCGGTCAGGAATCGCTCGACGATCGCGTAGCCGTGCTCGGCGTAGTGATCGGCGTGGTCTTCGGTGATGCGCTGCAAGTGTCCGACCCTCCTCATTGCGCTGCTGGCAGTTTACGGCATCGGGCGCGGTGTGATCGAACACGGATGTTCGACCTGCCGCAGCCGGCCGGTATCGCATACACTGTTCGCCGTGAGCCGGACCGAGTTGATCGACCTGCGCACGCCTTGGCGGTGGGTGCTGCTGGTTGCCTGCGCATTAGGAATGGCGCTCGTCTTCGCGCCGCCGTTCGCTGGATCCTACGCCCACGTCGTGCGGTGGCTGCTCGAACCGGTCTGCCATCAGATTCCGGCGCGCAGCTTCCATGTTCTCGGTGAGCCGATCGCAGTCTGCCACCGGTGTACCGGACTCTATGTGGGATTCGCCGTCGGCGTACTCGTATGGCCCTGGCTTCCGACACTCGCCGCAAGACTTGCCGCCAATCCGCGTTGGGTCGCCGTTTTCCTCGTTCCGCTCGCGATCGACTGGGCGGTTGTCGTCAACACGCCGGCAACCCGCTTCGTCACCGGTCTGGTCGCGGCGTTTCCAGTCGCCCTGCTACCGCTCGTCGCGTTCACGCAGCGGGCCGAACCCGATCCAGTCTCGCAAACAACTAGGAGTAATTCGAGATGAACAACAAACTCAAGGCGGCGCTCATCGGTGGCGTCAGTTTTGGCATCGCCTCTGCGCTTCCCTACGTTGGAATGGTCAACAGTTTCTGTTGCGCGCTCTACATTGCCGGCGGGCTGCTCTCCGCGTACCTGTTCATGAGGGATGCGCCTGCACAGGCCAAGGCACCCTACGGGGATGGCGCGATCGTCGGCTTGTTGGCGGGCTTGTTCGGCGGTGTCGCTGCCGTCCTCGCGCAGCTCGTCGCACAGGCGATGGGCCATGACCCGGGTGCCGAAGTCGCCGCGATGATGGAGCAATGGGGATTGCCAATGCCAATGCAGCCGCAGGACATGGACGTCGCGTCCTGGATGCAGGCAGCCGGGTTCGTGATGGCCATTGTCCTGTATGCGATCTTTGCGACCGTCGGCGGTTTGGTGGGGGTTGCGATCTTCCACAAGAAAGAGCCGGACGAATAGAACCCCGCAGCTGATGCGAATCGCCACCTGGAACGTCAACGGGCTGCGCGCTCGGCTGGATTTCATCCTGCACTGGCTCGAGCGCCGGCAGCCCGATGTCGTCGGCATGCAGGAACTCAAGGTCGCCGACGACGAGTTCCCGATGGAGGCATTCAACGCGGCGGGGTACGAGGTCGTCACCCACGGCCAGAAGGGCTGGAACGGCGTGGCGATCGTTGCCAGGCGGCCAGCGGAGGTGGAGATCCGCGGCCTGCCGGGGCAGGACGAGGCAGGCGCGCGGCTGATCCGCGCCCGGGTGGAGGACATGAGCTTCGCCACGGTCTACTGCCCGAACGGCAAGGACGTGGACCACGAGGACTTTCCGCGCAAGCTGGCCTGGTTCGATGGCTTGCGCGAATATCTCGCCGGGGTCGATCCGAACACGCCGTTCGTCATCGGCGGCGACTTCAACATCGTGCCCGATCCCATCGACTGCTGGCGGGGCGAGGCGGCGGACGGAACGATCTTCTGCACGGTCGAGGAACGCAGCCGGTTCCGGGCCCTGCTCGACACCGGTCTCGTCGACCTGTTTCGGCATTCCCGGCCGGGAGAACAGGTGTTCTCCTGGTGGGACTACCGGGGCGGCGCCTTCCACCGCGGCATGGGCCTGCGCATCGACATGCTGCTCGGCACCGCTCCGGTGGCGCAACGGGTACGCGAGGTAACGGTCGACAGGGACTACCGCCGCAAACAGGAGGGCATGACGGCGTCGGACCACGCGCCGGTGATCGCCGATTTGGATTGAAGCGCCCCCATGGAAGGATTGTTGCCATCGACGAACCGCATGGTTCGTCGGCGGCGTGTTGATGTCCTTTCGGCTTGCGCGGTTGCGGTGGTTTTTTTCAATGCGACCGTCGCCGCAGCCGCGACACCCGCGTCAGGTTCGGAGGAGAGCTTCGATGAAGCGGCGCGGCGAAACCACGCGGGCATGGGCCGGTGGATTCGAAACCAACAGTTGATCACCTGTTACGAGACACGCTCTCGGATGCGCGCGGAGCAGCGTCCAAAGGTGGTTGTCGCCCGGGTCCGGCGCAGTCTCGGTTTCGATTGGTTCCCGCCAAACGCTGTTGGCGACTAAGTCCGTGAGGAGGCGATCGAGTTCGTCGTCGGTCAGTTTGTGGATACGCGCGATGCGGGGTCGATGCAGCACGCCAGCGTATTCTCGAAGGAGTTCGGGAGAAACGGAATACAGGAAGCCGCCGTCCAGCATCAGGTCGACGATGCGCACTGGGGGGCTGTCAGGCTCGGTGCCGATCAGGCCCGAAACAAGGACGTTCGTGTCGATAACGTAGACGGTTTTCGTCACGCCGATGGCTGCGCTTGGACTCGAAGCGATTCTGCGAGGATTCGGCTAGTCGCCTTCTCGAAACTGACGGGTTTCTTCGATGGCCAGCGTCGTCGCTTGACCCGAATCCAGCCCGGACTGAGCGCGCGCCTTGGCAACGATGTCGCGCGCGGAGGCGTAGGGTTGAACGCCGCGCAGGGTCAGGCTCTCCTCGATGATTGAGGCCATGGAACGGCTCTGTCGCGCTGCTGCTTCCTTCAACGCGCGATGCGTGCCATCAGGTAGCGTAATCGTCAGTCGCCCCATGGTCGGATGCGTCAAGTGGTGTTGATACACGTTAGCACCAACTCATCACTCTCGGCAACATCGCGTTGGAAATGGCGGCGCCGTCAAGCGGCCAGCAGTTCCTTGGCTTGCTCTATCAGATTCCTAGGGTGACATAGCATCGGCGGCTGGTGAGAAACGCGGGCTAGTCTATTGAACGCGGAAAGAAGCTCTCACTCGAGTCGCATTGCGATGCCGTATTACGGCCATCACTCGTCGGGCTGGGTGCCCCGCTAGTCTATTGAACGCGGAACAAGGCCCTCACTCGAGTCGCATTGCGATGCCGTACTATGGCCATCACTCGTCGGGCTGGGGTGCCGCCGCTAGTTTATGGAACGCGGAAAGGGGCTCTCACTCGAGTCGCATTGCGATGCCGTACTATGGCCATCACTCGTCGGGCTGGGTGCCCCCGCTAGTGTGCCGCCTCTCAATTGCATTGACACTGCTCTCGCACACGGCGTTGAACCGGACGCTTGCGTAAGTGCCTGTTTCGACAGCGGCACATCCTCCATTTGCGAGCACGGTGCAGGTCCAGACCCCCGAGTGTTCTGTCTAGGCATTTCGGAGACGGTACGCTAGGACATGGTGTCCAATCCCCGGCCAATGGCTCTGGTCAGGCGACCTAGATCGTCGCGACCGATGACGTAGGGGGGCATCAGGTAGATGAGGTCGTTGAACGGCCGAATCCAGACGCCTTCATCGACGAATACCCGCTGCAGCGCGGCGACCGGCACCGGTGCCCTCGTCTGGACGACGCCAATGGCACCGAGGACGCGCACGTCCTGCACCAGCGGATGGTCCGCGTAGGGGGCCAGTTCGGTGGCGAGTTGAGCTTCGATCACGGCGATGCGGGCCTTCCAGCCGCCCTCGGTGAGCAGATCGATGCTCCGCTTGGCGACGGCACACGCCAACGGGTTCGCCATGAACGTCGGCCCATGCATCAGGACGCTGCCGTCGGCCGAGATCCCGTGTGCCACCCGCGTTGACGTCAACGTGGCGGCGAGGCTCATGTAACCCCCGGTCAGGGCCTTGCCGAGGCAGAGGATGTCCGGTTCGACCCCGGCGTGCTCCAGGGCGAACAGCTTGCCGGTGCGGCCGAACCCCGTCGCGATCTCGTCGAATATCAGCAACACATCGAGCCGGTCGCACAGTGCCCTGACGTGGTTCAGGTATTCCCCGGCGTAGAACCACATGCCGCCCGCACCCTGGACGACGGGTTCGAGGATGACCGCCGCCACGTCGCGGTGGTGCTCCTCGAGCAGTCGTTCGATGCCGGCGATGTCGTCGGGATGGAGGCCCTCGCCGGGTCGTGTGCGGGGCCGGTCGGCGAAGAGGTGCCTCGGGAGTACCCGGCTGAATTGCTCGTGCATGCCCGTCACCGGGTCGCAGACGCCCATCGCGCCGAAGGTGTCGCCGTGGTAGCCACCGCGGATCGTCACCAAGCGGTGCTTCCGGGGTTGCCCGACGGCGCCCCAATACTGGATCGCCATCTTGATGGCCACTTCCACGGCCACGGAACCCGAATCGCAGAAGAAGACATGCTCGAGCCCCGGGGGCGTCAACCCGAGGAGCGTCCGTGCAAGCTCGATGGCCGGGCCGTGGGTTAGGCCGCCGAACATGACATGCGCGGCATCCTTCAGTTGTTCGTGCACGGCGGCATTGAGGGCGGGATGGTTGTAGCCGTGGATGGCGCACCACC
>CAZJRX010000292.1:0-4522 GCA_964548145.1 uncultured Pseudomonadales bacterium | reverse complement strand
ACTCGACCAGGCCGATGATCCCGCCCGAGTTGGTCCAGCCCTCGGAGAGTTCGTTGTCCGCGTTCGACGCCGGGTCGCTGCCACCGAACGTGCTCGCGGAGTGGCCGCCCTCCCCGGCGCGCGTGCCGATCAGGATCAGGCCGATGACGTAGATCGTCGTCAAGGTAAGCATCACCTCCATGGGGCCCATACCTTCGAGGAACCGGATCAGCGGCATCATGTGGGGCGGAAAGCGGGATCCCTCGGCTACGACTTCCTCTTGCCTTAGGACGTTGTCGGTGATGAGCTTGCCGAACCAGGCGAGGAAAAGCCCCGGAACGATCATCGCGATGTTGAAGGCGAACTTCGCCGTGAACAGCCCTGGCACGTAGGCGATTAGTTTCATGCCTCGCCACACGACGACCAACGCCTTTGCATGGCTGATTTCGGGACCGGTGTCTATGCGGTCGTCGAATCGTTCGCCGGCCTTGAACCCGCTCAGGAGCGTTCGCCGCTGGGTCGTGTCGACGGTTGTGTCGATCTCTCGACCCCCGGCAGATTCGCTCACAGGCCCTCCTCGACATTCCGCGAAGCGGTCGCGTCGCCGAGAGTCTCCGCCTGAACGAACTCTCGGTACCGGCCGTTCGGTCGGGCCATGAGCTCGTCGTGGCTGCCGGCCTCCGCGACGCGCCCGCCTTCGAGGAAGGCGATCCGGTCCGCTCCCCGGATGGTCGACAGGCGATGGGTGATGAGCAGGACGACCTTGTCCGCGCCCCACTCTCCGAGGTTGGCCAACACCCGGTGTTCCGTTTCGGCGTCGAGGGATGCGGTGGGTTCGTCGAGGATCAAGATGGGCGTGTCGCGGATCACCGCCCGGGCGATGGTCAAGCGCTGCCGCTGGCCCGAGGAGAGCTTGCTGCCGCGTTCGCCGAGTTCGGTATCGAAGCCTGCGTCCATTGCCCGGATGAACTCATCGGCGCAGGCGATGCGCGCGGCTTCCTCGATCTCGTTCCGGGAAGCGCCCGTCGCATAGCCGATGTTGTCCGCCACCTTGCCGGTAAACAGGACGTTCTTCTGCAAGGCGATGGCGCAGTTCGACCGAATATCGTCGATGCGCAGGTCGCGAAGGTCGACGTCGTTGACGAGCACCGCCCCCCGGTCCGGGTCGTAGAGGCGCAACAGGAGCGACATCAAGGTCGATTTACCGGACCCCGTGGCACCCACGATCGCCGTGATCCTGCCAGCTTCGGCGGTCAAGTCGACGTTTTCAAGAACCGGTTGCTCTGGGGTGTAGCCAAAGTCCACGCCCTGCCAGGCCACGCTTGCGACCGGGTGCGGGTACGCTACGGGGTCGCCGCGTTCCACGATCTCGGGTTCGAGATCGAGGAAGTAGAAGGCCCGTTCCAGGCCGATGAAGAGATCCTGGATCATGCACCAGACCCGGACCATGCCGTAGCCGGTTCCGAAGGATGCGCCAAGTCTTTCGCCGGCGGCCTGGAACGCACCGAGGTTCCACAGCGTGAATCCCAGCAAGGCCGCGGCCCACCCGCCGAGCAGGGTCGGGCGCGCTTCGACGACCCAGCCGGCCATCAGGTATTCGAGCCCGATGACGGCGGCACCGCCGAAGAACATCACCAGGGTCGACAGCACCACCATCTCGAACCGCAACAGAAGCGCCGCATCGAGGGCGCGGTTGGAGTCCTTGTCGAAGCGCGCCAGCATGAGCCGTTCCGCCCGGCTGGCCTTGACGACCTTGAGCGCGGCGAACGTCTCTTGGAGCCGGGATGTCAGGTTGCTGCCCGCGACCCGGCTTGCCACCGACCGCCGTCGGATACGGGGCGTGAAGAGGACGGTGAGCACGAGCGTCGGCACGGCGACCAGTGCGACGCCGAGCAGCAGCAGGGCGTCGAAGGCGGTGACGAAGGTGAGCGCAATAACGAGCGTGTAGATCATCGTGATGGGATTGATGATCGCCTCGCGCAGTAAGTTCACGATCTGCGCACTGTCCTGGATGATCCGGTAGATCGCGTCCCCGGAGCGCGAGTCGCTGTGGAAGCGAAGCGACAGGTGTTCCAGACGCTCGATCATGGTGACCCGGAGATACTGGCTGACGTTCTGCCACACCCAGGCGCCGTAGTAGCGCAGCACCGTGACGAGGAGTAAGCCGAGCGCGCCCATGGCTATGAACCAGACCAACATTCGGGTACGAACCGTCCGCCGCTCGTCGTCGCTCAATCCCACGTTTCCGTCGTCGGTTGCTTCGACGGCAGTCGCACCGTCCATATCCACCCCCTCGACGACGTAGCTGTCGTCGAGGCCCAGGAGAAACGCCTGCATCGGCTGAATCTTGTCCCCGACGAGCACCTTGTTGGTGAAGAGGTCGATGCCGAGCGTCGTCGCGAATGCGACCACCGCCCCCATGGCAAACCCAAGCGACAGGATCACGATGATGTGCCACATCATGGGCCGCATGAACGGCAGCGCTTTCCAGGCGGTGCGGCCCATGCGGGCGAGACCCAGGTCGGGTGCCTGGGTCGGGTCGGCGAGCGCCCGGGCGAGATCGCGCGGGTTGGTCGTGTCGGCCAAGTCAGTCAAGCAGGCAACCTGCTACGGCCAGCCCGCAGAGGGCGTTCCCAAGCGATGCTGGGCGGTCCAACCGTAGGCCCCCAAGCCGTTCCCGGCGTTTCCCCGCCCGTGATCACGAGCCCCCAGCGTCCATTGGTCCGACTCCGGCGCCCGCGCGCCCTGGCGCGTTTGGGTCGCCCCTACAGTTGCGGCCGCCAGCGCACCTGCAAGCCAACCTGTCGCGGCTCGGTCAACACGCCCTGGGCGTAGCCCTCCTGGGCGTTGAACGCCCAATCGGGACGGAACCCGGGCACGTACTCGACGAAGCCGATCTCGTCCAGCGCATTCTGCACGTACAGTGTCGCCGACCATTGCTCGTTCACGGAGGTCCAAGCGGCGCGCAGATCGAGCCGGTCGTACGCGGGCATGCGATTGGACTCGGCGTTCTGCACCAACGCGTAGCGGTCGCCGGTGTAGCTCCACGTGCCAAGCAACTGCACCGAGCCATCGACACCCACGACATCGAGGTCGTGGGCCACGGTCACCGCCGCCTTGTGCTTGGCCTGCTGCGGCAGCTTGCCGTCCTTCAAGTTTCTCGGCTTGATGTACGGGCCGGTGACCTCCTCGCCCGTCTCCCAGTCCAGATAGGTCCACATGCCGACGACCGGGTCGGGGTCGTCCTGCACGACCGTGGCGAACTCGCCGAGCTTGGAGTCCAGGTAGGCGTAGTAGCCGCTGACCCGGGTACTGTCGTTCAGGAAGTACGTCCATTCGACATCGACGCCGTAGATGGCGGTGCCGTCGACGTTGGTGGTGAACTCGACGAGCGGACTTGAGGAGAAGCTTCCGATGGCCTGGGGGTAGCCCGCTTCCGCCGCGTCCATGATGGCGTTGATCTGAAAGCCGTCGTAGTCGTTGTAGTAGCCGCCGACCTGCAGCAGCAGGCGATCATCCAGGAAGAGGCCCTTCAAGCCACCCTCGTAGTTGATGACCGTCTCCTCTTCGATCGGCGGGAAGATGCCCGCCGTCTGCGACGGCAAGCCGCCGGCCCGGTAGCCCGTGGAGAGCCGTCCATAGACCAGGGTCTTATCGTCGGGCCGGTATTCGACGTTGGCGTTGTAGATGATCGCGTCCCACTCCTGTATCCGTCCGACGCAATCGGTAACGCAGTCGGTGGCCGCCCGTCGGGCCCGTTCGGCGAATGCCTGGTTCCAGAAGTTCAGCAACGGCACGAACATGCCCTGGGAACTGCAAGTGGGGTGGCCTGGCGGGCAGGATTGCGCGTAGCCGAAGTCCGAGCCGTCCACCTGGATGTTCTCGTCGCGGGTATAGCGCAGGCCGCCGGACAGCGTCCATTGGTCGTCCAGGGCGTAGTCGACATGGCCGAAGACGGCCTGGGTTTCCTGGATGCTCTCGTTCGCGGACCCGCCGGTGGTGGTGAAATCGGTCTGTCCGGCCGGCGGGCACAGAATCTGGCGACCCTCGGAGAGCGCCTCGGCAAACGGTCCTTCGGGATCCGCCAACTGGGGCGCGACAATCTGGTTGAAGTAGTCCTGGCAGTCGGCATAGCCGAGCGCCTGGGCCTTCTCGTCGGCCGAACCGAACCGCCACGAGTGGCCGAAGCCCTGGAAGGCGTCGCTCCAGTGGCTCGCGCCTTCGTAGTCGTACGCCCCGACGATGAAGTTGATCGGCCCTTCGAAGTTCGAAAGCACCTGGACCTCGTGCGAGGTCTCGTCGTTGCTGTACGGGAAGGCGGTGCGACCGTCACTCGTACCCCAGGGGAACAGCGCCTGGCACTCCTCGGCGCTCCGCGAGTCGAGGCAGTCCTGCGGAACCTGGCCCTCGCCCGGGATCCGGTCGGTGCGGTCGCTGTCGTGGGAACTCCATTCGTCGAGCTGCGTGGTGCCGTAGGCGTATCTCAAGACCAGCTCCGGCGTGAGATCGTAGTCCGCGACCACCGACCAACCTTGACGGTACG
>CAZJRX010000291.1:0-4555 GCA_964548145.1 uncultured Pseudomonadales bacterium | reverse complement strand
AACCACGTTCGCAGCACTGTTGTTACACTCCAGTCTCCGGAAACGGGACCGACGCGTCCAATACCCTCCGGTCGCCCCTACGGCCACGCTCGTAGAGGTAGCCCACGCGGGCCTGAGCGAACTTGAAACCCGCTTGGCGGCGGCAAGCAGATGCGGGAAAGCTCCCCATGACTTGCCGTACATGCATAGGCATGAACGCTTGCCCTACGCGTCGTAGGTCTGTTCCATATACTCGAAAGGCAGCAGACAACCCGTCCCCATTAAGGCCCGCTCAGTCGTCGGAGCTCGCTTGTGTCTGCAGCGAGCGGGCGAACTCCAACGCTTGGTCCAAGGGTGTCGTTTGTAGGGGACTATTCTCGAGCTTTCGCAACACCTCGGAGCAACCGGCGGCCGCTAGGCGGTTTGCCAGATCGACGATCCGTCCGCTCTCCGTTACACCGGGGTCATCCAAACCAAGCTTGGCTACGGCGACGATGGCAAGTAGGGAGCAAACGTCGTTTTCTAGAACGCCCTGCGGCGTATCGATGAATTTTTGGCCCCATCGGGACGGAACACCATCGCGAGGTTCGAGCTTTAACGCCAGCGCCGTCGCGATGCAGAACGCCCAGAAGTCCACTTTCCTAGGGAACGGACGGCTTTCGACGTTCTCCCGATTGCCCGCATGCATCGCGACGTAGCGGTTGATGGCGTCCTCGTCGTCGCGGGGCAAGACGAGGCCGTGACTAGTGGCGCGAAACAGATCCGAAAAATAGTCACTCATCGGTGCGTCTCCTCGCTCTGGCGTCGGCACCACCGCGAATCCTCGGCCTGGCCCTGACGTTCGCAGACGTCGCAGTACTCGCGGGGGCCGCACGGGCATAGCAGAGACACCTGGCGCTCGTCGGTGAGGCGAACCACGTCGCCGCCTTGGTCGACGTGCTGCCATTGCCCCGTCAGTGTGTAGGTGGCGCCTGCGTAGCGATCCATGAGGTCGATCTCGTTCTGCGACTCCAAGTCCGACCCGGTGAGCAACAGCATGGGTTGGCTCGCCGTCCGGGCGGTGACGCGCAGGGTGTTGGTGCGCACCGAACCCGACATGAAATTCAGTAGCGAGTCCGCAACAAGGGGGGCCTTGGTTCGGCTGACCTTGCAAAGTCCCAACACGAACGATAGGGCGAGGATTCTTCGCGACGCCCCGTTGATCTCGGTGGGCGGCATCGATCTGCCGCGGCTGTTGAGCGCAAAGATCTCGTACTCCGCCGCTGAGTCTTCCACGGGCCGGAGTCCTACCTTGGCGATCATCCTGAGCGTTGCCTTGTGCTGATTGTCCTCGACCGATTCGTCGTCGAACACGTTCGCGGCCATCCGCTCGAACAGGACGTTCATCTCGGCATCCAGCTCGCGCACCTGCTCGTCCTGAATCCGCGTATAGGCTTGCCTCAGAACCTGAACGAGCAGGTCTGCCGTTTCTTCGTAGCGTTCTAGGTCCCGGGCTTGCGCCTCATGGCGTCGGGCGGCACGTATGTCGCCCTCCAGCTTGTTCGACTCCTTGCCGAGTTGCTCCCGCGCTTCCTGGTCGCTCGCGATTTCGCGATCAACCTTGGATAGGTTCTGCCCGAGCATGTCAATGCGCCCGCGTTCGTTCTCGACTTCGTTGTCGTCGATATCGTCAAGCTGTGCATCGATGTCGCGTTTCGCTTGCGCGAGGTCGCCGATCTCCTCATCGAGGTCGGCAACGGTATGCGCGTGGTTGTCCGTGCGCTGCTCCCATTCCTCGCCGTCCCGATGCCGCCCAAAGGCAGTCGCGGCATGCAGGACTTCCGCGAGATGGTCGGCCCGTTCCTGCTGCCCGGTCGAACTATCGATTGCATGCTGGATGTGATCGGTATGCTCGCTGGGAGTGGAGAGGTCTTGGCCGCATACGCAAGTGCCCGTCTCCAGGAGCCGTTTGCCAATCGAGGATCTTGGCTTGGTTCCGCGAACTCACTCATTCGATGTACTCCGATTCAAAAAACTTACCCGAGGCTTCGCGGCAATCAACCAACCCGCAGGTCGTGCTTCGAGACGGGCAACTCGCGGATGCGAACCCCGATGGCATCGTGGATGGCGTTTGCGAGAGCGGGCGCGAGGGGCGGGGTGCCCGGTTCGCCCCCACCGCCCAAGGGTCCGCCGGACTCGACGAACACGGTTTCGATCTCGGGCATCTCGTCGATGCGCAGCATCGGGTAGTCGTGGAAATTGCTTTGCTTGACGCGACCTTTTTCGAGGCTGATCTCGCCGTAAAGCGCGGCGGTTAGCCCGTAGACGATGCCGCTCTCCATCTGCGCGGCGAGGCCGTCGGGGTTGACCGCGTAGCCGGCGTCGACGGCGCAGACCACCCGATCCGCGCGCACCTTCCCAGCATCGACTCGTACTTCCACGACTTCGGCGACGATGCTGCCGAAGGACTCGTGAAGGGCGATTCCCCGGCCGCGACCCGGTTCAAGCGAACTGCCCCATCCTGCCGTCTTCGCCGCTGCGTCGAGAACCTTGCGGTGCCGCAGTTTGTCAGCCAGGAGCCCGCGTCGGAAGCGGTACGGATCCTCGCCGGCGAGCACCGCCAGTTCGTCGATGAACGATTCGGTGAAGAAGGCGTGTTGCGAATGGTCGACGGCCCGCCAGACCCCGAACGGAACGTGGTTCGGGCTTGGCAGGGAGGCGATGCGCTGGTTGCCGATGGCGTAGGGAATGCGCGGTGCCTCGGCCGGTTCGTGCTTGTCGACGTATAGGTTCGTCCAGACGGTCGGCCGCCCATCGGCGTCGATGCCGCCCCGAAAACGGCTGGTGACCGCCGGTCGGTACCTGTCTTGGGCGATGTCCTCCTCCCGGGACCAGATCAGCTTCGTCGGCGCCTTGGCGGCCTTCGCGATGCGCGCGGCTTGGACGACGTAGTCGTTCACCGACCGGCGCCCGAACGCGCCGCCGAGATAGGCGTTGTGAACGATGACCCTGTCCGGTTCGTAGCCGATCGCTTCGGCAGCGGCGGCCCGGGCACCGAGAGGATTCTGGGTACCCGTCCAAATCTCGCACACATCGTCGTGGAGCCATGCCGTGCAGTTCATCGGCTCCATGGCGGCATGGGCGAGATAGGGCACACGGTACTCGGCTTCGGCTCGCCGGGTGGCTGCCGCGAGGGCGGCGTCGCAGTCGCCTTGGTCGACTTCGACATCGCCGGCATCTTCGACCTCGGCCTGTGCCAAGGCGCCGTCGAACTGCGCGAAGACCGCCGCCTGGTCGAGCGCATCGCGACCGTTCGTCGACCATTCGATCACCAATGCCGCAAGCGCCCGGTTGGCGTGCCAGTAGCCGTCGGCCACGACGGCGACGGCATCGCCCAGGTTGACGATGCGTTCGACGCCGGGAAGCCCCCGGGCGGCGCGGTCGTCGAGCGTCGCGACGCGACCGCCGAACACCGGGCAACCGCGGATCGTCGCCGTCTTCATGTCGGGGATCTGGGCGTCGATGCCGAACGCTGCGCTGCCGTCGACCTTGGCGGGGGTGTCGAGGCGCTGGACGGAAGTGCCGATCAGGGTGAACGCGCCGGGATCCTTGAGCTTGGGTTTGGACGACGGGGCGATCTGCGCGGCCGCGGCGGCGAAATCCGCGTAAGTCGCGGTGCGCCCGCTCGACGCGTGGCTGACATGACTGTCCTTGAGAACCAGCTCGCGCTTCGGCACATCCCAGGCGGCGCCCGCTGCCTTGGCGAGCATTTCGCGGGCCGCCGCGCCGGCGACGCGCATACCGTGCATGCCGGTGGCACGGACGCTGAAACTGCCGCCGGTGATCTGCAGATCCATCGCCTGGGTGAGTTTCAGCACGGCGCCGTCGACCGTTCCCACGAGTGCACGCGGGATCTCGGCGTCGCCGAACAGGAAGCCCTTGGCCAGGTTGTGGTTGGCGTATTCGACGTGCGCCGGCGCTTCCTCGACATCGACGAGGTTCCAATCCGCGTCGAGTTCGTCGGCGAGCATCTGCGCAAGCGCGGTATGCACGCCCTGGCCCATTTCGGCATGGGGAACGATGGCGGTGGTGCGGTTGTCCGCGCCGATCTTGAGCCAGAGGTTCAGAAGCGCTTCGTCGGCGTCGGCAACCAGCCCGGCCAGCTTGGGTGCGCGATGCCCCGGGCGTATCGCCACGCCGACGACCAATGCACCCCCCGCGACGACACCGGCGGCGATTAGACCGCGCCGGGTCCACTTGCCGAGCCGCGGTTTCGAATCAGCCATCGGTGCGTTCCCCGTCGTGGGCGGCGCGCTTGATCGCCTTGCGGATGCGCACATAAGTGCCGCACCGGCAGATGTTGCCGCGCATGGCGTTGTCGATGTCGTCGTCGGTGGGCGCGGCTTGTCGGGCAAGCAGTGCGGCGGCGGACATGATCTGCCCGGACTGGCAGTAGCCGCACTGCGGTACCTGCTCGTCGATCCAGGCTTGCTGGAGGGGATGCAGCCCGCCGTCGGACGCCAGACCCTCGATGGTGGTCACCGAGCGACCGGCCGCCGAACGCAACGGCGTAGTACAGGATCGTACGGCAACGCCG
>CAZJRX010000290.1:1769-4568 GCA_964548145.1 uncultured Pseudomonadales bacterium | reverse complement strand
TATTTCATGACATTCGTCCCAACGTGCGAAGCCCGTGAAGCATACCAATAACGCTCCGTAGTGGGCGGTGGGTACCCAAAGTTGCCGGAGATGTCGAAACACAAAAAAACCCCGACCGGGAGGTCGGGGTCACCAAGTCATAGGCGAAAGGGGGATCGAAATGTCACGACTTGCGGAGGGAGAGCGCCCCACGCTCCCGTTCGCGTTTGTTCCATGCGGGGGGTCTATCGAGACGATGCAGGTTCCGCAAATCGTGCGGCAAACCCTACCGGCCGATCATGGATGGAAAGTGGAGCTACTATGGGGATGCGATTGGCGTTTAGCGCAGCCATACCCCGGAGGAATCATGCACTCGCTACCTATCAGGGATCTGATCGCGGCGGCGGTAGTCGACCACGGCGCGCTCGATTTCGATGACCGCGGCACGGGGTTGGCGCCACGACGGCTGCCGGACTGGACGCGTGCCCAGTTGCCCCAGCCCATGGACGTGGTGGTACGGATGCCATCGGGCGTTCGCCTGCGCTTCGCCACCGACTCGACGACTGTGGGCGTCTCGTTTCTCGCCACCAACACGGTGATGCCCGGTCGGGAGCGCCGGCCGGTGGTGTTCAACTTGGAAGCCGGCGGTGCGTTGTTACGCGCGGGGTCCACGTCGGGGAACGCCATCGTCGTGCGGCCTGAAGCCCCTGGCGGGTTCGAACTCGTCAGGGGCGAGGCCGATACCCTGCTGTTCGACGGCTTGGCCTCCGGCGACAAGACCTGCGAGATCTGGCTACCCCACAACGCTTTCGTCGAACTGCACGCTCTCGTCGTGGACGACGCCTCCGCGATCACCGCCGCGCCGGCGGACCCGCGACCCCGCTGGGTTCACTACGGCAGCTCCATCAGCCACTGCGTGGAAGCCTCGGAACCTGCGGGTACCTGGCCGGCGGTGGCCGCGCGCCTGGCCGACGTCTCGCTGCGCAACCTAGGCTTCGGCGGGCAATGCCACTTGGACCCGTTCGTAGCCCGGACCATCCGCGATCTCCCGGATGTCGATGCCGTGAGCATCAAGACCGGCATCAACATCGTCAACATGGACTCCATGCGCGAGCGTGTGTTCATGCCGGCCTTGCACGGTTTCCTAGACACGATCCGCGAAGCCAAGCCCGACGTGCCCATCGTCGTGATTTCACCGATCTACTGTCCAAGCGCCGAGACCCGCCCCGGACCGACGATTCCCGACGGCCAGGGCAAGTTCGTGACGATCGACGGCTTCGAGCAGTTCCGCAACGGCAGCCTGTCGCTGGTGCGCATCCGCGAAATCATCGCCGACGTAGTGGAGAAGCGCAGTCGGGCAGGCGACCCGGCGTTGCACTATGTCGACGGGCTCACCCTGTTCGGTGCCGACGACGCCCACGACCTGCCCGACGATCTGCACCCGAATCCCGCCGGCTACCGGCGCATGGGCGAACGCTTTGCGCCCGTGCTCGGGAGGATCGTCGGGGGGTTGGCCGCATCGTGACGCACGCGGCGCACCGGTTTCGGCTGGCACGGTAGACTATGCGCCCCGCCGCAACCTACTCGACCTGAGGAGTCCCATGCCCATCGCCCCATCGAGCACCGACGACCTGCTCGTGAGCCAAGAAGGCCGCGTTGCCGTCCTGACCCTCAACCGCCCCGAACGCCTGAACGCCATCAGCGGCGCGATGCTCGGCGAACTCTTCGCCAAGCTCGTGGAGGCCAACAAGGATCCCGACACCCGGTGCATCGTGCTGACGGGTGCCGGACGCGGCTTCTGTGCGGGACTCGATCTCGTGGACGTGGGCCAAGGCGGAATAGGCAGCCGGGAAGGGCGCAGCGGCGACAACCGCCCGCCGCGGCGGTTGTTCGACCTGCGGGACGCGCCGATCAACGTCATGTGGAATATCGACACGCCGGTGATCTGTGCCGTCAACGGTGCCGCCGCGGGCTACGGCATGGACCTGACACTGCTTGCGGACATGCGCATCGCCTCGGAGTCCGCGAAGATGGCGGCAGTTACGGCGAAGCGAAACGTCGTCCCAGAGAGCGGCGGCACCTGGCTCCTGCCACGGCTCATCGGCTGGGGCAAGGCCGCGGAGTTGTACTACCGGGCGCGCACCATCGACGCTGCGGAATGCCTGGACATCGGTCTGGTCAACGCCGTCGTGCCCAACGACGAACTGATGCCGACGGCCATGCAGTGGGCACAGGAAATCGCCGACAATGCCCCGATGGCGGTGCAGACCACCAAACGAATGATGCGGATGGGGCTGGAGGAATCGTACGACACCGCCGTCGACCACCTGATGGTGCACTTGAACGGCATGTTCGCCTCCGAGGACTTCCAGGAAGGCGTGAAGGCGTTCCTGGAGCGGCGCAAGCCCAACTTCACGGGGCGTTAACGGGTCGCCTACGGCTTCGGTCGGCTGCCACGAGAATGCGGTCCAGGACACCCCAACACCCCGCACCGCCAGACCGTCAATGGCAGCGGTGGGAAACCTGGTGCAGTTCTGGGGTTCGTTACCGCGTTCCTTACGGATCGCGCTCAATGTGTTTCGCTTTCGCCTTGGCGGTAGTACTCTAGTAGGATCGACTTTGACACTTTGTGACAATGAAGTTGAGCATAAGTCTCCCCGCCGAGGAAATCGCCTTCATGGATGGGTACGCGCGTTCGCAGGGAATCAAGTCGCGTTCGGGCGTCATCAGGGCAGCACTGCGGAATTTGCGTACCTCGGAGCTTGCCGATAGCTATGCATCCGCCTGGGCGGACGCCGACGAAGAGGACGACCGGCTCTG
>CAZJRX010000290.1:0-1759 GCA_964548145.1 uncultured Pseudomonadales bacterium | reverse complement strand
GAAGGCGCGTCCTTCGGACGCGGCCGGACCGGCTACGGGCGCTCACATCGTGAGAATGGGGCAAGCCCCACGACGAGGCGAGATTTGGATGGTGGACTTGAGCCATCCGGTTGGTTCGGAAGCAGCGTATCAGCGACCGGCCGTAGTGGTCAGCAACAATGCGGCCAATGAGAGTGCTACAGCATTGGGCCGCGGGGTGATTACGGTCATACCGATGACCGCGAACCTACGTCGCATCCATCCTTTCCAAGTCAGACTCGCCGCACGCACCAGCGGTCTACCGCGTGACTCGAAAGCGCAGGCTGAGCAGGTTCGGGCGGTGTCCCTGCAACGCCTCCGTGACCGCGTGGGTCGAGTTCCGCAAAGGAGCATGAACGAGATTGATGCCGCGCTTCGATTGCACCTAAGCCTCTAGCTTGCGGGCGAGCACCGTTGCTGCAAACCCTAGCCGTTGCCAACTACCGGTCATTGCGTGATCTCGTGCTGCCGCTTAAGTCCCTGAACCTGGTCACGGGTGCTAATGGCAGCGGCAAGTCAAATTTATACAAGGGCTTACGTCTTCTATCTGAGACTGCCTTTGGTACGGCGGTCGAATCGCTGGCGGCGGAGGGCGGCATCGAGTCGGTGCTCTGGGCCGGTCCCGAGCAGTTCTCCAAGGGGGTCAAGCGCGGCGACTACGCCGTTCAGGGGGGACCTCGCAAGAAACCAGTGAACCTGCGCTTTGGCTTCGCCTGTGACGATTTCAGCTACGCCATCGACTACGGGCTCCCCGAGCCGATGCGGACGATGTTCGGCAAGGATCCCGTCATCAAGCGGGAGGTCATCTGGCACGGCGGGTTGTGGCACCACAGCCGCGCGATGGTGGACCGGCGCGGACCCTTGGTGCAGGCACGGGATGCCGACGGGAATTGGCAGGTGATCGAGAAACACCTGCCGACTTTCGACAGCATGTTGTCGAGACTCGCGGATCCCGAGCGCGCCCCGGAAGTCCTGATGCTCCGCGAGCGCATCCGCTCCTGGCGGTTTTACGATCACTTCCGCAGCGATGCCTCCTCGCCGGCGCGAACGCCCCAGGTCGGCACGCGGACGCCGGTACTCGCCAACGACGGCCGCGACCTTGCGGCGGCTTGGCAGACCATCGTGGAGACCGGCGAGGTAGATGCCCTGAACGACGCAGTCGCGGATGCGTTTCCCGGCGCCACCGTGGACGTGGTGGATTCCGGCGGCCGGTTCAGCCTGCGGTTCAGTCAGCACGGGCTGCTGCGGCCGCTCTCCCAAGCCGAACTCTCCGACGGGACACTGCGCTACCTGTTGTGGATCGCGGCCCTCTTGACGCCGCGCCCCCCCAATCTGATGGTGCTGAACGAACCGGAAACCAGCCTGCATCCCGATCTCCTGCCGGCTCTCGGGCGGTTGATGAAACGCTGTGCGGAGAACACGCAGCTTTGGGTAACCACCCACGCCGAGAGCCTTGTCCAGGCGCTGACCGACACCGATGCCTGCAACCACTTGGAACTCGGCAAGGAACTTGGCGAGACCTCGGCCCTCGGCTTCGGCCCCTTCGACTCGCCCGCATGGCGTTGGCCGGGGCGCTGACCAATGCCGGACTCCGTTCCAGCCGACCACGTGTCGCAAACCTGGTCCCGCGGCCTGGAACCACCGACCGCGATTCCATCCTCGGCTGACGTGGTGATCATCGGCGGCGGCATCATCGGCGTGTCCACTGCCTGGTTCCTCGCCAAGCGCGGCATCGACGTCG
>CAZJRX010000289.1:0-4574 GCA_964548145.1 uncultured Pseudomonadales bacterium | reverse complement strand
CGAAGGTCTTGGCCAAGCCCACCAGCTTGGACGCGGCCCGGGCATGCAGGCCGAGCTTGTTGACAATGTCCATGGCGCCGGTCTGCACGAACCTACTCGCGTTGCGACATCATCAGTTGCCGCTGCAGGGTGTCGAACAGATCCCGATCGGTCCTCGCGCGTCGCAGGGCGCCTAGATTGCCCGGATCGTCGAAGGCGCGGGCCAGGGCGCCGAGGATCTCGAGGTGAACGCGTTGTTCATGCAACGGCACCGCAAGCACGAACAGCAGGTCCACCGCGCGGTCGTCCGGCGCATCGAAGTCGATCCCCCGGCAGGTCCTTAGGAAGCAGGCTACGGGTGCCGTACAGTCATCGGAACGGCAGTGGGGAATCGCCACACCCTCACCGAGCCCCGTGGTTCCGAGGCGTTCCCGGCCTAGCAGACCTTCGAGCAATCGTCGCGGTTCGACCCCCGGAAACTGCTCCGCGAGACACTCGCTGGCGCGTTCCAGAACGCCCTTCTTCGACCGCGCGTCGACACCGACATGGACGCAGTTCGGGGTGAGTATGGTCTCGAACTCAATCATCGGTGGCGAAATCGCCTCGCGACGCCGACACCTCGTTCCTTCGCACGAGGCGTCGGGAACCGTCGGCGCCCGCCCGGCTAGCCGCGGTGGCTGGTGACTTTCTCCTTGTGCCGGATGAGCTGCCGGTCAAGCTTGTCGGACAACGCGTCGATGGCCTTGTAGAGATCGTCGGCGGCCGCATCGGCAAAGATCTCGTGCCCGGCCCCCGCGTGCACAACCGCCTCGGCGTTCTGCTCGAGCTTGTCCACCGCAAGCACGACGCGAACGTTGGTGATGTGGTCGTAGTGGCGTTCGAGGCGCGTGATCTTGCTGGTGACGTAGTCTTTCAGGGCGGGGGTGACGACGAGGTGGCGTCCGGTGATGCTCAACTGCATGTAGCGTCCTTATTGCGATTGGCGGCGAAGTCCTTCAGGTGGATTCTATCCACTCCCCGAGGCGGGTGTCGCTTGTTGTTTCGACATGGAAACCGCCGGATCGATCGGTCGCCCCCAATGCTCGCCGAATCGTTCGAGGGCAACCTCCGCAGCACCGAGATCACGCGCCGCTACCGTGTCGCCCGACCGCACTCGGTACGCGCCGGGATCACCGGCAGCCAAGGGTTCTGAACCGGTGCGAACATCCTCGGCGGCGCGGAACATCATGTCCCGGAACCGGACGACGCCGAGGTCCGTCTGGCAGAGCAACTCCCGCGTGCGGTCCGCGATCGGGCCCTGGCTGTCGGCGATGGCCTGATCCTGTTCCGAAATGCCGTCGATGCCGGTGAAACTCGCGGTCCGTTGCCGTTCCCGGTCGACGAGATAGTCGTTTTCGCGTCGACGGATCGGTACGTAGTCGTCGTCCACCTCGGCGAAGATGCCGGAACCGGCGGCGAGCCGCTCGCGTTCCCGTTCACCGATCGGTCGCTCGGGATGCCAGGCGTAGCAGAAGATCCAGCAGGTGGTGTCGTCGATGGGCACCCACGTGTTCGCCAACGCCGTGTCCTCGGGAAAGTTGCCGGGCGCGAGCGAGTGGTTGGGCATCAGGAACTGGGTCATCCGCCAGTAGAGCTGGCCGTCGTCGGCGGTCCGGGCGGCGCAGAGCAGCATGCCGGCGGCATGGTTCAAGATGGAAAACCGCGGCGCGCCGTCTTCGATCAACCAGCGGAAACGCTTGAGGCGGGGCGGCTCCACGGCGCCGCTGCCGGCGGACGACAGATCCCGACCGACCTGGTGCAAGCCCACCTTGCGACCCTCGTTGATGCCGGCATGCAGGTACGAGAAGTGGGCCGTGTCGAGACCGCCCTCGCAGGCCTGCGCCCAATTGCACTGCTGCAGTTTCTTGCCGACGAAACGGTGCGTCGCCGGCACGGCGGCGAATTCGAAATCGGGGACCGGCGGCGGCAACCCGTCCGCCTCGCCGAAATACGCCCAGACCACGTCCCCCGCCTCGGCAGTCCGGAGAGACCGAATAGCCGCCTTGGGCTTCAACCGTTCGGCCACCTCGGGCGCCGCATTGGGGATGTCCACGCACTGCCCGTCCCTGTCGAACTTCCAGCCGTGGTAGGCACAGCGCAGGCCGCAGGCCTCGTTGCGGCCGAAGAACAGGTTCGCGCCGCGATGCGGACAGCGGGGATCGACGATGCCTACCCGGCCGGTCGAATCGCGGAAAGCGACGAAGTCCTCGCCTAAGAGCTTGATGCGCACCGGCGGGCAGTCCGGGCCGGGCAGCTCGCGGGACAGGAGCGCGGGCATCCAGTAGCGCCGGAAGACATCGCCCATCGGTGTTCCCGGTCCGGTCCGCGTCAGCGTCTCGTTCTGTTCGGCGGTGAGCATGGTAATCCTCGATCAGGCGCGGCGACTTTTCGTATGATGGGCGCGGCGGGAGCAATTTGCCATGGACGGGTCCACCACCTCCACCGAACCACCGTCGTCCGACGCGGCGGGCATCGGCGAACTCAACGAGCGGTCCCTGCACCGGGCATTGAAGGCCCGCTATGCGGTTCCCGGCAGCCTCACCGAACACGCCGTCGACGGCTACGTCGCCGACATCGTCACCGGCGACCGCATCGTCGAGATCCACACCGGCATCTTCTGGCCACTGAAACGGAAACTGCCGCGGCTGCTCGAACGGCACCCGGTGACGCTGGTTCATCCGATCGCCCGGGACCGCTACATCGTCAAGCCGACGGCGGACGGCAAGGGGATCATGAGCCGGCGGATGTCGCCGAAGCACGGTTCGGTGTTCGCGATCTTCGCCGCGCTCGCCAGCATTCCGACGTTGCTGGGCAATTCGAACCTGACGCTGGAGGTGGTGATTACCGTGGAGGAGGAGGTGCGCGTGCCGGACCCGCGCCGCAACCGGCGCCGGGGCGGTTGGACGAGCGTGGATCGCCGGCTCGTGGAAATCGTCGACATTCACCGGATCGAGCGCATGGCCGATCTGTTCGCCATGCTCGACGCCCGGCTTCCGGCCGAGTTCACGACCGCCGACTTAGCGAACGCGATGCACTCGTCGCGCCGCCTCGGCCAACAGGCCGCGTTCTGCTTCCGGGAGGCGGGCTTGAGTGAGATCTGTGGCAAGGACGGCAATGCGTTGGTCTATCGACGCGCCGCCATCGAGTCGAAGTGCGGAGATTACGAACCTTAACCTCCGCAAGTAGCGGTCAAGTACCCCGCAACCGCGGATCCAACGCATCCCGCAGGCCGTCGCCGATGTAGTTGACGGACAGCACGGTCAGCGAGATCGCCAGTCCCGGCCAGATCACCCGCGCCGGCGTGATGGAGATGAAGTTCGCGCCGTCGAACAGCAGGCGGCCCCAGGTCGGGAAATCCGGCGGGAAGCCGAGGCCGAGGAAGGACAGCGCCGACTCGGTGATGATCGCGTTGGCGATGCCGAGCGTCGCCGACACCATGATCGGGCTCATGACGTTCGGCAGCACGTGGCGGGCGACGATGCGCCGTTCCCGGGTGCCGATGCTGCGCGCCGCGGTGACGAACTCGCGCTCCTTGATGGCCAGCACCTCGCCGCGCACGATCCTCGCGGTCTGCATCCAACTGGTGATGCCGATCACGAACACGATGAGCAGGAAGATGCCGGTCTCCGGTCCCAGCGCGGCACGCAGCGTGTCGCGGAACAGCATGATGATGACCAGCAGCAACGGCAGCAGCGGCAACGCGAGAAAGAGATCCGTGCTGCGCATGAGCAGGCCGTCCAGGCGCTTGAAGTAGCCGGCCAGCACCCCGACGCCCGTGCCGAGCACCAACGACAGCAGCATCGCCGTGAACCCGACCGCCAGCGAGATCCGCCCCCCGGCGAGCATCTGCGCCAGCATGTCGCGTCCTAGGTTGTCGGTACCCAACGGGTGCGCCCAGGACACCGGCGCGTTGCGCGCCTGGAGGTCCAGGAACTGGGGATCGATGCCGTGCAGGAACGGGCCGACGAATACCGCCAGCACGATGAAGGCGAACACGCCAACGCCGACCAGGGCACCAGTGTGATTGCGGAACGCCAGCCACACGTCCATCCACAGCGAGCGATGCTCGTGTAGCGGGGCGTCGTGGTGTGTTAGCTCGGCCATCCTATTCGTACCGGATGCGAGGATCGAGAATGCCGTAGAGCACGTCGGCGACCAGGTTGAAGCCGACGATCAGAATCGCGAACAGGAAGGTCAGGGTCTGCACCATGGGGATATCGGCACCTTGGATGGCGACGATCAGCAGTTGCCCCAAGCCGTTAACCCGGAAGATCTGCTCGGTGATGATCGCGCCGCCGAAGATGGTCGGAATCCCCAGCGCGATCATCGTCACCACCGGGATCATGCTGTTGCGCAGGACGTGCACGAGGAGAACAACCCGCTCCCGCATTCCCTTGGCCCGGGCCGTGCGCACGTAGTCGAGGTTCAGGTTGTCGAGCACGGACGAGCGCATGAAGCGGCTCAGTTGGGCGGCGTTGTAGAACGCCAGCACCATCACCGGCATGATGATCTGCTTGATCTGCACCCAGAAGCTCGCGAGATCAGTGACCCGGTGG
>CAZJRX010000288.1:0-4581 GCA_964548145.1 uncultured Pseudomonadales bacterium | reverse complement strand
GAAATCCGGGTAGTACCGCGCAACCGCTCGGTCGACATCCTCGAGAAATCGCGGAATCTCCGAGATCCGCACCGCCAAGTCGTTCTTGTACGGCGTCTCGGCCGCGATGCTCTCGGTGATGCCGTCCCGTAGCGCCCACAACGCCCGGGCTTGTGCATCCGACTGGCTCATCACCCCGTCGCCCACCCAACCCGACGCCCGCGAGTCCTCGAACGCCGACAGGGCCCGGGCCTCGTCGTCCGCATCGAATTCGATAAGCGCGTAGAAGGCCGCCGCCGCGTCCAGCGGACGAGCCAGCGACCGGTGACGGGTCACCCGTTGAAGGGCAAGTTCCGAGAAGAACTCGAACGCCGATAGCATCATCTGGGACTGGAACCGCGTCAGGACGTTCAAGATGTCCTGCACGCGTTCGACGCCCAGCACCATCACGCGGCTCGGTGCCGGTGGACGTGCCAGTCGCACGTCGGCCTCGACGACGAAACCGAGCGTTCCCTCGGAGCCGACGAAGAGATGGCGCAGGTCGTAACCCGTGGCGTTCTTGACGAGTCCCCGATTGAGTTCCAGCACCGCGCCGGTACCCGTCACAACGGTAAGTCCGGCAATCCAGTCGCGCGTCATGCCATAGCGAATCACCTTGATGCCGCCGGCGTTGGTCGCGACATTGCCACCGATCTGGCTCGAGCCGGCCGACGCGAAGTCCACGGGATAGTGAAGGCCCTTGCCCTCGGCGAACGCCTGCAGATCGGCGGTGACGACGCCCGCCTGACAACGCACGACCCGATCCGCCTCGTCGAAGCCGAGAATCCGGTTCATGCGGTCGAACGACACGACCACCTCGCCGTGACTCGCCACGGCCCCGCCGGACAACCCGGTGCGTCCGCCTGAAGGGACCAACGCAAATCCCTCCTCGTTGGCCAACCGGGTGATGGCGACGACCTCCTCTAGTGTCTCCGGAAACACGATCGCCGCAGGTGCGACGGGAAAGTTCCGGGTCCAGTCGCGGCCCCAGTGCGCGAGGTCCTCTGCCGCCGTGGTCACCCGGGCGCGCAGTAGCTCCTTGAGTCTGCCGATCACCGAGAGCGACCCTCGAGTACCGCCACCGCCGGTAGCGTCACACCGGCAAGGTACTCGAGAAACGCGCCGCCGCCGGTGGACTGGTAGGAGATTCCGGCGCCGACGCCGTATTTCGCGATCGCGGCCAGCGTCTCCCCGCCGCCCGCGAGGGAGTAGGCACCCGAGGCGGCGATCGCCTCCGCCAGAACGCGTGTGCCTTCGCCGAACTGGTCGTATTCGAAGACACCAACGGGTCCGTTCCACAGGATCGTTCCCGCACGCGCCACGACCCCGGCCAGTCGCCGGACCGACTCGGGGCCGAGGTCGACGATCATCTCGGTGCCGCGTATTTCACCGCACAACCGCAGTCGTGCGGGTTGGCCGCCGTCGATGGCGGTCGTGGTCATCACGTCCACAGGGATCGGCACGTCGACGCGGTCCATGATGCGTCGCGCCACCGCCGTCTGGTCGGCTTCGGCGAGCGACGCGCCGATATCCATGCCACGGGCAAGAAGAAAGGTGTTGGCGATTCCGCCGCCAACGATCACCGAGTCGGCGACATCCGCCAAAGATTCCAGAACCGCCAGCTTGGTCGAGACCTTCGCACCGCCCACGATGGCTACCAACGGCCGCGCCGGGTCGTCGAGAACCCGTTCGAGCGACTCGAGCTCGGCGGCGAGTAGCGGCCCGGCACAGACCACCGGCGCCTCCTGGGCGACGCCGACCGTCGACGCGTGGGCACGGTGCGCCGTACCGAAGGCATCCATCACAAACACGTCGCAAAGCGCCGCAAGACGGCGGGCAAGTTCGGGATCGTTCGCCGTTTCCCCCGGCTCGAAGCGGATGTTCTCGAGCAGTACGACATCGCCCGCGTCGAGGGCAACGCCGTCATGCCAGTCGTCGACCAGGCGAACGTCTCGACCGAGCGCATCGCCCAACGCCCTGGCGACCGGTGCCAACGACAGCGCCGAATCCCGTTCCCCGGGGCGCGGTCGGCCGAAATGGGACACCACGATGGTCTTGGCACCTGCGTCGATGCAATGGCGCAACGTCGGTAGCGATGCTTCGATTCGCCCGGCATCGGCGACGCGCCCGTTGCGAACGGGCACGTTCAGATCCTGCCGGACAAGCAGGCGCTTTCTCCGGATGTCCAAACCTGCGAGCGAAGTAACCGCCATGCGTTCGAGCCTACCAGAGTGACGAGACGCCAACCGGTGATCGGCGTGCAGGAGCCGCACCGACCGAGACGGCGCCGCGAACACAGGTACAATGCGTCCCCTTTCGCCCCCGTGGGCACAGGGTCACCCAATGTCTGACTACTCGGTTTTCACCTCCGAGTCGGTATCCGAAGGCCATCCGGACAAGATGGCCGACCAGATCTCCGACGCCGTTCTCGATGCCATGATCGCCGTGGATGAGGAGTCGCGAGTTGCCTGCGAGGTGCTCCTGAAGGACGACCTCATCGTGGTCGCGGGCGAATACCGGTCCAGCGCACGGGTGGACATCGATGCCCTGGCAAGGGGCGTCATCGACGACATCGGCTACGGCGACCCGGCGAGCGGGTACGACCTGGCGTCGGCGCGGGTGATCAACGCGCTGGGGCAGCAGTCCGCCGAGATCGCCCAGGGCGTCGACGAAACACCCGAGCACGAGCAGGGTGCCGGCGACCAGGGATTGATGTTCGGCTACGCCACGGCGGAGACCGACGTATTGATGCCGGCACCGATAACGTACGCCCACCGGCTGATGCGCCGCCACGCCGACGTCCGTCGGGCGGGGATCGATTTCCTGCGTCCCGATGCCAAGAGCCAGCTGTCCTTCCGCTACGACCCGAACGGCGTTCCCGTCGCCGTCGACGCGATCGTGGTGTCGACGCAGCACTCGCCGTCCGTCGACAACCCGACGCTGCACGAGGCCGTGACTGAAGAGATCATCAAGCCGGTGGTCCCCGGCAACTGGATTACCGCCGACACCAAGACGTTCATCAACCCGGCCGGACGATTCGAAACCGGTGGACCCGTCGCCGACTGCGGGTTGACCGGCCGCAAGATCATCGTCGACACCTACGGCGGCATGGCGCGGCACGGTGGCGGCGCATTCTCCGGCAAGGACCCCTCCAAGGTCGACCGCTCCGCCGCCTACGCGGGGCGCTACGTCGCCAAGAACATTGTCGCGGCGGGACTCGCCCAGCGCTGCGAAATCCAGGTCAGCTACGCCATCGGCACGGCGGAGCCGACCTCCGTGAGCGTCAATACCTTCGGCACCGGCACCATCTCCGACGAACGGATCGTTCAACTAATCCGTGCATGTTTCGATTTGAAGCCACGGGGGCTCATCGACATGCTGGATCTCAAGCGACCGATCTACCGCGCTACCGCTGCGTACGGGCACTTCGGTCGCGAGGAAGAGACCTTCACCTGGGAGAAGACGGACAAGGCCGAGGAACTGCGTGCCGCCGCCAACGGCAGCTAGACCGATTGCGCCGCCTTGGGCGGCGCAGGCGGCGCGGATAGTAGCGTAGGTAGAGCGACTGGCCGTGGTCGCGGGTCGGCGACACGCCATGCAGCAGATCAGCTTCGAGTTTTTTCCACCCCAGACCCCGCGAGGGAGGGACAGTCTGGTGCGCACGGCCGGCCGGCTGGCACGATTCCGCCCCGCGTACTACTCCGTAACCTACGGTGCGGGCGGCTCTACCCGTGATCGAACCTACGCCGCGGTAGCGGCATTGCGCGACGCCGGCATCAACGCAATACCGCATCTGTCCTGGGGCGCCGACGAGGCCGACGCCGTCATCGCCTCCCTCCGGAACTACCTGGCGCTCGGCGTGGACCGCGTCGTCGCCCTGCGCGGCGATGTTCCCTCGGGTGCAGGATCCTCGCGTCAACTGCGCGATGCCGAATCGCTCGTGCGCCTCATCCGTGCCCGGATCGCGACACCACTCGACATCGAGGTGGCAGCCTACCCCGAGGTGCATCCCGAGGCGGTGTCCGCAAGTGCGGACATCGCCAATCTGAAGCGCAAACTGGATGCAGGCGCCAACGGCTGCCTCACCCAGTACTTCTACAACGCCGACGCGTATTTCCATTTCCGGGACCGGTGTGCGGCAGCCGGCATGGCTGTCCCGATCGTGCCGGGGATAATGCCCATCAGCAACTACGAGACCCTGGTCAGGTTCTCCGCCAAGGCCGGTGTCGACATACCCCGGTGGCTGCGCGGGCGTATCGACGAACTCAGCGGGGACGACGAGGCATTGCTCGGTTTCGGAACGGAGGTGGTGTCGTCGTTGTGCCGGCGTTTGTTGGACGGCGGGGCACCCGGCCTCCACTTCTACACGTTGAACAAGGCGCCGCCCACCGAAGCGATCGCCGAGCGGCTCGAGTTGCCACGGTAGGCACTCGCGAGGCAAGGTCCGACCAAGGCCTTCCCTAGCCCGATTCCTAGCGGGGGCACCCAGCCCGACGAGTGATGGCCACAATACGGCATCGCAATGCGACTCGAGTGAGAGCCTCTTTCCGCGTTCAATGGACT
>CAZJRX010000287.1:1070-4597 GCA_964548145.1 uncultured Pseudomonadales bacterium | reverse complement strand
CTCGCAGCGCCTTCGCAAAACTTGGTTCAAGTGTGTAGATGGGCGCTCGTCAAGACGCTAGCCAACCCGCATGCGCTCGAAGGCAGAAGGGTTGTGCAGATCGCGTGAAGCGGCGAGGACGCGCTCGGCACACTCCCGGGGTGAGAGTTCAGCGGTATGCACCGTGAGGTCGTATTCGCATCCTTCGTGTACCTGCTCCAAGTGCGCCTCGGCGGTCCCCGGAAACCGGCCCGGACGCGCCTGCTCTCGCGCTCGCAGCGTTTCGAGATCGCAGTAGACCCCTGTGAAGGTGACATCGAACCCCGCGAACACCTCGAGATAGTCGCGCAGGAAGTCCATCTCCAACAGCAGGTCGTCGATGACGACGTCGATGCCCGTTGCCGCGAACGCCGCAGCCGCACGGCGCATGCCACGAAGCGTCAGGCGGCCCACATCACCGAAACGCAGCTGCGTTACACCGTTGACGGGTACGACGTTGAGCCCCCGGGAACCCGGTTCGTCGTCGTGGGAGTTCATGCCCCGATAGCGGCCCGGCATGCCATCGCGGAACTGGTCGAGCGCGATGTGTTGAACCGGGGTCGGACTTACCTCCTGAATGGTTCGTGCCAGCGTGGTCTTGCCGGCGCTGGATGTCCCGTTGAGGAGGATGACGCTGCCCTTTGACATGGGCTCATGTTAACGCGTTTCGGCCACCGTGCCCCCCACGGTGGCGTAATCTCGTTGCCGGATTCACGCCGAAAGCCGCTCCGGATAGTCACCCCAAGCGCGGCGGTAGCGCCCTGCGAAGTCGTCGAAGCGGTGACTTTGCGTGCCGGCGGTTTCGAGGACGATGGCCGCCGTCACACAGCCGGCGCGAACCGCTTCGGACAGGGGGCATCCCCGCAGCAGCGCGTGAACCAAACCGCCTCGGAACGCGTCGCCACAGCCGGTTGGATCGACGATGCGCGCCTCGACCGCGCGTTCGCTGCCGTCGCCGTCAATCCTCGACTGCCATCGCACGCCTCGCTCCGCTTCGGTGACGATCAGGAGATCGAGCGTCCCGAGGGCGTCTGCTGCCAGACCGCGCAGGCGCTCGTACTCGAACTCGTTGACGATCAAGGCCGTGGACAGGCCGACGAGTTCGATGGCGTCCCGGGCTTCGAAGTCGGTGAGGTTCTGTCCGGGGTCGGTGAGGAACGGAACGCCGACATCCCGCAGTCCCCGGGCAGCCGTGATCATGCGTCCGGGAAGATCGGGGGCGAGAATCCCGTAGTCGCAGTCGATGGCGAAGCCCCGCAGGTCGTCGCCGAACCCGTGGGTTGGCCCCGGACCCGCGTAGAACCCGGTGAACTGGTTCTGTTCGGCGTCCGTGAAGATGAACGCATGCGCCGAGTGGGGGGCATCGACCACGTGGATCCCGGCCGTGTCGACGCCGCATGCCGCCAGATGCCCGGCGTATTCGGTATCGTAATCCCGGCCCGCGTAGACGAACGGTGCCGGCCTGTTGCCGAGTAGCCGCAGGGTGTAGGCGATATTCATGGCGCAGCCGCCAAACCGCCGCTCGATGGAACCGAGTTGAACGGCTAGGTTGATCCCCTGATGCCTTGGCAGGGAGGTGAAAACGCCGGGGTAGGCCGCGACGTAGTCAATCGCCAAGGTCCCCGTGAGAACAACCTTTGGTGCAAAGGAGGCGGGACTGCGAATGGTAAGCGCCTGCGGTCGAGTAAACTTGAGCATGGTGTAGCAGCACCGGTACCAGGGCGCAAGAGCCCGGAACGGGGCACAGGGCGGTGCCGGAGTCTGGACGGGCGTTGGCTCGCCAAAGTCGGCGGGATGGATCGGGTAGGGGAGTCGTATGCAGGCCGTGTTGGGGATCGTTGTCTTGTTGGGTATTGCGTGGGCCTTGGCGGAGCGGCGTCGCCAGGTTCGCCCGCTTCAGGTGGCCGTCGGCGTCGGGGTGCAGATCGTCCTGGCGTGGCTGCTCCTGAACGTAAAGCCGATCAGCGACGCGCTGGCCACGCTCAACTACGTCGTCTACGCCATCGAGGAAGCGACCAGGGCGGGCACGAGCCTGATTTTCGGTTTCCTTGGCGGCGATGACATTCCGTTCGTCTTCGCCCCCGAGCAGGGGCCGTCGGTGGTCATCTTCGCGTTTCGCGTTCTACCCCAGATACTCCTGTTCAGCGTACTCGTGGCGGTGCTTTGGTATTGGCGGATACTGCCCCTGGTGATCCGGGGCTTCGCCTGGACCTTGCGCAAGACCCTCGGACTCGGTGGCGCGGTGGGTGTGGCCGCCGCCTCGAGCGTGTTCCTCGGCATGGTGGAATCCCCACTGGTCATTCGCGCCTACCTGAAGAGCCTGTCGAGGTCGGAGTTCTTCGTGGTCATCACCTGCGGCATGTCGACGGTTGCGGGATCGATCATGGCCCTGTATGCGACGGTACTCGCGCCGGTCATGGACAATGCGCTCGGTCACGTTCTCATCGCCTCGGTGGTGAACGTCATTGGTGCCATCGTCGTCGCGCGGATCATGGTGCCGCAGGAAGGCGAGACGGAGGGCGGCGATCTGGCCGACGCATTGCAGTACGAAAGCGTGATGGACGCGGTGTCGCGAGGCACGATGGACGGCCTGCGGCTGGTGGCGAACGTCGCCTCGATGGTCATCGTCCTGGTCTCGCTCGTGGCGCTGGCCAACCTGATGATCGCCGTGGTCGATGTCGCGGGCGAACCCCTTCGGCTCGAACGCATTCTCGGCTGGGTCTTCGCGCCGATCGCTTGGCTCATGGGTGTGCCGTGGGCGGAGGCGACCGGCGCCGGGACGCTGCTCGGCACGAAGGTCGTGCTCAACGAGTTGATCGCCTACCTGCAGTTCGCCCAATCCGGAGACCAGTTCTCCGCTCCGACCCGGGTGATCCTGACCTACGCGCTGTGCGGATTCGCCAACTTCGGGAGCCTCGGTATCCTGATCGGCGGCATCAGCGTTCTCGTGCCCGAGCGGCGCGCAGACCTTCTACGGCTCGGCCCCCGGGCGATTCTGTCCGGTACGTTGGTGGCGTGTCTTACCGGCGCCATCGCCGGATTGGTAACCGGCTGGTGACAAGTGGCGTCGCCAAGATGGCCACAACTGCACTTGCGCGAGACTGCCGGAAACGATTACGCCAGCGCCGCCGCCGCAGCCACAACCCGGCGGATGTCGTCATCGTCGACATCCATGTGCAGCACCCAGCGACTACCGGAAACGCGCACGCCGGCGGTTGCCATGTGGCCAACCATGGACTCGGTATCGAGACCCGTGACAAAGACCATGTTGGTGTGCTGTTCAACCGACAGTCCCTTGTCGCGCAAGCCCGCCGCAAGGATGTTGGCACGCCGGTGGTCCTCGGCGAGTCGCTCGATGTTGTGCGTCAGGGCATAGAGGCCACCTGCCGCGAGCAGGCCCGCCTGACGCATTCCGCCGCCTAGAACCTTGCGCCAGCGGCGAGCGGCCTTCACGAAGTCGGCACTGCCGCAGAGAACCGACCCCGCGGGTGCCCCGAGTCCCTTCGACA
>CAZJRX010000287.1:320-1060 GCA_964548145.1 uncultured Pseudomonadales bacterium | reverse complement strand
GACACCGAGTTGCAGTGTTGCGCGAAGTCCGCCGGCGACCGGCCTAGCGCTACGACCGCGTTGAAAAGCCGGGCGCCGTCAAGGTGAATTTGCAGGCCGTGCTGGTTGGCGAGTTCACGGACCCTCGCGAAGTAGGCGGGATCGAGCACCTTGCCGCCCTGGGTGTTTTCCAGGCAGATCAGCCTGGTCCTCGCAAAATGGTAGTCGTCGGGTTTTATGGCCGCCGCAAGATCGTCGAGGTCCAGGGTGCCGTCGTCGCAGAAGGGCAGGGGTTGTGGCTGGATGCCGCCGAACACCGCAGCCCCACCGCCTTCGAAGCGATAGGTGTGAGCGTCCTGGCCCGCGATGTACTCGTCGCCACGCCCGCAGTGGGTAAGTAGCGCAGCGAGATTCGACTGGGTTCCGCTTGGCACGAACAGACCTGCTTCGAGCCCCAGCAGCGCCGCGCATTCCCTCTCCAAGCGATTGGCGGTGGGATCTTCCCCGTACACGTCGTCGCCCACCGGCGCAGCGGCCATGGCGGCACGCATACCGGCCGTCGGCTTGGTGACGGTATCTGATCGAAGGTCTATGTAGGCGCGCGCATCCCTAGCCCGCATTTCTCACCAGCCGCTTGATGCCATGACGAAACTCCCTAGCCTATTGAACGCGGAAAGAGGCTCTCACTCGAGTCGCATTGCGATACCCGTATTATGGCCATCACTCGTCGGCCCGGGGTGCCCCCGCTAGCCCTACCCATG
>CAZJRX010000287.1:0-310 GCA_964548145.1 uncultured Pseudomonadales bacterium | reverse complement strand
CTCGAGGTGATATGGGAAGACAACGACTTTCTGGGCTCTACGTCGGCCACGCGGAACTTGCTGGACATGGGAGAGTTCGATACCGACGCCGCCAACGCCTTCCGTGCGGCCCACCCACCTGCCGGGAAATGAAGGATGTTTCGTTGGAGGCTAGGGGGAATACGGACACACGCGATGTTAAGAACCGCCTGAGAGGCTCTTTACGTCGTTTCCCGCGCGGGTCAATGCCAGAACGGTAACAACGGTCTAGCCAGTCTAGCCCTACCCATGCCCCACAAGCGGGCGTGACATTGGTTTTCTCGCGGTGCCG
>CAZJRX010000286.1:0-4610 GCA_964548145.1 uncultured Pseudomonadales bacterium | reverse complement strand
GCGGTCCTCCGCCTGCCAATGGTTTGCCGGCACCCAGTCGAGGTCGTTGAAGACAACCTGCCTTGCAGCCGTCAGGTTGATGCCGACGCCCGCCGCGTGTATCTGCCCGATCAGTACCCGTATGCCGTCGTCGGTCTGAAACCGGTCAACGATGGCCTGGCGCTTCGACGTGGGCACTTCGCCGGTAATGGCAAGGGCAAGTTCCCCCAAGGCCCGTTCGAACCGGCGGGTCGCATGGGTGAAGCAGGAGAACAGCAGGATCTTCTCGCCCTGGTCGATGGCACCCCGAACGTAGTCCAGTGTCTGTGGAACCTTCGCCACGGCGAGGCGCCGACGTGCGCTCGAGAACATCGCAATGCCGAGCCGGCGTCCCCTGCCGTCGCGCTCACCGGCGAGGAAACGGCCCACGGCATCGTTCAGTCGCTCGCGGACCCCGGGTTCGACATCGACCTCTATCCAGGTGCGCTGCTTGGCCGGGAGATTCAGCACCTCGTCCTTGTTCCGACGCAGCATGATCCCCTGCAGCTGCACCGACAGCTCGGCCACGTTGCTCGCACCCGCCGTCTCCCAGTAGCCGTAGTCGTTCTTGTGTCCATCGCAGTAGCGCTTGGCGTAGGCAAGAAAGCTGTGGCCCAGGGAATGGCCCACGAGTTGCAGCAACGGGAAGAGGTCGCGGGGCCGGTTGGTGAGGGGCGTACCCGTCAGCACGTGCACCACCGGATCCAGATCCCGGTCCACCACCAGCCGCCGGGCCAGACGGCTGCGCTGGGCGCGGTGGTTCTTCAGGTAGTGACCCTCGTCGAAGACGATGCCCGCGAACCGATGCTCCAACAGCGCGTCGATGTCACGCTTCAGCAGATCGTAGTTGACCACGACCCAGCCCTCGAAACCGGGCGATGGCGGCGCGTCAGAGCCAACAACCCGGCACTCGACATCGCCCAAGGCAAGGTGGATCTCCCGGATCCAGTTGTGTTTGACCGAAGCCGGACACACCACGAGCCATGGTCCCCTCGGCTCGGCTTCGGTCATCGCGATGACGGACTGCCTGGTCTTGCCAAGGCCCATGTCGTCGGCAAGGATCGACCGACGTCTACCGAGAAGGAAACCGACGCCCTCCACCTGGTGCGGGTAGAGCTCGCGCGCGATCTCCCGCGCCCGCTCTGTGGCGGCGTCTACCACGGCAGGATGGTCATGCGCCGGAAACCCGGCATCGATGGGAAACCGGCACCCGACCAAACCCCGCGCCGGTTCTCACCGACGCGGGCTCGGATTGCCCGGGTTCTAGTCGCCGAAGGCGTAGCGCAACGACAGTCCGAAGATCCGTGGCTCGGTGACGAAGTAGTTGCGGAAGAAGCCCGAGGTATCAGACGTCAGGTACTTGCCGGTGACGTTGTCTTCGTTGGCGACGTTGCGCATCCAGAACTTACCCGTCCAGCCATCGCGCTCGTAGATGAGCGTGGCATTGTGCTGCATCCAGCTGTCGATCTCGTCGCCCACCGTGTTGAACTCCCGTGCGTAGGAGTCGCTCTGCCAGTACGCATCCCAGCGGGCGATAAGGTCGCCGCCCAAAACACGGAAGGTGTACGCCACGCCCACGCGCCAGGTGTGTTCGGGTGCATTGGGCAAGGAGTTGCCATCGAGATCGACAGGTACGCCTTCCAGGGTCTCGACGCCGGCCGCCTGCAGGAAACCACGCGAGAAATACGCCGGGATGGAGACCCCGGCCGAGTTCGCCGGATAGGACACGGACGCCAGCGTCCGACCGTTGCGAATATCGAGGGCACCTCCGGCCGCCAGCGCTGCCTCAACCACTGCGGCGGTTAGCTGCTCCTCCCGGGCGACGTAGTTCACTGCGGTTGTCGAACCGGGGTCGATGTTGTTGAGCAGGATGTATGCCGAATTGCCGCCGGTCCGGTTGATCGGATCGATGGACCGGGAACCCTCGACCGACGTGTTGAGGAATCCATAGGCGAAGTCGACCGCCAGCGCCGGCATCTCCGCCGGTCGCCAGATCCCTTCAACCTCGAGCCCCAGGATAGCGGCATCGATGTTCTCGTTGATCGATGTGTTGTTGCGGATCCGCGTCGCCTGCAAGCCCGTGTAGTCGTAGATGAACCCTGCCGCGTTCACCACGAGGCGACCGTCCATTTGGGTCGTTTTCACCCCGACCTCCATGGAGTTGACCTGTTCGGCGTCGAAGGTGAATGGCGTCGAGTCCTGGAACTGGGGCGGGATCGGCGGATTGAAGCCGCCGGGCTTGTAGCCGCGGCTGTAGAAACCGTAGATCAGCGTGTTGTCGTCGAACTGGTAGTCGAAGCCCAACCGACCGCTAACCTCGGTCCAGCTAGATTCCGTCGGACTGCCGGTGACGAAGCGCGTCTCACCGAATGCCGGTGCCGGCCCGACGGCTGCCGCGATCGCCCGCATCGCCGCACCGGCCGCCATCAGGCCCGGATCCTGGCCAATCACGGCCGGGTTCTGCGACAACAGCGCCAGTACCGAGTTCTGCAGGATCGGCGGTAGGCCCAGCGTGCCCAGAACGACCGGCACAAGCTGGGGTGGCAACTGTCCCGTTGCCACCAATGTCCCGATCTGCTGGGCTGCACCGAGTGCCACGATGCCGCCGATGGCCGCTGGCCCGTTCGACGCGTACGTACCCTGGGCACCATGGAACTCTAGAATCCGCATGGACGTCGTGCCCAGCGAAGCTGCCGTGCCGCTGGCGATCGCCACCATCTCGCCGAACATGCCGCTTCGAAGCCAGATCGGATCCGGACCAAACAGCCCGCCGAGCGCTGCGTTGGCGTCCGCCGAGTTGAACAGAACGCTGGTGTCGCTGGTGCTCTTGTCGTCCTGGTTGAAACGCAGTCCGGCCGTTACCTTGATGCGGTCCGTGTAGTCGTAGTACGCCTCGCCGAACGCCGCCCAACCGGTCGAATTCGTGCCCTCGACCGGGTCGTTGGAGTTGTAGAAGAAGTTCGGGTAGAGCGGCGGCGCTCCCAAGGCCGTGGAGCCGTAGGTTCCCACCAGATCCAACGTGTTGGCGATTACGTAGTAGCCACCGTACACCTTGGTGTCGTACGCGGTTGCACCAGCGAGGAAGTTGAACTGCCCATCGTAGTTGGAGTGCGCCTTCGCTTCCAGCGTCCAGGTCTCCGCCACGCCGTCGATCTGGTCAAAGGCGAACACGCGGTTCTGCGCCGCGCCAAACCGGCATCCGCCGCGCAGGCCCGACGTGCCGTCCAACACGTTGCACTGCTCCGACTTCCACTCCTCCCCGGCACCACCCGCCGGCCTCGATGTGGGCCAGCTACCCGATGGATTCACCGGCGTCGATCCGAGCAACGCCCCGACATCCATCGTGTAGTCCTGCTGGGCGAGGAAGTCGGAATCCCTGCGGGCACCGCTGAAGGTCGCGCTTATGTCCCCGACATCGAACTCGAGACCGAACGCGAGGATCTCCTCGTCCTGCCGGTAGATCGGCTGAAAGTCGGTGTGAATCTGGCGAAAGCCCGAGATGTCCGGTCGTGGATAGTCGTACTCGCCGTTGGGAACGCCGAAGGGCAGCGCGCCTGCGGCACCGGCAAAGATGCCCGCGGTTGTCGCGCCGATGTGCGGGCTGTCCCAACCGAAGCCGTCCGCCGTGCAGCCGGACGTCGGCAGTGTGTTCTGCTCGCAGACCTGGTTGGTTATGCGGGCGCGGTCGTCGTCCTCCTCGAAGCGACTGTAGAGCCCCCAGATCTTGGCGTTGTCGTTGATCTCCCAGCTGACGGTCCCGCGCAAGGCAAGGATGGCGCGACCGTCCAATGTCTCCTTGATTCCCGACAGGGTCTCGCCGCGGCTGCTGACCTGCCCGTAGGCAAGATTCTCGATGTAGCCGTCGCGTTCCAGTTCGAAACCGGCGAGGCGAATGGCGACCCGGTCGCCGAGCGGGAGATTCACGGCAGCCTTGGTTCGGCTGTGGTCGTAGTCGCCCAGTTCGAAGTCGACGAACCCGTTGACTTCGCCCATGTCGGGCTTCCTGGTGACGAAATTGATGGCACCGCCGGTCGCGTTGCGGCCGAACAGGGTTCCCTGGGGACCGCGCAAAATCTCGACCCGTTCCATGTCGAAGAACTCGATGGAATTGAGATTCGACGACACCGCGATCTCGTTCAAATGCTGGGACACGCCCGGCTCGCCGGATCGGGCGATGACCAGGTTGCCAATCCCGCGGATGCTGAAGCTCGATCCGCCGAAATTCGTCGCGGTGAACGACACGTTCGAGGCGTTGATCTGCAGGTCCGACGGCGTGATGACCTGTCGGTCCTCGATGGCGTCGGCGGTCAGCGCGGTTACCGAAATGGGCACATCCTGAATGCTCTCGGCGACACGCTGGGCGGTGACGATCACCTCCTCGACCGGTCCGCCCTCGGTTTCGTCCCCCTCCGCCGCGAACATCGTGCCCGACGGTGCGCATAGCAGAACGGCGCAGGTGCCCCAAGACCCAAAAAACCTCGTGGGAACTACCGTCATGTCCATCCTCTCCCAAGTCGAATGACGGGCCGAACTATACTCCTAGCCCGCATTTCTCACCAGCCGCTTGATGCCATGACGAAACCCTTTGCATA
>CAZJRX010000285.1:0-4631 GCA_964548145.1 uncultured Pseudomonadales bacterium | reverse complement strand
CATCGTCGGCATGGGCGAGACCCGTGAGGACCGTGCCGGCCTGCTGCAACAGCTGGCCAATCTCCCGGAACAGCCAGAGTCGGTGCCGATCAACAACCTGGTTCAGGTCGAAGGCACACCCCTGCACGGGATCGAGCCGCTTTCGCCACTGGAACTGGCACGCTGTGTCGCCGTGGCCCGCATCCTGATGCCGAAATCGGTGATCCGGCTTTCTGCGGGACGAACAGACCTGTCGGCCGAAGCGCAAGCGCTCTGTTTCATGGCGGGCGCCGGATCGATCTTCTGCGGCGACCAACTGCTGACCACACCCAACCCCACCTTCGACGACGACATGGGTATGTTCGACGACCTTGGGCTCACGCGTCGCCCGGACCTGCCTCTCGGCGAGCGTTCCTGACCGCCCTTGGTGATAAGCATGTTCCGCATGGACAAGCGCTTCGAACTACGCCTGATCGCCGCCGGTACACCCGAGGCGCGCTAACCCGGGGTGCTGTATTTCGACGACATTCCGGATGACTACCGCTGTGTCGTGGGCACCTGGGAGTTGAACGCCGACGACATCATCGCCTTCGCCCGGACGTGGGATCCGCGACCCGTTCACACCGACGTTCGCGCCGCCCAACGATCGCCCTTCGGGACGCTGATCGCCTCCTCCGCGCACCTGTTCGCCATCGCAACGTTGCTGTTCGCCCGTCATGCCGACCCGATCCAAGTGCTGGCGATGCTCGGCAAGGACAAGCTGCGTCTGCCGAGTCCTGCACGGGCCGGCACCACGTTGACCTACGAGACCCGCTGCACGGGCAAGCGCGTGTCCGCTAGCCGGCCCGACGCCGGCATCGTCTCTCTGGCGGATACGGTGTCCGACGACGATGGCAACGTGGTGTTGACCCAGGACGTGACGCTGATG
This sequence comes from uncultured Pseudomonadales bacterium, assembly GCA_964548145.1. Taxonomy (GTDB): domain Bacteria; phylum Pseudomonadota; class Gammaproteobacteria; order Pseudomonadales; family Azotimanducaceae; genus VXYL01. Next base: position 3,724 of record CAZJRX010000285.1, on the reverse strand, counting down.
GTCGCGCGCCGCGCATGAAGACGACTAGCCCGGATGTTGCGCCAAGGGCCGCGATGATCGCGCAGGATTTTGCCCGTCTGCGCGTGCTCGCGACCGCAAGCATAGCCCGCCTATGGTGGAGGGAGCATGTGCGCGCAGACGGGCAAAAGACAAGTGAGGGCGCGGCCAGCGCAGTTTGTACCCTGCAAATCCCTGTCGACGACACGGAAGACGAGAGCGACCCAATGGAAATCGCGAACTCGATGAGCGGCTTGGTGCAATATGCGGGCTAGCCGCGCGACGCATCCACCCGCGCTCGGCGGCGAAATGCAGGCCGCCGTCCAGCAACTGCTGTCGACGCACGGCTTCTACTCGCCCATCGAGCTTCTCCTGGCAACCAATCGCCTCGGCTACGACGACTATCAGGGTTGGCGGCGTGGCGAACACCGAAACCTCGACCCGTGCCTTCCCGACGGCGTGACGGAAGCACGAACGCTGCTCGAGCAAGCTGCGACGTGGGCCCGGGCGCTGCACTTGGATCCCGAGGCGGTGTCGTTCTTTGGGACGGACACACACTCGGGTATCGAGCTCAAGGCCTCTGCAGACCCACCCCTCGACGATCTGCTGCACGTCGAATACCGACGCGATGTCGACCGGGCACAGCCGGATCTGTTCCTGGACGGTGCCCAGGCGCAGATCCAGAATGAACTCGTCGATGCTATCGCTGCCCGCAACACGAAGGTCTGCGACGGCGTCCTACGACGACTCGCCGCGTTGGACGACCAGCATTGGGCCATCAGCCACGCCGTCGTCCTTATCGACGCGTTGCGGGCTGCAACACCCAATCAGGCGGAGGGCACGCGGCGCCGACTCGAGGTAATGGAGACCGTTTGGCTACCCGCAGCATCGGCGCTCCTCGGCGCTGCGGCACGGGACTTCCTCAGCCCGTTGTGGAGGGACCTTGGCGAAGCCTTGGAGGGTCTCCCGTACGACACCATCAACCCCAAGGTCCATGCGAGTTGGGCCTACCTCAACGGCCTCGACTGGGCCAACGTGAAACGCACAGTGCTGGACGTCCCGACCTGGGAATCGGAGCCGGCGCTGCAGATTCGGATCGCTCTGGCCCGATGGCGGCTTGCGGAATACGTCGAGGCAATCCGCGCGTGGTTCTTGCTGTGCTGGCGTTTCCCGGGCCACTTCGCCGAGTGCGTCGAGTCGCCAGCCTTCCCCAATTCCTCGTTGCAGCGCGCCTGGATGGCGGCCCAGGACCACGATATAGAGCCCCCAATCACGCCGCCGTGGTTTCCGGCGTGGATGCTGATCGAACAGCCGGGAATGGCGAAATCGATCGGGCGTTGTGGCGGCAATACCGCCCCGGAACGCGCTTTCGACCATCTCGTCGCGCTGCATGGCGGCCACAGCGACCGCGAGGATCTCGAGCTTCGGCGGTCGTTGAAGAACCTGCACCCCGATCTGCTAGCGCACTACCTGGCATCGAAGGGGGAGTGACACGACACCTAGCGGAACAGTGCAACCTCCGCCCCCACGTACACCTGTCGCGGCATACCCGGGAAGTACCGGTAGCTGCCGAACGCGAAGTCCGCCCGATCCGCGTAGGCGGTGTCGAGAAGATTGACGAGTCGTGCGAACAGACGCACGCGTGGCGTTGCCATCCATGCGCCGCGCCAGTTGAGTAGCGCGTGACCGCCGTAGCCGGCAGTGTTGGCGGCATTGATGAAGTGCGACCCGATGTAGGCCACCTCGAGTTCCGAGGTCAGCACCTCGTTCGACCAACGCCAGTGCGCGCTGCCGAGCCACCTCGGCGCGGTATCGACATCGTTGCCGTCGATGATGTGTTCGCCGCGACCCGCCCGCCGCGTGAAGGCATAGCGGTGACGTCCCCAGGCGGCGGCGAGTTCCAGTCCATGCGCTCCGGCCCGCCAGGCGACATCCACCTCGACGCCGGTCGCATCCGTTGCGCCGTCACTGACGTTGAAGCCGTTAGCATCGCGGAAGATCAGATCGCGCGTGTTCTCCGCGTAGGCCGCGATGTCGAACCGTAGCGCCCCTAGATCGCCCCGTACGCCTGTCTCCAGGGCACGCACGCTCTCGCTGTCGAGATCGGCCACCGTCTGCCCGCTCTGCAGGCGGTAGAGCTCCGTGGCTTGTGGCGGCCGGAAGCCCAGGCCCGCGACCACATAGGCCGCGACGCCGTTTGGGGTCGTCCAGTCGATTCCCAGGCGACCAGCGGCGTTGGTAAACGAATCGTCGCGATCGGCAGGGCGCGTATAGAGGCAGCCACCGAAACCGCACGGCGTGCCGTCGTCGCGGGTGTTGCCCACCCGGTGATGGTTGTCGTAGGCGTAGCTATTGCGCTCCACCCGGGCGCTGGCCACCAGTTCGACGTCGGGGGCGAGTCCCAGTCCCAGGTCGGCGAACGCGGCGTAGGTCGAGCCGTCGACATCGAAGTCGTAGTGGGTGCCCTGGGGCCGGGTAGCGACGAGGAAGGCGGACCCGACAGTGGGCGCGCCCTGCCGTTCAGACAGTGCGGCTGTGAAATACTCGGCAACGGCACCTGCGGAAAAGGCCCCGCCGTCGAACCGCACGACCACCCCGCCGCTCGACTGGGCGTTCCTCTCCAGTGGTTGCCCGGGAAGGAAGTGCTGCAGGAACGCCATCGACGAACGCCGGACATAGGGGGTGACGACGACCGAGGCCCCGTTGGCGAGGGGCCGCTCGAGGATAGTCGTCGCCCGCACCGACCAGGCATCCCGGTATGCCTCGGGGTTCGGGTTCGATGTTCGCTCCTCGGTGTCGTAGGCACGGTAACCGCGCACGAAACCGCCGGTCTCCTGGTTCAGCAGCGTGGCCGAAATCGTGCTCGTTACCGTCCAATCGCCGGCGGCGGCAGCGACGCCGACATAGGCCTTGTGTTGGCCATAGCCGGTGTCGTCACGGTAGCCACCCGAGGAAGTCGTCACGGCGCTGATGTTCCAATCCGCGCCGCCGCCCTGCATCCTCAGCTGCGCGTAGTCGTAGGGCCCCGCTTCGATGCCGAGCCGCCACTCCTCGGCCGTGACCGCGGTCACGGTGTTGATCACGCCGTGCAGCGCGTTGCCGCCGAACAGGGCGCTGGCGGGCCCCCGTACGACTTCGACCGCAGCCGCCTGCTCCGTGTTCACCTCGAACAGGTTGTTGACGTTGCAGAATCCCGCGGGGCGGATCGGGATGCCGTTCTCAAGCAGCAGGAACTCGCCGCAGGCGCCGGCGCCGGTGACCACTCCCGATCGAATCGCCGTCAGGTGTTCGTGGCCCGAGCCGCGGGAAACCCACACCCCGGGCACCCGTACCAGGAGTTCGTGCACATGGCTCGCCCGGGTCAATTCGATCGCCTCGGCGTCGACGACCGCGATGCTGCCCGTTCCGCCATGACTCGGCACCACCGACGCTTCGGCACGCACCACGATCTCTTCGAGTTGCGGATCCTCGTCGGCTAGCCCGGCTGTTGCACCAAGGGCCGCGATGATCGCGCAGGGTATTGCCCGTCTGCGGGTGTTCGCGACCGCACCGAAAGTGGCCAACAATGCCTGCAGGACACGGCCCGTCATACCTACCCCGAAATCCAACGACATCCGAAACGGGACGCCGCAGGGGCGTCCGCTACGAGCGCCCGAAGTTCTCGTCGTACTTGCGAAGCTCCGTACGGCCGACGACCAGGTGGTGTACCTCATCGGGCCCATCGGCG
>CAZJRX010000284.1:0-4650 GCA_964548145.1 uncultured Pseudomonadales bacterium | reverse complement strand
TTGTATTGGATTGCGAGGCCTTGTCTTACATAAGCAGCGCAGGCCTTCGGGCAATCTTGCGGATCGCCAAGGATCTCAACCGACGAGCGGTCAAGTTCGTGCTGTGCTCCTTATCCGACCCGATTCGCGAAGTGTTTCAGATCAGCGGCTTCGACAAGATCATCAACATCCACGCGGATCGAGGTGGCGCGGTTTCGGCAGTAGGGTCCTGACAGCCGGTTACGGCTTCCGACGAGACAACCGTTCCGCCAACGCCTTGCCGAGTTCCTCGTGGCCGCCCGCGAAGGCCCATCCGGCCGCTGTGCCGTCGTAGACGTGGTCGCAGAGCGTCAAATCGGCGCCCCTCCCTAGCAACGCATCTACCAGCTCGGTGTCGCCGTCGAGCGCTGCCTGGTGAAGGGCCGTCGCACCGTCGACGCGACGGGCGTTGACGTCGACGCCGGCGTCGAGGAGCGCGAACAGTATTTCGCGTTCGCGTAGGGCCGCGCACTCCACCACGGCTTGGGTGGCGATATCGGACGCCGGATCGAACCCATCCACACGCCGCGGGTCGTGATCCACCAGTTCGCCGAGCAACCGATAGACAGGCGGCACGTCTGCGCCACCCTTGGCGAGGGCGCTGACCATCGACACCGTCAATCCCGCGTCTCGGGGATGTCCGCTGCTCGTCAGGAGGCCGACCGTGGTCTCGTCGGGTCCGCCCCGGTACGTATAGCAGGATGCGTTGGGATCGGCGCCGGCGGCGAGCAATACCTCGATGACATGGACCGCGTTCGCGGGGGTTTTCTGACGATGGCCTTCGACGCCGTTTGCGCCGAGATAGTGCAGCAAGGTGCACCGGTGGGGTCGGGGGGATCGGGCGGCGGCCAGCATTGGGTTGGCTTGGAGCAGGTGATCGAGGGCTTCGATGTCCCCGGCGACCACGGCGTCGACGGCTTGCTCGAAGAGGCCGGCGAAGTCGGGATCGTCGAAGAGCACAGGTGGTAGGGGAGCACGGTGTCGGGCCAGCAAGGCCAGGATGGCATCGCGGGATGGTGTCGGGCCGTGGTGGGCCGATTCGACGGGTGTCTCGCCGGCGTAGTTCACGGCCTTGGCATCGGCGCCCTGGGCCAGGAGGCGCTCGGCCGCAGCGGCGTTGCCGGTGCGCGCCGCCAGGTGCAGCGCGCGATTGCCGTCGTCGTCGGTGGCGTTGGGGTCGGCACCGCCCGCGAGTAGGAGACGAGTGGCGGTGTCGTTGCCCGATCGGATGGCCCTGCACAGCCAGACATGGTCGATGGGTGTCAATTGCGATGCGTCCGCGCTGGCTGCGGCCCGACTTTCGTCGCCGGCGAAACACGCCGAAACCCAGTGGTCGACCTTTCGCACCTCGTCGTCCTTGGCGCCATTGCGGCGAAGTAGGGCGGCGTGGGTGTCCCTATTAAGGCAGGTGGCGATCGCGAGCGGCGTGCGTTCGCCCCGGTCGCGAGCAGCGACGTCAGCGCCCTTGGCCAGCAGGGCTTCGACGATGGCGGGATCGTTGCCGAGGACCGCGGCTTCGTGCAGACAGTTGCCCTTGAAGCCCCAGGTTCCCATCGTCCAGTTCGGATCCGCGTCGTGGTCCAGGAGCAGGCGAACGAACTGGATATCGTTGATTGCGAGACAGTGGGGCAAGGCATGGCAGGCGTGCCACTGCGGCGGATCGTACCGAAGCAGGACTTCTAGGCTCTCGAGGTCGCGGTGCCGCACCGCCTCCCACATCGCGGATCCTTCATAAAGGGTTGGTCCGTCGGCGATATCGGCACCGGCTTCGAGCAGCAGTTTCGCAAGATCCGGGCTCCGCGCCCGGCCGATCGCCGCGCCCAACGCGGTACGGAATCCCCGGATGGTCTCCGATTCGCGAACGCCAGCGTTCGGGTCGGCACCGAGATCGAGCAGCGCTCTGGCAATGTCGAGGCGCGCCGTTCGCAGGTCTTCGTGCTGGGTTCGATAACGCGAACTCAAGAGATACAGGAGTGGCGGCCAGGCGTTCGGACCGACTTCGGCGTTGACCGTTTTGGCGTCGAGACGGTCGACGGCACCGGCGTCAGCGATCGCCAAGGCGCATGCGATCGAGTACGCCCTGTTAGGCGATTTCGCGGTGATGGAATCCGCCGTGGTGTCATCACCGGCAAGCGCCGCATGGAGCAACGCGCTATCGGGCGAGCGCGCGTCGGGCGGGTTCGCCGGCACCTGCGAGGACAAGCGGGCTAGGGGTTGCGGCTCGGCAGCGCCACGGTAATCGTGGACTCCGCGGTCGCAAGTCCCGCCTGGTTCTCGTTGTAGACCTCGAGGTCCACCCGGTTCTCGCCGTTCTCGGTGTATTTGCGGCCCACCTTGCCGAACACGGTGTTGGTGTCGCCCACGACATTGGGATGCCGGACCCGCGTCACCATGCGCTTCAACGTGCCGTCGTCACCCATCCAGTCGGTGGCCATCTGGGCCAGCCAGCAGACCCGTTGCGGACCCCAGTCGAATTGGCCGGGCATGTTGCGCCGATGCTTCGCGTGGTCGGCATCGAAACGACCGCCGCCGCCGAGATCCTTGGATTCCTCCTTCTCCAAGGCCGCCCGGGGGCTGCGTCCGGTGCCGACGACGCCGTGGGTGAACAGGAACAACTCGGTGACCGTGTAGGTACCCTTATGGAGTGTGGGCATCTCCTCGCCTTCGACGACGTCCTCGAAGTGGCGAGTCGCGCTGCCGCGGCGTTCGCGCTCGAAGACCAGTGGGTCCGGGGACTCCTCGACGACCTGGGTCTTCTTCTCCCGGTCGTACCGGATGGTCCGGCCGCCGCCGAGATTCTCGTAGCGCGCCATGAGCGTCGACTTGGTGGCGACCAGTTCCTTGCGCTGGTTGTGGTAGCTCACGAGCGCCTCGCACAGCACGAAGTCGCCGATGCGGTCGCTGTGCTTGCGGTGGACATCGACGATCTCTTCGGTGGCGGTGACCCGGTCACCGGGCCAGATGGTCCTATGGAACTCGATGGTGCCGCCGGCGTAGTTCATGGGGAAGAAACTGGACGACAGCCGCCGACCGTCGATGTTGCCGTTGATCGCCATGGCGACGCCGATGCTGGCGCCGTAGATGAAGATCGGCGGTGCCGTGACCATGCCAAAGCGGCTGTTGGCGGCGTATGCCTCGTCGCGATAGAGGGGGTTGTAGTCGCCGACGCCGTCGCCGAAGCGGCGGATGTTGTCGAGGCTTGCCTCCTTGCTGCCGAGCGGCGGCGTTCGGTAGCCGATGCCCTTGCGGTATTCGGCCTCGAATTCATCCAGCGTGGTGATCATCGCCGGTTCTGCCATTGGCGTCGCCTCCCTCGATCAAAGGGAGCGAACTTACTCCGCAGGCGAATAAGGTGTCAAAACGCCGTGATTTGGGTTACAAACCATCCTCGGTCGGATGGAGAGGGAACCACGACGATGAAGCTCAACGTGAATGGGGAGTCGCGCGATCTCGGCGAGGTCGATCCGCAGACGCCCTTGCTGTGGGTTCTACGCGACGAACTGGGGCTCGTGGGTACCAAGTTCGGTTGCGGGATCAGCCAATGCGGTGCCTGCACGGTGCTGCTGGACGGCCAGGCGGTGAAGTCCTGTTCCTACGCCATCTCGTCCGTCGGTGGTGCGGACGTGACGACGATCGAGGGTCTCGCCGGCAGCGACGGCGAACTCAATCCCGTGCAGCAGGCCTGGGTCGATCTGGACGTGGCCCAGTGCGGGTATTGCCAGGCAGGCCAGATCATGGCGGCGGAAGCCCTTCTGCGGGCCAAGCCGAACCCAGGCGACGACGACATCGATCAAGCGATGGCGCCCAATCTCTGCCGGTGCGGAACCTATGTCCGCATCCGTGAAGCGGTGAAGGTGGCATCGGCGAGGCGGCGGTCGTCGGCTGAAGCGGCCGACGCGGCGGAGTAGGGGAGACTGCGGCATGACAACTTTGAACTATGCGGACATCGGAGACGTGGTACCCGCCGTGACCGGCGAGCATGCCGTTGCGTCCGGGGCGGACGACCCTGCGGCATTCAGCATTGGCAGACTCGACCGGCGCCAGTTCCTGAAACTCACGGGCCTGGTGGGCGGCGGCTTGATGCTCTCGTTCACAACATCCCGAGCGCTGGCGACGAGCGGCGCGTTGCAGCCCAACGGCTATATCAAGATCGACGCCTCAGGGATCCTGCTCTACGCCAAGAATCCGGAGGTCGGCCAGGGCGTGAAGACCTCGCTACCCATGATCATCGCCGAGGAACTCGACGCGGCCTGGGACGATGTGCAGGTGGTGCAGTCGTCCATCGACCAGGACCTCTACGGCGTCCAGTTCGCCGGCGGGTCCATGTCCATTCCCATGAACTGGGATCCGCTGCGCCGTGCGGGGGCCACGGCGCGGAGCATGCTCGTCGCGGCGGCGGCCGAGCACTGGGGGGTCGAGGCGTCGGCTCTTTCGACCCGGGATAGCCATGTCATCCACGGGGCGAGCGGGCGGAAGCTCAAGTACACGGAGTTGGCAACAAAGGCCGCCACCGTGCCGGTTCCCGATCCGCAAGAGGTCACGCTCAAGAAGCGTGCCGAGTTCAGGCTGCTCGGCAAGCGCATCACCGGCGTCGATAACCACGCGCTCGTCCGCGGTGAGCCGCTGTTCGGA
>CAZJRX010000283.1:3035-4664 GCA_964548145.1 uncultured Pseudomonadales bacterium | reverse complement strand
CCCGGACGAGGTGCACAAGATCCTGATCGCCAAGAACGTGCTGCGCCGCTACCACGCCGGCGAGTCCTGGGACTTCGGGAACTGATGATGAGTGATTTGGTGGAGGGCATGGCCAACGCGATCCGCTCGGGGGGTGCCCTCCCGAAGATGCCTGCGGATCTCGGCCTGGAAGAAGCCTACGAGATTCAGAAGAAGGTCGTCGCCGCTGCATCGGGTGGCGCGATCGCGGGGTTGAAAGCCGGCATGACCGCCGCGGCGGGCCAGCAGGCGTTCGGGCTAACCCATCCTTTGATCGGCAGCTTGTACGCGTCGGGTCGGCTGGCACCGGGCGTGTCGTTCCCGAGTGGTCCCGGCGTCAGCCTGGAGTGCGAGATCGGTCTCGTGGTCGACGGCGACGGGACGCCGAGGTCCGCAGGACCCGTCATCGAGGTGCCGCGCATGGCCTTCGCGGACGAAGCGGATCGCAACGGCGCCAACCTGACGGCATGCAATATCGCCTCGGACCGCTACATCGTCGGCCAGCAGCAGCCGCTTCGGGACTCCTATGGGGACATCCGGATCACGCTGACGCGCGACGGCGAAGAAGTGTGTTCGGCACCGGCTTCCGACGCCATGGGCGGCCCCCAGGCGGCCTTGGCCTGGATGCTCAACGAGGCGCGGGAGCGGGGCCTGGAAGTCGTCGACGGCATGCTGCTGATCACTGGCGCATGCGGCGGAATACACCCAGCGGTGCCGGGCGACTACGTTGCGGACTACGGAGACTTCGGCAGGATCGAGTTCACGGTGACCTGATCACCTTGCCGACAACTCGGGGTAGTACGTCGCGTAGAAACCGCGGTCGCGCGTCAGGAACGTGTCCGCGACGGCAAGCGCGTGGGCGCCGATCAGGAAGTCAGTGATGATGCGGGTTCGTGGCCCGCCTGCCTGGCGATAGCGCTTCCAGCGCAGTCCCGCCTCAAAGGCGATGCCCGTGTCGATTGCCGACGTCGTTGCATTGATCTCTCGGAGCGCGTGGTCGAGAGCCGAACGGTCGGCAAACGTCGCCGCGAGTTCCGCATACACCACGTCCGAGACGACGATGGCACCGGCATCGTACGCGGCCCGGAGTCGGTCCCGAGATTCTTGACCGTACCGCTCATCGGGCAGAAACACGTCGAGCAGAACACTCGTGTCGGCTGCGGCGATCACCGTCCCCGGATCTTCTCGATGAGATCGTCCGTATTACCACCGCGGCCGAGCAATCCGTAGACGCGTTCAACCGGATGTGCCGTGGTCGTGCGCTTTTGGATCAACAACCCTCGTTTCGTCGGAACCATCTCGACTTCGACGTTGTGGTTCATGCCGAACTGATCCCGCAGTGCCTTCGGGATGGTGATCTGGCCCCGTTCGGACACGCGCATGTTTGACCTCGTATGTAGAACGGATACAGAAAATCATACCAATTGAGAATGATGCGTTCCATCGGGAATCGCAGTACTACCTACCCGACGCAAGGCTGGAACTCGCGAGCTCGCATCGGCGATGTCGCGATGGCACCGCGTGCCAATCGATTCGTCCTGCTCGTCGAACTCTTCGTAGGTGGACGCGTGGATCTGAAGCACGTGAACCGATTCGGACCCAAGGAGGTCG
>CAZJRX010000283.1:1651-3025 GCA_964548145.1 uncultured Pseudomonadales bacterium | reverse complement strand
GTCGCGTTAGCTGTGCCGGCGGCGCGAAATTCGGCGTGGTGCTTTCGTTTGTCCTGTTTGGTGGCCGCCGGCGCGCCTTCCGGGTAGGTCATCTGCGGGCTAGGGACGGGCGATCAATGGATCAGCCTTGGAGATACTGTGGAGACCGCAACGGTTGACCGAGTCCTCGGCCTCACGCAAAGTTTGGCGCTTGTCCCGCATCGAGAGCTTCCATGGCCCCGCTTTCCCGTTTCCGTATCGTCGAGGTGGGCGTTGGGCCCGTGACGGGGTTGGCCACCATGGTGTTCGCCGACTTCGGCGCCGATGTGGTCAAGGTCGTGCCCAAGGGCGGTGACCCCTGGTCGGGCATGGGATCGTGGCCGCTGTGGACCCGGGGCAAGCGTATCGTGGCGGCGGACCTCGACGATTCCGACGACGTGGCTCGGTTGCGCAGCTTGATCGTCGAATCGGCCGACGCCGTGCTAACCAACCTTGATCGGGCCAGCCGCGACGCCATCGGGCTGGATGTCGAATACATGGGGCGGCCCGATCTCGTGCTGGGGATCGTGTCAGGTTTCGGCGAGGATGGCCCGTACGCGACCTATCCAGCCTACGAGCCCGTCGTTGCCGCGAAGTCCGGTCGGATGTTGAATTTCGCCGGCGTCGCGGACCGGCCAGGCCCCAACTACGCGGCGTTGCAGGTCGGTACCCATGCCACGGCGCAGAGTGCCGCCGCAGGACTCTTGGCGGCCTTGATCGGGCGCGAGGCGACGGGGCACGGCTTTACCTTCGACACGTCGCTGTTGCGCGGCATGATGCCCTACGAGATGGGCATCATGGCCATGGCCCAACTGTGGGACAAAGGCATCCTGGAGCGACCCAAGGCCACCCGGGATCGCACCGTGTCGATGCCGACCATGAACTATCACCCGGTGCGGACCAAGGACGGCAAGTGGCTGCAACTCGGCAACCTGCTGCCCCACCTGCTGCAGAACTTTTTCCGGGCTTCCGGCCTCGCGGCGGACATCGCCGACGAGGCGCACAGGGGCGACCCCATGCGCTGGTCGCCGGAAGTGCGCGAGGCGTTTCGCGATCACCTGTTCGATCACATGCAGGGCAAGACGCTTGCGGAATGGACCGACATCTTCGTCGCTGACGGCGGCGTTGCGTCGCATCCCTACCAGACGACCCAGCAAGCGCTTGCCGACGCCGATGTCATGGCCAACGGGCACGCCGTCGAGCGCGATGGCGTCACCCAACTCGGGTTGTTGGCAAATCTCACGGAATCGCCTGGCAGCGTGGGCGGCGCCGCAGTCGAGACGTCCTTCCATGGCATCGAGCCACGTCCTGTCCGGACGGTGCCGGTCGAGGGTGATAGGCCCGCCAAGCCATTGG
>CAZJRX010000283.1:0-1641 GCA_964548145.1 uncultured Pseudomonadales bacterium | reverse complement strand
GCGACCATCATCGCCGCACCCCTGGCCGCCGCGACACTCGCGGACCTAGGTGCCAGGGTCATCAAGATCGAGCCGTTGACCGGTGACCCATTCCGGTCGATGTTCCATGGTTTCGGGGCGTCGAAGTGCAACGCCGGCAAGGAGTGCATCAGCCTCGACCTCAAGTCCGCCGAGGGCCAGGCGATCGCGCAGTCGTTGGCGAAGAAGGCGGACATCTGGATCCACAACTACCGGATGGGGGTGCCCGAGCGACTCGGTATCGGCTACGAGCAGTTGTCCGCGGCCAATCCCAACCTCGTCTACGTGTCCGCGAACGGCTACGGGCCGAATGGTCCCGGCGCGAAGCGGCCTTCGACGCACCCGATCCCCGGCGCGGCACTGGGTGGCGTGGTGTGGCAACTCGGTGGCCTACCGCCCGAGGACAGGATTCCGGACAATGCCGAACTACGCGAGACGGCACGCAAGCTGCTGCGCGCCAACGAGGTGAACCCCGATCCCAACATGTCCATGGTGGTCGCGACGACGGCGCTCCTGGGCTTCGCCGCTAGGCGCGCGCATGGCCGTGGCCAAAAGATCTTCGTCGATATGTTCGGGGCCAACGCCTACGCGAACTGGGATGACTTCCTGAGCTACGAGGGCAAACCACAACGCCCTACCGTGGACCCGGACGGCTTCGGCCTCGGACCCCTGCATCGCCTTTACCGGTGTGCCGACGGCTGGGTATTCCTGATGATCGCGAACGACGACGAGTGGCGCCGGCTGTGTGACGAGCTCCGGCTCGAGGTCGAACGCGATGCAGCGGATCTTGCGTCGGTGCTCGGCGAGGTTTTCGCGGCGGGCGATGCCGACGACTTCGAAGCCCGTTTGGCACCGAAGGGCGTTGGCTGCGTTCGCGCCGACGGTTTGCAGCCACCGGCGTTCCTGCTCGAAGACGAGCACTGCGGGGTCGAGGAGTTGCGAGTACCCGCGGTGCATCCGGATTGGGGCGACTACGTCCGCAACGGTCCGATGGTTCGCTTCTCCAAGGGCGACGAATACCCCGGAACGGGTGCCATGGGCGGTGCCACCATCGCCCTGCTCGAGGAACTCGGGTACTCGACCGCCGAGATCGATGCGTTGATCGCCGAGGGCACCGTTCTTGCCCGGGAGTCCGCTTGAGGCCCAATGCCGCTCCCGACAGCGCTGGTGGTATCGGCAGCGGCGCCGTGAGGATGAGGAGACTCGGTTGCGGTTTTTGGGGCGTCGCGGGTCTGTTCGCCGTCTTTCTGGCGGGATGCCGGCCCGATCTGCCCCCACCGCGGGAAACGGATGTCCTCGACGCGCTGGTCGACTCGGTGGTTGCCCGCATGGGCGAGGTGGTCGTGGTCAGCCGACCGAGCGACTGTCGCGGCACGAAGGTGTCTCTACCTCCTGCGGCCTGGGCGGCATTCGAGGCGGCGAATGCCAATGATGCCGGTGCGCTGGACCTCGATCGCTACGCGGCAAAGCTGCAATTGGACACCGGCGAGGCGGATGCCGAGGCGATCCGCGCCCGCCGTGGCATGCCCGTCGTGTCGCTATCCCGCGTGGGAATGGCGGGCGATCAAGCCTTGCTTTGCGTCGAGGTGTTCGGCGCAGGAGACCGGGGCTACTACCTGCTCC
>CAZJRX010000282.1:0-4696 GCA_964548145.1 uncultured Pseudomonadales bacterium | reverse complement strand
GTTCGCCGAAGGCGACTTGATCGCCATGTTCGAGGTCACGATGGAGGAGGACGAGATCAAGGTCGTGCAGGAGAAGCACTATCGGCTCGTGCCTGCTTCGGAAGTCACGTCGGGCGACCTGTCGAGGTACCGCGACTCGACATAGGGATTCACCGCGCCCGGGATGAATCTCGTTGGTTGAGGCGAGCCTCGCTGGGTGTTTCAGGTCACCTGTATTACCGAATCGGAAACGGCCGGTAGGGGTGCGCCGCCAGCGCCGCCTCGACGAGGTCCATGCCGAGCCCCGGACCCTGCGGCATCTCGATGTATCCGTCCACGACACGCCAGGGATCGCGGGCGATCTCGAGGCCGAGTTCCTCGAGGTTCACGAAATACTCGGTGATCAGGAAGTTCGGCATCGTCGCGGCGACGTGGGCCGTGGCGGCCAATCCCACGGTCGTGCTGTTGAAGTTGTGCGGCGACACGGCGACGAAGTACGGCTCCGCCATGGCCGCGATCTCCTTCAATTCCAGGATGCCGCCGACGTTGCACACGTCGGGATTGATGATGTCGGCCGCGCCCCGCTCGAACACCTCGCGGAAGTCGAACTTGGTATAGAGCGCCTCGCCGGTGACGACGGGAATGTTGATATCGCGTTTGGCCCGGGCCAGGGCGGGCACGTTCTCGGCCAGGACCGGTTCCTCGAACCAGAACGGCGCGGCGCGCTCGATGGCGCGGGCAATCCGCACCGTGTGCATGGGCGCCAGCCGCCGGTGCATTTCGACGAGGATGTCCACGTCGTCGCCCACCGCCTCGCGAACCGCGAAGACGTTCTCGATGGCGCGCCGTTCGACGTCCTTGTCGACGAACGTTCGCCAGGGCCCCGGCACGGGATCGAACTTCAACGCGCTGAACCCGCGATCGACGACCGCAGCGGCTTGGGCGCCCAACTCGTCGGGGGATCGGGCACCACCCGACCAGCCGTTCGCGTAGACCCGAATCCGGTCGTGGCAAGCGCCGCCAAGCAGTGCGTGCACGGGCAGGCCGGCGACCTTGCCCTTGATATCCCAAAGGGCCTGCTCGAGCCCGCTCACCGCGCAGTAGAGATCCATTGACCCGCGCCGCGCGGCGAAGTCGTCGAAGGTCGCCTGCGTGAACGCCTTGATGCGCCCCGGATCGCGGCCGATCAGGTACCGCTTGATCTGATCGATGTGGGCGGTGATCTGGGTATCGCGGTCCGACTGCGTGTAGCACTCGCCCCAGCCGTGGACGTCGCCATCGGTGTCGATGCGAACGAAACAGAGGTTCTTGCCGCGTCCGGGGTGGACAAGGAAGTGCGTTACATCGGTGATCTTCATCGCGTCGGCCCGTGTTCCCATCTTCCCGAGAGATCCGCTCGTCGGTTTGGCAGTTTATCAAGAACCGATCTCGGTGCTACGATTCGGCATCGATATCAGCACCGATTGAAGCCATGCGATACGTGACCATGACCGAACTCAAACAGCAGGCGAGTCGGATTCTCGACGAGGGCAAACCGACGGCCATCCTGCGCAACAGCAAGATCGAGGGCTACTACGTGCCCATCGAGTCCTTGTCCTTCGATAAGGTCGACGACGCTCGGGCGGCCGAACTGACCCAGGCGATACTCGATCAACGGTCGGGAGTGCTCGCCTACCTCGCAAAGCGGTGAGCATCGCGCTACCAACCGAGCAGCAAGTCGCCGACCTGCACGAGCACCTCCTAGCAGGACACGGTGGATTGCCGGGATCCCGGGTGGGCACATCGCTCGGTGCCGTACTCGGTCGAATCCACACCAACCTGGCGTACCAATTCGAAGACCCGACGGTCGTGCAGGTTGCGGCATTCACCGTGTATGCGTTCGCCGTCGGGCACCCGTTCAATGACGCGAACAAGCGCACGGCCCTCGCGGTCGGCGACCTGATCTTGTTGATGAATGGCGAGAGGACCATCGCAAGAAAACACCAGATCGAACTCGCCGACCTGATCATCGAGCTTGCGGCAGGCGACATCGGCCAGGACCGATTCATCCAAGTTTACGTTCAGATGTTGGAGCGCGGAGACTCCCCGTAGGGGCGACCGCGCGCCCTGACGGGCGCGTTGTGGTCGCCCGGATTATCGAAGGGGGGTAGGCGGAGCGGCGCGCGGGAAGTAGTGATTGCCTTCGACGACCACCGTGTCGGCGCTCTCGGCGATCACGTGCCCGTTCCAGACCGCCTTCATCGAACAACGCCGGTTTGCTGTTCGGTGGTGTCGGCGACGTTCCCTACCGGGAGAATTTGCGAAGCAAATTCTCGGGGCGAGCACGAAGCGGTCGCGTCCTTCATGCCGCGTGATGCTCGCTAGCAAAGACCGATGGGGTGCCTCGCAGGCTGATCCGGTGCAGCAGGCGCGTGTTGTCGGGGCCCGTCGCGGCGGCCATCGGCGTCGCGCTGTGCATGGCCGTCGGGTTGTCCCACAGGATGAGATCGTGGACTCGGTATTGGTGTCGCGCCACGAACCGGTCCTGAAATGCGTGGTCGCACAACTCCTTCAAGAGCGACTCCGCTTGGGTGTGTTCCATGCCGACGATCCCTTGGCTTGTGCCGGTGATGGCGTACAGGGTCTTCTGGCGGGTGATCGGGTGGCGCTTCACCAGTGGGTGGGTGACGGTCGTGCTCTGATCCCATCCCTTGGGCGGGATGGGGACATGGTCGCCCGGGCGGGCTGCCACCGACACGCCGTGGCGGTGGACGACCGTCAAACCTTCGATCGTCCGCTTCGTCGACCCGGGCAGCGCAGCGTAGGCGGCGGCAAGATCGCAGAAATTGGTCTCCCCGCCCTGCATGGGAGCCTGTACCGAGTAAAGCATGGTGATGGAGGACACCTGGTTCCGAAACGACTGGTCGGTGTGCCAGTGCGCGGCCCCTAGCCGGCGCGCCTTGGTGTCGATCCCGACGTTAGTGATGTTGGCGATCTCCGGGAAGTCGGGGTCACCGCTCAACCGGATCGGTTCGCCGACGCGGCGGGCGAACTCGACGAACTGCGACTTGGTCAGGCCGCCGGTTCGAAGTACGAGGAACCGCTGCTCGTAGAGGCACATCAGGATGTGCTTCAGATCACCGTCGGTGAGGCATGGCACATCGCTGTCGCGAACTTCGACGCCGAAGTTGCCGTTTAGGGGTTCCACGCGGACGCTCACCGACTGTACCCGCCAATCCGTTCGCGACGAGTATATGTTCACCGACGGACTACCGTCTCGCGAGACCTCGACGATAGCGACGCGATCCAGCAAATGCTATGTTGCTATACCAATTCATAGCTCAAGGATGGTGACAAATGGCAACGGTGCAGATCAGCGCCAGAGTGGATGAGACCCTCAAGACCGCCATGGAGCGGTATTGTCGGTCGCACGGCATAGTGATGAACCACTTCATACAGGAAGCGCTGTTGGATCGTTTGGAGGAACTGGAGGACATCGAGGATCTGAGACAGATCCGCCACGAACCGACTCGGCCAATATCCGAGGTTCTGAAGGATCTCAAACTCGATGGCACGCTATGAGATCGAGATCAGTCAAACGGCCGAAAGGCAGTTGAGGAAGCTCCCCCGAAATGATCAGCAGCGGCTGGCTCGTGCAATCCTGACTCTGGGTGTCGATCCGTTTCCTCGCGGCACGAGGAAGCTCACTGGCTATGAGGATGTCTATCGAATCCGGGTCGGAAGCTACCGGATCCTTTACAGCGTTTCGACGACGTCACTGATCGTGATCGTACTCAAGGTAGGGCACCGCAGGGACGTCTACCAGTAGCCCCTCCAAGGGGACATTTCTGAATTGCTTTGACACCCAACGGGCAGATTGAGCAAGCCTCAGCGCGGTCGGTTATGCTTGCGGGTCGCATGACGCAACAGCCGGCGATGTCCGAACTCGACAGACAACTGACCCTCGGCCTGCCGCGGCCCCGGGGGCTCTACGATCCTACGCAGGAAAAGGACTCCTGTGGCGTCGGCTTCATCTGCGACATCAAGGGCCGTGCCAGCCGCGAGATCATCGACTCCGCAGGCCACATGAACTGCTGCATGGTGCATCGGGGCGGCCTTGGCTACGAGAAGAACACCGGCGACGGTGCCGGCATCCTGACCGGACTGCCGCACAGGTTCCTGGCCAAGGCCGCGAAGCGCGATCTCGGCATCGATCTGCCCGCGCCGGGCCACTACGGGGCCGGCATCGTCTTTCTGCCGCGGACCGAGGACGAGCGGGCGCGCTGCAAGGCGGTGATCGAAGAGGAGATCGCGAACGCCGGCCAGCGGCTGCTCGGATGGCGGCTAGTTCCGACGCGCCCGGACGAGGCGGATATCGGCAATGCGGCCCGCGCGTCGATGCCGGCGATCGAGCAGCTTTTCATCGGCAGCGACCTCGAAGGCGATGCGCTCGAACGCAAGCTCTATCTCATTCGCAAGGCCGCGACCCACCGCCTGCGCACCGACGAAAGCCTGACCGAGCGCCTGCTGCTGTTCTTCGTCAGCCTGTCCGCCAAGGTGATGGTCTACAAGGGCATGCTGACGCCGCACCAGTTGTTCCCGTTCTACCCGGACCTCGAGGACGCCGACTACGAATCGCACCTCGCCATGGTGCATTCGCGGTTCTCCACCAACACCTTCCCGTCCTGGGACCGGGCGCAGCCGAACCGCTTCATGAGCCACAACGGCGAGATCAACA
>CAZJRX010000281.1:0-4709 GCA_964548145.1 uncultured Pseudomonadales bacterium | reverse complement strand
GATGTCGAGGATCGCGCCAAGCACCAGCAGCACGATGTTGAGCAGGATTAGGAACGTCAACGGACTGCTGACATGCTCCTGCATGAAGGCGAACAGGCGCTGTGGCACATCGGCACCGATGAGGAAGTCGGTGAATGCCAAGGCGACGCCGAGGATCAACAGGATGCTGCCAACCATGACCATGGAATCCCGGGCAACGCCCGGCAGCTCCCGCAACGAAACCTCGCGATAGAACCCGACCTCGACAATGAGCACGTACAAGGCGGTCATCGCCGCCGCCTCGGAGATGGCGAAGAAACCGGAGTAGATGCCGCCTAGGACAACGAACGGCAGCGGTATCTCCCAACGTGCAGCCTTGACCGCACGCCAAAGCTCGCACGCATCGAAGGTCGTTCGGGAAACACCCTCCCGCGCCCGGATCGACCAGGCGGATGGCACGTCGGCGAAGCTCCCGGTCGACAGCGCTCGCCACAGCGTTGCTCCCTCGAAGCTCGGCCGCCGGCCCCCGCCGTAGCGCCAAGCCGTCCAGGCCGCAAGCAATGCCAGCATGACCAGCACGGGACCGATGCCGCCAAGGAACAACTGCTGGATGGTAAACGTCTCGCCGACATCCATTTGCTGGGCGATCACGCCGTAGAGGATCAGCGGCACTGCCGGCACGATCAGCACGCCCAAGCTGCCGGAGGCGGTTACGAGTCCCAGGCTGAATCGCTCGCCGTAGCCACTCGACTTGAGCATGGGTAGCAGCAACGCACCCAAGGCCACGATGGTGACACCCGATGCGCCGGTCAGCGCCGTGAACACAGCGCACGCCACGAAGCCGACGATGGCCAAACCCGCCGGCATCCACCCGAATAAGGCGCGGGTCAGGTCCATGAGGCGCTCCGAGGACTTGGCCGCCGCCATCAGGTAACCGGCGAAGGTGAAGAACGGCAACGCCAGCAACAGCGGCTTGTCGGTCATGCCGTAGATATTGATGGCAATGAGGCTGAGATCCTCGCCACCGGCAACAAACCCGAGCATCGCAGCCGCCAGTACGATCGCGAAGAGCGGCGCCCCAAGTAGCGCCATCAGCGCAACGACAGCGATCCCGAGCCAGATCACGGTTGATCGTCCTGATTGGGCCAGATGGCGTGGCCGACGTAGCGGATCGCCATGACGACGGCGGCCACGGGAATGATCGTCTCGCATATCCATGCGGGCACGACCCCGAATCCCGGCGTACCGTCCAGGAAGTCCCAGCGAATGAACTCGATCGAGTACCAGCCGAGGGCCGCACATACCATCGCCGTGAACAGAGCCGTCACCCGGCTTACCGTGATTCGGAACTTCGGACGGGCAAGGCGTGCCACGAGGTCGATCCGAATGTGATTGTCGGAGCCCGCGGCGGTCATCGCCCCCAGCATGGTGACCCACAGGACGGCCACCTGTACGAGATCCTCGCCCCAGACGATGCCGGTACCGAAAGCGTTGCGCAGTACGATCTGCGCAACGGCCACGGCGATCATCACTAGCAGCAATAGCGCAAGGAGAAACGTCTCCGCGACGCGCAAGCTCCGCTCCAACCGGCGGGGCACGGCTAGCCGCCAATGCCTTCGGGTTCGGGAACCGGTCGACGCGCCCGGGCGGATCTCGCCTTGTCCAGCAAGCCCGTCAGGGTGGCATGGATATCCTTGCTGATGATGCCCTCGTCGATCCACACCTGCGTCGCCGCGTCCGCCGCCCGACGCCACTCGGCGACCTGCGTATCCGTAGGGCTGATGAACTTGAGGCCTTGCGTCTCGAGGGCCTGCCACGCGCCGTCGTGATCGGCCCGGTTGAGCCGGTCGATCTCGGCGATTCCCGCGCCCATTATCCGTTTCAAGGCGTCGACGTCGTCATCGGCGCTACCCTCAAGGCTGCGGCTGGACACGACGACAAGGCTGTAGATGTACATGAACGGCAGATCGAGCACGTACTTGAGCTTGGTGTGCCACTGCAGCGGCAAGACCGCAACCGGCGGCGCGGTCACGGTGTCGATCAGATCGGTCTGCAGACCTGCGAAGACTTCCGGCAGGCTCAACGGAATCGGTTTGATCCGAAAGGCCGACAGCGTGCGTTCGGCCGGGCGGTCACCTTGCGGCGACCAGACCTTGAGACGGCGCGCATCCGTCAGCGTCAGCGTTTCCTTCGTGCTCATCGCATACGCCATGCCGATCTCGGCAATTCCAAAGGCGACGAAACCGGCGTCCGCCAGACCCTGGACCAGCAAGGGGTCCATGGCGGCACGCGCGGCATCCACCTCGGACAAGCTCCGGAAGACCATCGGCAGGTTGTAGACCTGCACATCCGAAAACAGCTTGCTGAACACGCCCGTCTGCACGATTCCGCCGTCGAGTTGGCGCACCCGCATGCGTCGCAATACCTGGTGGTCGTCGCCACGGACGCCGCCGGGGAAGTATTTGATCTTCACCCGTCCCTCTGTCGCGGCTTCCACGTTCGCCCCGGCCTCGCGCAAGACCCTCATCCATGCGGAACCATCCGGTGCCGTGGTCGCAATCTTCAGGGTCTTCGCGGTCGTCGGGGACGCAAAGGCAACCAGCGCAGCCAACACGCATGTCGACACGATGCCGCACCAACGGTGGCGCCGGTCAGAAGTAGTCGTCTGCGGAATCCAGTAGGGCACGTGCCTGCTCCTTAGCAATCGTGTTCATGAGCGTTAGTCCGGGTGATGCGGAATCCGCCGCCATTACTTCGTTCAGCAGGGAGTCGTGCAACTCGCGGTCGAACAGCAGCCGGGCGTACTGCTCCGCGAAATAGACCTTCGCCATCAAGTGGCGTTCGTCCGTGAGTTCGAGAACCCGTTCGAAATGTGCCCGACCAACCTCCGGGTGACCGCCCGACGATGGCGGAATCAGGGTCTCGAAGACACCCATGTAGAGGTGCGGCCCCCCGTAATCGTGTCTCTCGTCGAGTTCGACCACGCGGGCCATGATCGGTTTCACCCGGGCGAGATCGGCAATGGCGTTCCAATCGTCGGCATGGGCTTGGATCCAGCCCGCCCACGACGTGGCCAACGCGTAGGCGGCCGGCACGTCCTTCGATCCTAGCGATGCCGCGCTTCGTGACAACTCCTCGAAGTCCACCGTCCGCACATCGCACATCCACGCGATGTCGATGCACGCCGCCCGCCGCGCAAAGTCGAACGCCTTAGTGGCGAACGCCCGGCGCCGGGCGTCGTCGGCGACGAAAGCCGTGGCGTAGGCCCCGTTCAGCGTCGCAGCGCCCCGTAGCAAGTCCGGGTTGTCCGGATCGCCCCTTAGCAGGGCATCGAGCATGAGCAGGTAGGCGGGCGCCCCGTCGCGGACGGTCGCCGGGTCGTCGCTGTCGAGAATCGCGTCGGATAGGTCGTCGAAGAGACCGCCGGTTACGCTACCGATAAGGGAGGCGCACCCAGTCAACAGCAGGACGAGGGTCGCCATGCCAATTTGGCTTGCCCGCGAAATCATCGCGCGAGTATAGCCAACGCCAGTCGGATAAACGGTGACGACAAAGTGAAAACAATGGCGAAAACCGAGGGAGTGGCACCAAAACGCCGCCCGCCGCCATTGCGACCGTCACCCGTTGAATTCCCATCGTCGCTCCGGAAGTGGCGTCATTGTCCGCCGCTCGGTACGGCCTGTCAGTACCACAACGACAGATCGCCCCCCGCGCCCGTCGCCCATGGACACTTTGCTAACATCTCCGGCCTTCGGGCCCGTGCGGGGCAAGAGGAGACGGTACGTTCCATGGCGAAGTTCAAGGCCGGATGCGGCGACATCTATTTCGAACACCGCGGCGCACGGGCGAACCCGCGAGTACTGTTCGTGCATGGCTTGGGTTGCCAGCTTGTGCAATGGCCGGAGTCGCTGATCGAGGGTGTCGTCGACGCGGGTTTCTGTGCGGTGATGTTCGACAACCGCGACGTCGGCTACTCGGACGGTCCCGAGCAGCCCGCCCCAACCGTGGAAGCCCTTCTTGCGGCGCGCGACCGGCCGTCGGTGCTGACACCGCCCTACACGCTCGCCGACATGGCCGACGACGTGGTCGCTCTTCTCGATCACCTCGGCCAGGGAGGCGCGCACGTCATCGGCCTGTCCATGGGAGGCATGATCAGCCAGACGCTGGCCATCGAGCACCCGGGCCGTGTCTACAGCCTCACGTCGATTATGTCGTCGACCGGCAATCCCGGTCTGCCAGGCCCGGCGGGCGAGGTCGTCGGTGCGTTGATCGGGTCCGTCGCCGGTGGCGACACCGAAACGATCATCGCGCAGACGATCCAGGCCTCGAAGATCTTCGGCGGCCCCCACTACGATTCGGAGCTGCACGGCATCGGTCGGTTCGCCCGTCGTGCCGTCGAACGCGCCCACCGGCCAGAGGGGGTCATGCGACAACTCGCCGCGATCCTCACGGCCGACGACCGGCGCGAGGCGCTAGGTCATCTCGATGTACCGACCCTGGTCATCCACGGCAACGCCGATCCGTTGGTGCCGGTGGAGGCCGGCCGGGACACCACGGCGTCCATACCGGGGGCGACGTACGTGGAGATCGACAAGCTTGGGCACGACCTATCCGAGCCGGCCATTGGCGACATCGTCGACGCGATTACTTCCCACCTGCGGGCGGTGGAGGTAAGTCGCTAGCCCGCATTTCTCACCAGTGGCCGCGATGATCGCCGAGGATTTTGGTTC
>CAZJRX010000280.1:0-4754 GCA_964548145.1 uncultured Pseudomonadales bacterium | reverse complement strand
TGCTCGATGGTCGTCCACAGCCAGCGCGTCCCCGCCCAGCTCCCGCCGACAAAGCTTGATCGAGATCGCACCAGCAATCCGTCGATCCCCGGACGGGGCACCCACCCCGACGGGTTCTGGGGGCGGGCGACGACGAGCGTCGCACCTACGAGCATGCGCCGCGCAACGCCCAATCATCTTGCGATCCGTTGTTATCGCCGTATTGGTGATCTCGGGCAACACCCCACTCGCCAATGAGTTCGACGCTCGTATCAAGTGGCACTCCACCGTTCAATGGCTGCCCGGGAGCGATGCACACCGGGACGCGACGGGCGAGTCCAAGCCCTTGGACCACGGTGCCGACCTGCGTCTCCTCTGGCGCAGGAACCTCGGAAACCTGACTCTCGTGGTCGACCACGCCAGCACCTATCTCCTGGGCGACACGATCGAAGCCGCCGCCGAGTCGGGCCCCACCTACGACCAGACGCCGACCGGTGACGAGCGGCGGCTGCTGGACCTCACCTGGGAACTCGACCGGGGAGACCGCCACCGCCTGCTGCACCGCTTCGACCGCTTGGCACTCAAATACCGAACTCCGCGATGGGCGGTGACCGTCGGTCGCGACGCGGTCAGTTGGGGCAGCGGCCTCGCGTTCCACCCCATGGACCTCTTCAACCCGTTCGCGCCCACGACCGTCGACCAGGACTACAAGGCCGGCGACGACCTGGTCCGGATCGAACGCCTATTCGAGGGCGGGTCCGATCTTGAAGTGCTGGCCGTTGCCAGACACGGCGAGATTGCGGGCGATACCTCGAGCGTTGCGATCAAATACCGGGCCCTCGTCGGCGGCAGCGAGATCGAAGCGCTGGCCGGGCGGCACTACGGCGACGGCGTCGCCGGGCTGGGGCTGCGAGTACCCGTCGGCGGCGCTTTGGTGCGCACCGATCTCGTCGCCACCGACGATGCGACCGGTTGGACGGTGTCGGGGATAGTCAACGTCGACTACAGCTTCCCC
This sequence comes from uncultured Pseudomonadales bacterium, assembly GCA_964548145.1. Taxonomy (GTDB): domain Bacteria; phylum Pseudomonadota; class Gammaproteobacteria; order Pseudomonadales; family Azotimanducaceae; genus VXYL01. Next base: position 3,760 of record CAZJRX010000280.1, on the reverse strand, counting down.
GTCGCGCAAAGCTCCGTCTACGTCTTCGCCGAGTTCTTCCACAACGGCTTCGGGGTGAGAGATCTGCCCGACGACCTCGATTCGCTGCCCGAGCCCCTCACCGGTCGTCTGAACCGTGGCGAAACGTTCACGCTGATGCGGGACTACCTTGCCGTCGGGGCGCAGTTTCGCTGGCACGCGCTGGTCAACCAAAGCCTCAGCCTAATCGCCAACGTAGAGGACTCGTCCAAGGTCCTGCAGACCTCCATCGGCTACGACGCGAGCGATGCCGCGCGCCTGCAGGTCGGCTTGATCAAGTCGCTCGGCGGTCGCGGCGACGACTTCGGCCGGCTCGGTGTCGGTGACGGCCTCACCATCGGCGGCGGCTCCCGGGGCTATCTGCGCCTGGTGTACTTTTTCCAGTAGGTCCGGTCTATCCGGGCTTGTACCCCGCCCGTGGACCTGATCGGGACGAGGTGATCGTCGACTTACCCGCTGTCGTTATCGTCGCTCGAACGCACGTGTGCGACCGTTGGAGCGGCGGCTCTCGTCCGGCCGGGCGTCGCTGCCGGAGTCGCTTTGCGGCTTGGCGGGTGGCCGCTGCACTGTGGGTGCGGCACGTTGCGGGCGCGATGCGGGACTCGACGTCTGCCTCGGCGGCGTGGAACGGGTGCTGAACCGTGGACGACTTTGCGATGGTTGCGTTTGGGTACGAGGGCGTTGCCTTTCCGCACGGGGGCGTGGCGGTTCGACCTCCCTTGGTGTCGGACGACGCTGGAAGGTGCGCGTGCGCACATTGGAACGCGCGGTGTCGGCGGACCTTCGCCGGTCGACATTGGATGGCGTCGAAACCCGCGGCGCCGCTCGCCCTGACTCTACGGCACGCCGTCCGCTTCGCACCGCGTCTGGATCCGCTTGGCGCTGAAATGTTCGCGTACGCACGTTCGAACGGCTGGAGTCCTCCCGAACCTGCGCCGCCGTTGGCCTATCCGCTGGGCGCTGAAATGTTCGCGTGCGCACGTTCGAACGGCCGGGATCCCCCCGATCCTGGGAACTGCCCTCTGGAGCTCGTGTGCGCAGCCTAGGCGTCGTCGTTCGCGGCGACGCGGTGCGCGACGGCAGCGAGCTCCGCCGCTCCGTGGGAGAGGCGCTACGCACCGACGGCGACACCTGCCGCTCCGGCACCTGTTGTTCAGGGCGTCGTTGGAATGTCCGGGTTCGAGCACTGCGTGCGCTGGCCGGGGGGATGCCCGCGACCGCTGATCGACCGGCATTCGCCTCGGCTGCGGGGCGCGTCGAGCCACTGGAACTGCGCCGCTGAAACGGGTTCATCCGCGGGTTCGTTGCGCGTTCGACCGGTTGGTCCGGACGATTGGCGGCCTGGGCGGTGTTTCGTGGCTGACCACGCCGCTCGGTCCGCAGGCGGGGGTTAGTCCGGCGTCCTTCCTCGACGCGCGGCTCCGCCCGGCGCTGGGTCGCGAGTTGAAGTCTCGGGTGCCCCGGATCCACGCGCCGCCAGAGTGCGTCCGGGCGTGAAACGACGGCCCTGCTCTCGCTGCCCTGTGATCGGCTTCCGCGTCGACCTCGGTCGCGCCGGTCGTATCGGCGGCCGTCGTATCGGCGGCCGTCGTGTCGGCGGCCGTCGTGTCGGTCCGCACGATGTCGGTGTCTGTCGTGGTGGTGATGGCGGCTCGGTAGGCGGAAACTCAGGTCGTAGCAGCGCCAGTCCCAGGTACCGGGAAAGTACCGGTAGGTCCAGCCGCCGTAGTCGCGGAACACGTAGTAGCGGGCCGGGTCGTAGATCCATGAGACCCGATAGCTGTAGACCGGGCGATCCACGTAGCGGTACACCGTCTTCGTTCGATAGACGGGCTGTTCCACGACGGCCACCTCCTTGACCACGGTCTGCGTCGGTATTGGTTCGACCACCTCCACGGCCTGCACGACCTCCACGGACGGCGCCGCCAGCGCCTCAACCGCCGCCTCGGCCGGGTCCTCCACCACGACCTCACGAACCGTGGCGGTGGCCTCGGCGAGCAACTCGGTACGCGGTTCGAGCACGGCCACCAGCAAGTTCAAGTCCAACGCGCCCGTGAAGTCGACCACCCAGTCGACGCCCGCCTCGCCCACATCGGCGGCCGGGATGCGCACCTCGAACCAGGACTCGGCAGTGCCCTGTGGAATGTCGACGGCCCCCGATGCCCACTCGTCGATGACCAGTTCGGCACTGCCGCCGCGCCGCGAGCGTGCGATGAGTACGACCTCGCGCAGGTGGAAGTCGGCGGCCGCGAACGCGGTTCGCTCGTCGAGCATTGCGTCGACGTCGAGATTCTCGCCCCGGTCGATGGTTACGTCGTCGACGGGAATCTCGACGCTGATCCGGTACTGCTCGGGATCCGTCTCCGGCGCGACATCGGGGATTTCCTCCGGCGCCGCCTCGACGTCAACCTCGACATCCGCGCTCTCGTAGCCCGCGCATCCGGCCAGGCAACCGACGGCAATCACGGCGCCAAGGGCATTCATCCAGTCCATGTCCACCTCCACCGGGTAGTTCACGCCCGAGCTTAGTCAGCGGCAAGTGAACCGAAACTGAACACGTTGTCCGCTACCCGCGATACGGATAATGTGCCGCTTCGATAACCACGAGCTCAGACGATGGAAAACGCCGGATCCACGGCGAGACCGGCTCTACCGTACCGTCTCCGAAAGCCTAGACAGAACACTCGGGGGTCTGGACCTGCACAGCGCTCGGAAATGGAGGATGTGCCGCAGTCGAAACAGGCACTTGCGCAAGCGTCCGGTTCAACGCCGTGTGCGAGAGCAATGTCAATGCAATTGAGAGGCGGCACACTACTGCCTCGTCGGGGTGCAGCCCTGGCCACGGCGGCCGCTGTCGCTCTTGCTAGCCTAGCGGCGAACGGTGCCCAGGTGGCCACCGGCAAGTCGGGTGCGGTCGCCTCGCGTTCGCCGCACGCGACGGCGGTAGGCGTCGACGTGCTGCAAAGCGGCGGCAACGCCGTCGACGCGGCGGTCGCCGTGGGGTTCGCGTTGGCGGTGACCCACCCCTCGGCCGGCAATCTCGGCGGCGGCGGCTTCATGGTGATCCGGCTGGCCAACGGCGAACTCGTCGCCAACGACCACCGCGAAAAGGCGCCCGGGAGCGCCCACCGCGACATGTTCCTGGACGATGCCGGCGAAGTCGTCCCCGGATTGTCCACCGCGTCCCACCTCGCCGTCGGCGTACCCGGCAGCGTCGACGGCCTGCTCGACGTGCTCGAGCGCCACGGCACCAAGTCCCGCCAGGAGATCATCGCCCCGGCAATCGCCCTGGCCCGGGACGGCTTCCCGCTGCCGGCGGACCTTGCCGGACAGTTCGGACGGCTGCGGCAACGTTTCGAACCCTATCCGGCCAGCGTCGCCAAATTCACCCGCTCGGACGGCGCCCCCATGGCGCCCGGCGACCTGTTTCGCCAACCGGACCTGGCGGCGACGCTTGGCCGGATCGCGGAACAAGGTCGTGCGGGGTTTTACGAGGGAACCACCGCCGACCTGATCGTCGCGGAAATGGCGCGCGGTGGCGGCGTGATCAGCCACCGGGATCTCGCCGAATACCAGTCGGTGTGGCGCGAACCACTACGCGGAACCTATCGGGGCTACCAGATCGTGTCCATGCCACCGGCATCGTCCGGCGGCGCGTTGCTGATCCAGATGCTGAACATGCTCGAACCCTACGACCTGAACGCCCTCGGCCGAGGCAATCCGGCCACCGTCCACCTCATGG
>CAZJRX010000279.1:0-4778 GCA_964548145.1 uncultured Pseudomonadales bacterium | reverse complement strand
GTTGGGTTGCGATCCTTGTCCGGAGTGACCCGCGCCGCGATAGAACCGTCTGGTTTCGGCGCGAAAGGTCCCCGTGAGATCCACCCGGGCGAGGTGGCGTGTCCAGCCGGTCTCGCCAACGCCGACGTCGATGGCGGTCTCGGCAAGTTGCTCGTCGGCATCAACAGTCGCATCGAAGGGTTCATCGGCGACGCCTGGCGGTGCCCTCGGCGGCGGCAATGACGATGACGGGTCCGCTACCTCGGCGGGTGCCGGATCCTGGGACGGCGGATGCGCCGGTGGGGGCGCTTCGGCTGCGAGTGCATCTGCAGGCGCCGCGTCCGAGGCGGCGAACCAACCGTCTTGTCCAAGCGTCGCGGCGCGCGCGATCAGTTGGCGCGCTTCCCGCTCTTCCAACGTCTCCGACACAACGCGGTGCAAGACCGTGCCGCTTCCCGACTCCGATCTGACCACGGTAAGCGCCAGGCCGAGCCGCTTGCCGATGGTCTCGGCTTCGCGTTCGGCGGCGTCCAAGTTCAAGAAGCTTCCGAAGACCGCGACCCCGGTCGTGTCAGGCACCGCCCCGAAGCATGGCAACGAAAGTGCGAAACCGAGGATGGCGAGCGTAAACGGCCGAAACACCCGGGCGGATAGTTGGCAAGGTTTCGGCGGGTCGCGGCGGGGGATGGCAGGCATTGGCGTGCCGCCTCTCAATTGCATCGACATCACTCTCGCGCACGACGTTGAACCGGGCGTGTAGGCAAGAGCCGATTTTGACTGCGGCACATCTTCCAATTCCCGATCATCGCGCGGGCCCGGACGCCGTTTTCTAAGTGATTCGGCGCCGGTACATCAGCGCACGCGTTTGAGGCCGGTCTGGGTAAACTCCATGGCAACCAGATCCGTTCGGAACTGGTAGTCGGTCCAGGTCAGGATCGTGCTTTTCCCGGTCATGTGATTGACCATGGTCATGTTGCTCGCCTGCCAATAGCGATCCAGATAGCGCACGTAGCCGTCGATGGTGAGTGTTTTGAGGTGCGCGTTCTTCCGGTCGAAATAGTCGACTTTCCAAAGCCGCAGCTCGTCGGTGTCCTGCCAGACCAACTGCCGGCTGTAGCCCGACTTCCCGTCCACAGGAGAGCGTTCCACCACCGTGCAGGTCAACTCGCCGCAGGGTTCGTCGCGAAGGTAGCGATACGTGAATCTTTCGACTTCGGGCGGGCTCATGTCTTCGTAGGCGAACTCGCTGCCCATGAACGAACCTGATCGGTTCGCGGAACTGATCCGTTTGACGCGATTCAGGGCGGGCAGGTAAAGCCACTGATCGTCGGCCTTGTCCTTGTGCGAGTGGATGAGGAAAGCGGTCCCCTGGACATCACGCGGGTTGTCGAAGACGAACAGGCTCCGGTCGCCGTCGTCCGCCACCTCCATCACCTTGACGCGCAATGCCCGCCGGCTCTCGCGGCCTTGCTTGTTGCGCAGTAGCATTATCTGGCTGGCCGTGAAGTTCTCGAACCCGACCTTCTTCTGCCTCGCCTCCAGGGCGATGTCGAGGCCCTTCTGCTCGGCTTCGGCAAGTTCCGCAGCCGGTGTGTCGAATGCCAGCGCAATCGGGACGATTGCGGCGATCGCGCGCGAAATGCGCTTGGCCGCAGCGAGCACCCCATAGCAGTCCCGACCGCGTCGGCAACGACGCGCCTTCGCTGACGCTGTGCATCCGAACGCGCCGCTTGCGGCGCCCCGACTCCGCCTTCGGCCCAGCCACACCGACCTGCCCAGGCAACAAACGCCATGGTCGGGAAGCTCCCTTTGGCGTTTGTTCCATGGAATGTTCAACGTCATGTCTTTCTCCGGTCGAGTGCCATGAGCAATGGCGGTAGAAGCAGGAAGTCGGCGACCAAGGCGAGGACAAGGGTGATGGCGACCAACACGCCGAGCGTCCAGCTGACCTCGAAGCCCGACGACGCGAACACCAGGAAGCCGGCCACCAGAATGGCCGTGGTCGTCCATAGCGCTCTCCCCGTGGCCTGGAACGTCGCGCGGATGGCGTCGGCGGGTGAGTGCCCCTCGTTCCGGCCACGCCGGTACTTGGTTAGGAAATGCGTCGTGTCGTCGACGACGATGCCGAACGCGATGGCGGTCATCACCGAGCCGGCAAGGCCCACCTGGCCGACGAGATAGCCCCACACCCCGAAGCTCATGGCTGCGGGGACGTAGTTGGGGATCAGGCTGATGAGGCCGAGGCGCCAGCTTCGCAGCACCAGGAGCAGGATAATCGAGATTCCGGCCATGGCCAGGATCGTGGCTTGCAGCATGCTCTCGATATTGCGCTGCGACAGGTGTGCGAAGGTGATCGTGAATCCCGTTGCCGGTGTCACGAGGTCCGGGGCATGGTCCCTCAGCCAGTCCTGCGCCCGGGTATCGAAGTCGCGCTGCTCGCGGGCGGTCAGACCGCCACGCGCCATCGCGGTCAAACGAGTGGCCGACTTGGCGATGTCGATACGGTTGTTCAAGTCGCTGCCGAACGGGAGCGACAACTCGTAGATAGTACGAGGGGTCGTCGCCGTGCATGTTCTTGTTCAGGCGTTTCATGATGTCGGGAAACGCCTGCACGTGGCTGACCTCCGGCTGCGCACGCAGCCATTGCGCGAAATCCTCCACGTTGCGCAGGTAGCCGGGGTCGGTGATCCCACCTTCTTCACGCGAGTCCAGGGAGTACTCCCAGGACTCGAGGCCGGTCAGGTTCTCGACGATGAAGTCCGTGTCGCGTCTGAACTCGTAGCGATCATCGAAGTACTTGGTCCAATTGTCGGTGAACTCGAGCCTCGCTATCCCCGCGATCAGGCCGATCGTCACCAGCGACATCACCCAGATGAGGGTCATGCGCCGCGCAATCACAAAGCTCGCCAAGCGGTCGAGGAACACCCATTTGCCGCCGCCGCGACCGGGACGTAGGGGCAGTATCGCGAGCAGCGCCGGCAGCAGGGTCATCGAATAGACGAACGCGCACATCACGCCGAACGCCACGAGGTTGCCCAGAACCCGGAACGGCGGCGCCTCCGATGCGTTCAAGGTTAGGAACGCGATTGCGGTCGTGACCGAGGTGAGGAACACCGGGTAGGCGTTTTCGCGCATCGACTCGATGATCGCCTCGCGCTTGGCGAGACCCTTGCCGATACCCGCCATCGTCGCCGAGACGATGTGAATGGAGTCGGCGACGGCGATGGTGAGGACGATGAGCGGCACACCGGCGTTGACCGGGTTGAACACCGTGCCGACCCAGCCTGCAAAGCCCAACGTCGTGTTGATTGTGAACATGAGCACCGCGACGACGGCGACCGTTGCGAGGGCCGAACGCAGAACGGCGATCGTGACCAGGACGATGACGATGAAGGCGAAGGGCGTCAGCTTCTCCATGTCGTCCCGGGTGGCGTCCGCGAACGCGCGATTCATCGGCACGTCGCCGGTGACGTGGAACCCCACCTCCGGATGCTCGGTCCGGTACGAGTCGAGCACCTCCTGCAAGTGATCGGTGATCTCGATCACCGCGGCGTCGGCGTCCTCGGGCAGGGCGAAGGTGATCGCCAATGCCGCCACCTTTCCATCGGTGGAAACGAGGCGTCCCGCGATCTCGGGCGCGGCCATGGCGATTTGCTCGACGCGCGCCAGGGCGGCTTCGTCCAGACTCTCGGCACCATCGACCAGCGGGCCGACCGCAAGGTCGTCGTCCACGGATTCGCTGTGGTTGTAGTTGGTGAGCGAATCGACCCGGATGGAATGCGGCGTCTGCCAGGCGTCTTCCGTCAGCGACTCCATGAGGCCGAGCGTGTCGCGGGTGAAGACCGACGCACCGGGCGCCACCGCGATCAACGCCGTATCGGATTCGGTGTAGGTCTCTTCCAATGCTTCGTAGGCGAGCAGTTGCGGGTTGTGCTCGTCGAACAGGACGCGGTGGTCGTTCGTGATACCGATGAACACAACGCCCACCGTAAGCGCGAGCATGGCGAGCCCCGCCGCGGCGACCACGGGCCACCGGCGGTCTAGGACCGACGCGGTATAGCGGTCCAGCGCCGCCGGGCGCGCTTCAGCCATGCAACACCTCGATCATCAGTCGATGCGCCGGCCTACCACGGATTGGACCGGGCCGAGAGGTAGTGATCCGGCATGCGATAGCGATCATCGGGCCTATCGTAGACGGATATGTCCAGCATTTGCGAAAAGTTGGTCAACCGCACCTTTTGCCTTCCCTGCACAACTCGCTGGAGTCGTTGACGGACTCGAAAGGCGGCCAGCGCGCCGACGGTGTTCATCTTCGGGAACGCAAGCTGGTCGGCGAGTTCATTGCCGATCAGGGAACGCGAAAGCCGGTAGGCGAGTTTCATGATGCTCCGCTGCTTGCGCTCCCCCTCGATACCCGCCGTCAACGGAATCGCGCCGATCAAGGCGTTCGCCATGTCGGCCGCGTCCGAGTCGGGTGACGGTTCGCACAGGTGGGCGACCTCGAATATCCGCCGCGCATGGTCGCGGTCGACGAACAGGATACCCTCCGGCACGCCCATGACCGCGCCGGCGTAGCGCCAGACCTGCATGACGCTGGCCTCTTCTTCGTCGTTGAACACCGCGCCGACGAGTGCGGCGTGTTCCAGGAGACGCATCGAGAAGACCGTGGTCGCGAGCCCCATGTGCGCGGCGCTGATCGGCGTGCCGTAGTGCCCTGTATCCCAGGCGGCGGAATTCGCCAACAGGTGACGGACCCGTGCATGCACGAACCTTAGCCGCGTCGAGAGTTTCCAGCCGTC
>CAZJRX010000278.1:1090-4780 GCA_964548145.1 uncultured Pseudomonadales bacterium | reverse complement strand
CGGACCCGGCATGACGGAAGTTCCGCGTGACTGAACGGGCTATCCTATCAACCCGACGATTTCCGTCTATGCTTACGCGCTTTGCCCAGCCAACGCCTACAGGAGGGAATACCCGGATGCTCGAGCGGTTCAAGGTTCCGGAGGACATCGCGGTCCGCGTCCCCGACGCAAGCATGCGCCAAGCCGTGGAGAGCATCTTCACCGCCCTCGGCATGTCCGAGTCGGATGCCGCCAAGTGCGCGGATCCGTTGATCTACGCGGATGTGCGGGGCATCGACTCGCACGGGGTCAGCAACATGATGCGGGCCTACGTCGCGGGGCTCAAGGGCGGCTACATCAATCCGACACCGACCATGAAGCGAGTACGGGACTTCCCGGCCGCAGTCTCGGTGGACGGCGACCGGGGGCTCGGTCTAGGGCAAGGCAAGGAGCTCATGGAACTGGCCTGCGAGCGTGCCAGGGACAACGGCGTCGGCGTCGTGACCGCGTTCAACAGCGGCCACTACGGTGCGGCGGCCTACTACGCCCACCTCGCCCTCGAGCACGACATGGTCGGCGTGTCCATGACCTCCGGCGGCTTGCAGGTGGCGCCCACGCAAGGGGCCGAACCGCTGTTGGGCTTGAATCCCCTAGGCATTGCCGCCCCGTCCAAGAAGGAGCCGCCGTTCATCTTCGACGCCTCGATGAGTTCCGTCGCCGGCAACAAGATTCAGCTCTTGAGACGGCTCGGCAACAAGGTGCTGCCGGGTTGGATAACCGACGCCGAGGGCGCGCCCATCATGGACGAGGTCGACGTGCCGGATCGGTACCTGATGCTGCCCGCTGGCGGTACCCGGGACATTGGGTCGCACAAGGGCTACGGCCTATCGATGCTCGTTGAGATTCTCTGCAAGACGCTGCCCGGAACCGGCGCGGGCCCGCACCGCCGCCAGGGCTCCGGGCACTACTTCATGGCCTACAACATCGCCGCTTTCGCCGACGTCGACGTGTTCAAGGCGGACATGGATGCCTACCTGCGTTCGATCCTCGACTGCAAACCCGCACCGGGGGAGTCGCGGGTTGTCTACGCGGGCTTTCCCGAACACGAAGCCGAGATCGATAGGCGGGCTAACGGGATTCCGTATCACCCGGAAGTGATCGGGTGGTTCAACGGCGTCATGGAGCAACTGGAAGTCGCCTCGCCGTTCCGCTGATCGGTCGAGCACAGGACATTCGTCGCTGGCCGTTCATTCACGTGGTGAATGACAATCATTCAAGGCATGAGTGATTCACTCCCCAGGCACTCGGATGGGAGCGTCACGCGCATCTCGGTGTATGCCGGTCGTGGACCCGAATGCGACATCCCCACCGCTCACCGCGTCAGGGGTTCGTTGCGCTTCCTGCAACGCTGCTAACATCGACCCATGGCCGAAATCGACCCTGAATCCGAGGACTTGGCGCGGGAAATCGCCCGGCAGCACCGTGAACGCGTGGGCGGTGTACTCATCGCGCTTCGGGAAATCGTGGCGCGCTTCGGGTGCGTCAGCCGATCCCATGAGCACGTCGTCGCCGACGTGTTCAACTTGAGCCGTGCCGAGGTGCGCGGCATCGTGTCCTTTTATCACGATCTCAAGACCAGGCCCCAGCCATCGGTACAGGTGCGGGTCTGCCAAGCGGAAGCCTGCCAGTCTGTCGGGGCCCGGGACCTCACCAAGCGCGTCGAGTCGCACCTCGGTGTCAAGCTCGGCGAGGCGAACGACGCCGTGTCGCTCGACGCCGTCTACTGCCTTGGTCTTTGCGCCCAAGCCCCTTCGATGATGGTCAACGGGCGCCCTCTCGCCCGGGCCGACCTATGCGAGCTAGCCGACGAGATTCCGGCATGACCACCGCCTACGTTCCCCTCGACACCGCCGCGGTTGCCGCCGGCGCCGATGCCGTCGCTGCGGCCGCGGTGGAAGCCGGTGTCGACGTCGTGCGCAACGGATCCCGGGGAATGTGCTGGGCCGAGCCATTGGTTGAACTCGATAGGCAAGGCGAACGTCTCGCTTTCGCCAATGTCGGCGCGGCCGATGTGACGGCACTCCTCCAACAGGGCGAGCGGCATCCGAAGTGTCTTGGCGAGATCGCAGGCATCGACTACCTGCACCGTCAAACCCGGGCGGTCTTCGATCGCACCGGAGCACTGCATCCACTGGAACTGCCAAGGACCACCGTCCTCGAGGAATGCCTGGCCCGGGAACCCGAGTCCTTGATCGCCGAGATCGAAACCTCGGGATTGCGCGGCCGCGGCGGTGCCGGCTTTCCGGCGCACATCAAGTGGCGCACCGTGTTCGACACGCCCAGTGAGCAGAAGTACATCGTCTGCAACGCCGACGAGGGGGACTCCGGCACCTTCGCGGACCGTATTCTCATGGAGGGCGACCCGTACCGTCTCATCGAGGGGATGACCATCGCCGGCTGGGCCACCGGCGCCACGAAGGGTTACGTCTACCTGCGTTCCGAATACCCCATCGCGGCAGGCATATTCCAGGACGCACTGGACAACGCCTATGCGGACGGCTTGCTCGGCAGCGACATCCTCGGCAGCGGCAAGGCCTTCGACCTCGAACTCTTCATCGGTGCCGGCGCCTACATCTGCGGCGAGGAGACCTCCCTGCTCGAAAGCCTGGAAGGCAAGCGTGGCGAGATCCGGGTCAAGCCCCCTGTTCCCGCCATTAGCGGCTTGTTCGGGGCACCGACCCTGGTTCACAACGTCATCTCCTTCGCCGCCGTGCCGGCGATCATGAAGCACGGCGGCGAGTGGTACGCCGACATGGGCGTCGGCCGCTCGACGGGAACCATGGCGTTCCAGCTAGCCGGCAACGTCCGGCGCGGCGGTCTTATCGAAGTGCCGTTCGGGATCACCATCGACGAGATCGTGAACGGTTTCGGCGGTGGCACCCGCAGCGGCCGACCGATCCGGACGATCCAGATCGGCGGCCCGCTCGGTGCGTATCTGAAGCCGGAGGAGTTCGGTACGCCACTGACGTACGAGGCGATCGCGGAACTCGGTGCCGGCATCGGCCACGGCGGCATCGTGGTATTCGACGACACGGTGGATCTCGCCCGCCAAGCGCACTACGCCTTCGAGTTCTGCGAGGTGGAGTCGTGCGGGAAATGCACGCCCTGCCGGCTCGGATCGGTGCGCGGCAAGGAGACCGTGGCCGGGATCATCGAAGGTCGCGACGTCGAGCAGAAATTGACTATTATTGAAGACCTTTGCGAGGTGATGGAGACCGCCAGCCTGTGCCAGATGGGCGGCATGACGCCCATTCCGGTCATGAGTGCGATCAAGCGGTTCCCGGAGGACTTTCGGCGATGACCATTTCGGTCCCCGACTTCGGCACACCGCCGGTGGTGCGCTATGCCGAACCGGCAACTCGCCTGGACGGCAACGGCGCCCCGCCGGCTGTTTCGAATGGCGTCGAATACGTCGACGTCACCATCGACGGTGCACCGATTCGCGTGGCCGCCGGAACCTCCATCATGCGCGCGGCCCGGGAAGCCGGGCTCGATATTCCCAAGCTCTGCGCCACCGACAACCTGAAGGCGTTCGGTTCCTGCCGCGTGTGCCTAGTGGAAGTCGAAGGCCGCCGCGGCCTGATTGCTTCCTGTACCGAACCCGTTGAGCCGGGCATGGTGGTGCGCACCCAGACCGAGCAGGTGGCGCGG
>CAZJRX010000278.1:0-1080 GCA_964548145.1 uncultured Pseudomonadales bacterium | reverse complement strand
TTTCCGATCATCCGCTGGACTGCCTCACCTGCCCCGCCAACGGGGATTGTGAACTGGAAGATGTCGCCGGTGCCGTGGGGCTGCGCGACGTGCGCTACGAGACCGGCGCCAATCACCTCGCGGCCACGATCGACGCCTCCAACCCCTACTTCCAGTTCGACCCGTCGAAGTGCATCGTCTGTTCGCGCTGCGTGCGCGCCTGCGACGAGGTACAGGGCACCTTCGCGCTGACCATCGACGGACGCGGCTTCGAGTCGAAGGTGGCGACAAACGCGGAGAGCTTCTTCGATTCCGAGTGCGTGTCCTGCGGCGCCTGCGTGCAAGCCTGCCCCACCGCGACCCTGATCGAAAAATCGGTCGTCGACCATGGCGTGCCGGACCGCAGCGTCGACACCACCTGTGCCTACTGCGGCGTCGGCTGCTCGTTCCGGGCAGAGGTCAAGGGCGACGTCGTGGTACGCATGGTGCCGCACAAGGACGGCAAGGCGAACCACGGGCATTCCTGCGTCAAGGGCCGCTTCGCCTGGGGCTACGCCAACCACCGGGAACGGATCACCACGCCGATGATCCGGGAGAGCATCGACGATCCCTGGCGGCAGGTGGGCTGGGACGAAGCCATCGACTACGCCGCGAAACGGCTAAAGGGCGTCCAGGAGAAATACGGTCGTACGTCCATCGGCGGCATCACCTCCTCGCGCTGCACCAACGAGGAAGTCTGGGTGGTGCAGAAGATGGTGCGTGCCGCGTTCGGCAACAACAACGTCGATACCTGCGCCCGGGTGTGCCACTCGCCCACGGGATACGGACTCCGGCAGACCTACGGCACGTCCGCAGGCACCATGAACTTCGACTCGGTGGAGGATGCCGACGTCATCGTCGTGATCGGCGCAAACCCCACGGAGGGGCACCCGGTATTCGCGTCGCAGATGAAACGCCGGTTGCGCGAGGGCGCTCGGCTGGTCATTTGCGATCCCCGCCGTATCGACCTCGTGCGTACGCCACACATCGAGGCCGCGCATCACCTGGCGCTGCAGCCCGGCACCAACGTGCCGCTGATGAACGCCTTCGCCCATGTCGTGG
>CAZJRX010000277.1:0-4809 GCA_964548145.1 uncultured Pseudomonadales bacterium | reverse complement strand
CTCCCTGGAGACGGCATTGTAGCGCAACGTTGGCGGCACACGGGGCTGGTATGATTCGATTTGCGCGAAGCCACGGAGCTTTCCACGCATGGCCGCGGACTTGAGCCCCCCCGAGCAAACCACCGACGCGGACACCACGTCGCCGCTTCCGTTCGCGTTCGCTCGGCGCTTCGGTGTCGTGGTGACCAACGACGGCATGGCTCGCGAACCGATCACCGTCGCCTGTCGCTCCCAGCCCACGCTCACCGTGCTGGCCGAGATACGACGGGTCATCAAGCGCCCGATGGCCATCGAGATCGTCTCCGAAGGGGAGTTCGAACGCCGGCTCACCGCAGCCTACGTCCGGGATGCCTCGGAAGCGAAGCAAATGGTAGCCGATCTCGGCGAGCACCCGGATCTGGCGAGCCTCGCGCAGTCGGTACCGGACGGGGAGGGCGAGGACCTGCTCGATCAGCGCAACGACGCGCCCATCGTCCAGTTGATCACCGCCGTGTTGGCGGAAGCCATCCGCGAAGGTGCGTCCGACGTTCACATCGAGACGTTCGAACGCTCGCTCCAGGTCCGGTTTCGGATCGACGGCGTGATGCGGGAGATGGTGCAGCCCAAACGGGCACTGGCACCGCTACTCGTTTCCCGGGTCAAGGTGATGGCGAAACTCGACATCGCCGAAAAGCGCGTTCCCCAGGACGGCCGCATCACCTTGAAGATCGGCGGACGGGAAGTGGATGTCCGGGTATCGACCCTGCCCACGGCCAACGGCGAAAGGGTGGTACTGCGGCTGCTCGACAAGCAGGCCGCCGCACTCGCCCTCCCGAATCTGGGGATGGATGCCGAGACACTGTCGCGTGTCCGCAGCGTCGTCGCGAAACCGCACGGGATATTCCTCGTCACCGGACCCACCGGACACGGCAAGACGACAACCCTCTATGCCGCCATGGCGGAACTCAACCGCGAGTCGATCAACATCCTCACCATCGAGAACCCGATCGAATACAGTATCGCGGGCATCGGCCAGACCCAGGTCAACGAGAAGGCCGACATGACCTTCGCGCGTGGACTGCGGGCTATCCTGCGACAGGATCCGGACGTGGTGATGGTGGGCGAGATACGCGATCTCGAAACCGCACAGACGGCGGTCCACGCCAGCCTCACCGGCCATCTGGTCATGTCCACCGTCCACACCAACACGGCCGTGGGTGCCGTCACCCGGTTGGTGGACATCGGTGTCGAACCGTTCCTGATCGCATCGAGCGTGGTGGGCATACTGGCGCAGCGTCTGGTACGGGTGCTTTGCAGCGCGTGCAAGTCGGCCAACGAGCCCAACGCGCTGGAACGCATGTTCCTAGGCCCGGCCACCAACGGGGCCGTCGTGTACGAGGCGAACGGCTGCGAGGCATGCGGCTGGTCCGGCTACCGCGGCCGCACGGGAATCTACGAGCTGGTCACCGTCGACGATCACGCGCGAACCATGATCCACGACCAGGCTTCGGAGCAGGCCATCACCGACTACGTGCGCAGGAGCTGCCCGGGCATTGCCGACGACGGACGACGCAAAGTGCTCGATGGCGTGACCTCGGTAAACGAGGTGATGCGGGCCGTCGTGCTCGGCGACTGACTGGGGAATGCAGTGGCGGCTTTCGAATACACGGCCATCGACACCCGCGGCCGTCGGAAGAAGGGCATCGAGGAGGGCGACAGCAGTCGTCAGGTCCGCCAGGCGTTGCGCGACCGCGGGCTGTCGCCGACGTCCGTGGTGCATGCCGCCGCCAGGAAGAACGGCGTGGCTGCCAACGCCGGGGACGGCGCGGGGTTCATGTTGCGCCGGACCATGGCGCCGTTGGAATTGGCGTTGTTCACCCGCCAACTCGCCACCTTGGTGGCGGCCGGTTTACCAGTGGAGGAGTCGCTGGCGACGATCGCCCGGCAGTCCGACAAGCGCCGGGTGTCCGCGTTGGTCATGAACGTCCGCGCCCAGGTGCTCGAAGGGCATTCGCTGGCCGCAGCCCTGGGGGAATACCCCGGTGCCTTCGGGTCGATGTACCGATCCACCGTGGCTGCCGGCGAGCAGTCGGGGTATCTCCACGCCGTACTGGACAATCTGGCGGATCACACCGAGCAACGCTTCGAGTCCGTGCGCAACGTGCAGATGGCCCTGTTCTATCCGCTGCTGCTGTTCGTGGTATCCATAGGGATCATCTCCGGACTGATGGTCTACGTCGTGCCCAAGATCGTGGGTGTGTTCGAGCGCACCGGCAACGAACTGCCGTTCCTTACCCAGGCGCTCATCGACTTAAGCGCGTTTCTACGTGGCAACTTGATCGTCATCGCGATCGGGCTTGCGGTGGTCGTGGTGGTCGCGCGGTGGCTGCTGCGCAAGCGCGAGATCCGATTGGCATGGGATCACCGCAAACTGCGACTGCCCGTCGTCGGTCGGGTCGTGCGTGGCGGCAACGCGAGCCGCTACGCCAGTACCTTGGCAATCCTCTCGGCCAGTGGCGTGCCACTGGTCGACGCCATGCACATCGCGACCGAAGTCGTGACCAACACGTGGTTGAAGCGCAAGCTGGCGGAGGCGGTGCGATTCGTCAGCGAAGGATCCAGCCTGCGGTCGGCGCTCGAGACCGTGATGTATTTTCCGCCGATGCTCCTGCATATGGTGGCAAGCGGCGAGGCCAGCGGACAGTTGGACGCCATGCTGACGAAGGTGGCGGACTACCAGCAGAAGGAACTGACACGGCTGGTGACGACGATGGTCCAATTGTTCCAGCCGTTGATGTTGTTGCTGATGGCGGGACTGGTGCTCATGATCGTGTTGGCCATTCTCGTGCCGATCCTCAGCATGAACCAGTTGGTGTCGTGAAGCGCGCTACCCATCTGTTGACCCGACGTATTCCGAAGCTCATTAAGGGAAAGTAATGGACAAACGACACGGCGTGCACGACGAGCGCGGCATGACGCTGATCGAAATCATGATGGTCGTCGCCATCCTGGGAATCCTGATCGCGGTAGTGGTGCCCACCCTGATCGGCCAAGACCAGGAAGCCCGGCAAACGGCCCAGAGGGCGGACATCCGCAGCATCGGCCAGACGCTCGAAATCTACCACATGCAGAACGCCCACTATCCTTCGACGGAGCAGGGCCTCGAGGCCCTGGTCACGAAACCCACGGGGCATCCGGAACCCAGATCCTGGGGTCCCGTGCCGTACCTGCGCAAATACCCCTTGGACCAATGGGGCAACGAATACGTGTACATCGCTGACGGAAATACCTTCGAGCTCATGTCTTTGGGAGCGGACGGCGCGGAAGGGGGCGAGGGCTATGACGCGGATATCGGCTACGCGGACCTGTAGCCGGGCCGCCGAGGTGCCGGGGGGCAATCGCACCGCCAGGGGATTCACGCTGCTCGAGATCCTCTTGGTGGTTACCATCGTGGGCATCCTGGCTTCCGTCGTGGTGTTGGGGGCGACGGACGTCGGTCGACAGCGCGGGATACGCGCCGAAGCCGAGCGCCTGGCGCTGGCGTTGGAGCTCGCCCGCGACGAAGCGAGACTCCGCAACGAGGTATGGGGCCTCGGCGTCTCGGGCGGCAGCTACCAGTTTCGGGTCTACGACGAGACGGAAAACCGATGGCGGGAGGCGGAACGGCCGGAATTCGCCCAGGATGCCACCGATGACGGCATCGAGTTCGTGTTCGTGGCTGTCGCCACCGGATCCCGCGAACACCCCCTCGATAAGCCTGTGCATGCCGCGGGCGGGCGCCACGGCCCTGGGCGCTCTGTCGCTGGCACGGACGCGCCCGACGACGTTCCGGACGTGGTGGTCTATCCCGGTGGCGAGCTGACGCCCTTCAAGATAGTCGTGTCCGGCGGCGATGCGTTTGCGAACTGGGTGGCACGATCGGATGGAGTCCAGCGCGTCGAAGCGCTTTTGGAGTCGGAAGACATCCACGACGACGATGACGTCGAAGAGTGGCTCCTCGACGCGGGGCTGGTTCAGTGAGATACCCGATTCGCCGGTGCCGACGGCGGGCAGACGCCTCGGGATTCACGCTGCTGGAACTGCTTATCGCCTTGGCGATCCTCGCCATCGTCTCCATCGCGGTGTTCAACCAGGGGAGCGCCACGGCCCGGCAACTGAGCGGTCTCGAGCAACAATCCCTGGCGCGTTGGATTGCCGAGAACCAAGTCGCCCGGCTGCACCTCGCGAAAGGCGCCACCGGCGAACCGCTGCGCCCGGGCAGCCGTCGGGACCGGGTGTCCTACGGCGATCGAAGTTGGCAAGTGGTCGAGGACATTCATAGCACCGAGCATCCCTGGCTGCACCGCGTGGAGGTTTCCGTCTACGCCCTCGAGGAGGGCAGGGAGGTCGGCCCCGTGGACACCCTGGTAGCCTTCGTGGGGCGACATTGAAACGCCAACCGGCCAAGCCGCCGCCCCGGGCTGCGGGTTTCACGTTGCTGGAGATGATGACGGCGTTGGCCGTATTCGGTGTCATCGGCGTCATGGCGGCCCAGATTCTAGGCGGCACGATACGACTGGCCGACGCGACCCGTGAGCGGGGCGAATCGCTCACCGACCTGCAACGGGCCATGGACATCGTCGGCCGCGATGTCGTGCAGATGATTCGCCGGCCCGTGCGGGACGAATTGGGCGAAACAACGGCACCCGTGACGATAACCGGGACCAGCCTTTTGGAACTGACGCGGCTCGGGTGGCAGAACCCCCTCGGGAGACCCCGAAGCGAGGTGCAGCGGATTGCCTACATGCATCGGGAGGACACACTGGTTCGACTCTATTGGCCGGTGCTGGA
>CAZJRX010000276.1:0-4813 GCA_964548145.1 uncultured Pseudomonadales bacterium | reverse complement strand
GGGCACAACGGGGCAGTTTGCTGCCACGCGGGTTCCAGCGGGTAACCGGGATCGCGGTCGAGTAGAGCGAAGCCGCTCGGCTGTCTACTCGTCCAACATGCGGCGGATGGTCGCCGTTTGGTCCGTGATCAGTGAGTCGTACTCGTGCGAGATCGCGACGATCTTGCCGTGGGGCATCGCCACGCCGGATGCCAGGGCAACAGTCGCCGGATTTCCCAGCGCGTCGAGCGAGATCCTGTCGGGATTGTCCAGCGTCTTGTAGGCAGCCCGGCCGATCACGAGCTCGCCGGGCTTGGCAAGAGAAGCCAGTAGAAGCACGTCGGCCACGGCGGTCGCCTTGACCGTATGGTCCTGCAAAACGACACCGGATTCGGCGAAGTCGAGGCCGTAGCGGAACATGGGCGGCCGGCCCGCATCCACCGACCCGGCCGATTCGGTCCCCGCCGCTAGTGGGCCGTGGTGTTCGGGGCGAGCGCTGCGGCTCGTTGCCAGCAAGCGGCGCAGCAGCAACGCAGCGCACACAACGTCGAAGCATCGGTCCTTGGAATCCGCTAGGGGAAAGACGAGCACCACGCCCTTGTCCGGCAATGCAGCGAAGTCGCCGCCGTAGTGGCTCGCGACCCGTTCGCCAACCGCCCGGGCATGCGCCAGGCAGGCATCGCGCTCGAGGGGCTTGGGTGGCCGCCCGGTGGCCAATTCCGCGACCACCACGAATGCCCTTGGCGGCATCGGCAGGGCTGGCGGGCGACGCCAGATCGGCTCGCCCGCCACCAGACGGTTGCCGAAGAAGGCAAGTATCCCGGTCAACGCGAACCCGGCGAGTGCGAACGGCAACGTTCCGGCGACGACGCGTTTGAACGGTAGCGCGAAGCTATCGGGATTGAGATGGACGCTTACCTGGCCCGCCGCAGTATCGCGATCGCCGATGGGATGGGTGTAGGTGGGGGAGGTTGGCGACGCCGGGATGCCGGCGACCACGACCGGTGCTTCGTCCGTGGCGTGGATGGCGATCCCGCGTACTTCCTGCCTGGCCGCAAGGCGGTTGGTGAGCAGACCGAGCCCGATGCGGTCGTCGCGTAGCAGCGGGTCTAGGGCCAGGTAGGCGAGATCTTCCGCGGTCGTCTGCCCGAACCGGGCCATGGCGGCGTCGCTGCGCTTGTTGTCGACGACGACGAAACCGACGAGGGCGAACCCGAGAGCAACGATGTACCCACTCAGAGCGGCGACGAGCACCTTGTTCGACTTGAGGAACAGCCGTGTCGCTGAGGGCGGATCTTCGGGTCGGCGGGGCACGAGGTCTAGCGCGTCTTGCGGGTACGCAAGCGCGTCTTGCGGGTACGCAAGCCGTTCAAGAGCATTTCGATGCGCTGCTCCAAATGCAACCTGGGTGTGAACATCAAGGGCGCGCGAAGCGTCTAGACGCCGGTGGCGACGAGTTCCTTGGCGGAACCGCCGGCAACCTCCCGCACCAGCCGTGGCACGAGGTAGCCGGGCAATCGTGCCGTCAATTGCCCGTGCAGCGTGACGGCGTACCGCTCGCCAACGTCGAAGTGGGCGGTGCCCGCCACCGGATCCGGCATATGCAGGTAGTAGGGCAGGACGCCGGCCTCGAACAGCCGTTCCGACAGTTCCGACAACGTATCGACGTTGTCGTTGATGCCGCCGAGCAGCACGCTTTGGTTGAGCAGCGTGACGCGTCCGAGTCGAGCCAGGGCGGCGGCGCAATCGGCGTCGATCTCGTTGGGGTGATTGAAGTGCAGGACCACAACCACGGATTGCGGCACGCCCGCCAGGGTCTCGACCAGGGCCGGTGTCACCCGCTGGGGAATCACGACCGGCAGCCGGGTGTGGATGCGGATTCGTCTCACGTGGCCTAGCGACGCCACCTCGCCGACGAGCCGCGCGAAGTGGACGTCGGTGAGCATCAACGGGTCGCCGCCGGAAAGAATGACCTCGCGGACGGTTGGGTCGCGGCGCAACGCGGCCAACGACGGATAGCTACTCGCCTGGCGATGCGCCGAGTACGGGAAATGGCGACGGAAACAGTAGCGGCAATGGACGGCACATGCGCCCGTCGCGATGACCAGCGCCCTGCCGTGGTACTTCTTCAGGATTCCGGTAGCCACGACGGCACGGGCTTCGTCGAGGGGGTCGGGCACGTAGCCAAGAGCCGGGTCGGCTTCGCGGGACACGGGCAGTACCTGCCGCAGCAGGGCGTCGGTCGGGTCGCCCCGGCGCATGCGCGCGACATACGGGCGTGGCACGCGGAGGGGAAAGTCGTGAACCAACCGAGGTGTCCCGTATTCGCATCGGAGGTCCGTGGCGTTCAAGTCGACGAGTTCCAAGAGCTCCTCGATGTCCGTAACGGCGTCAAGAAGCTCGCGCCGCCACGGCTCGTGCGGATGTATTGGGTCGTCCGGCCGGCGTCCGGGGACGGTTGTCGGTATGGATTTGACAGGTATCATTTCCCGCCTTGCCGGGCGACCCTTCTCCGGGCGAGTCGGGCGAACGAAACGTCGTTCGAAGCTTGACTGGGTGGCCGACGGTTCAACGTGTTCACCGAATAGAGACGGACGCGGCTCTCACCCGGAGCGGCGTGTTACAAGGAGCTAGACCAGCGTGGCGAGCTATTCTACCAACGAATTCCGGCCCGGATTGAAAGTGCTGCTCGAGGGTGATCCCTGTACGGTTCTCGCCAGCGAGTTCGTGAAGCCCGGTAAGGGGCAGGCATTCACCCGCGTCAGGCTTCGCAACCTAAAGACCGGGCGGGTCTGGGAGCGGACCTACCGCAGTGGCGAGTCTCTCGATGCCGCAGACGTGCTCGAAACCCAGATGGAGTTTCTCTACACGGACGGCGAGTTCTGGCATTTCATGAACACCGACGGCAGCTTCGAGCAGAAGGCGGCGTCGGAGTTGGTGGTCAGCGACGCGAGGAACTGGCTGCAGGGCCAGGAGGTCTGCCACGTCACGCTTTGGAACGACGAACCCATCTCGGTGGTGGCGCCGAACTTCGTCGAATTGGCGGTTACCGAAACCGATCCGGGGCTACGCGGCGACACCGCCCAGGGCGGTACGAAACCCGCGCTCTTGGCGACCGGTGCGACGATCAAGGTGCCGCTGTTCGTCGAGATCGGCGACGTGCTCCGGATCGACACCCGCAGCGGCGAATACGTCAGCCGCGTAAAAGCCTGACCGTTACGGGCCGGCGGGCCAATGTCTTCCGCTGACATCGAATTGGACCCGGTCGGATGGCGGCCTTCCAGCACGATCGAAGCGCTTGCGACCCGAGCCGAGATGCTCGGTGCCACCCGGCGGTTCTTCGCCGAGCGGGGCGTGATGGAGGTGCAGACGCCGGTGCTCGGCGCTGCCACCGTCACCGATCCGGCCATCGACAGCATGCACACCGCCGGCGGGGAACGCTTCCTGCAGACCTCTCCCGAATACCACATGAAACGTCTGCTCGCCGCAGGTGCGCCGTCCATCTACCAGATGGGTCCGGTGTTCCGCGCCGGTGAACAGGGCCGCTGGCACAACCCGGAGTTCACGATGCTGGAGTGGTATCGGCGGGACTTCGATGCGCCACGGCTCATGGACGAAGTGGCCGAGCTGGTAGACGCCCTGCTTGGACCCGCTCCCTACCAACAGCAGAGCTACGGCGGCCTGATCGAGGGTCGGTTCGGGGTGGTTCCGGGCACGGCGGATGACGCCGCGTGCCTTGAGGCCGCCGCAGAGGCGGGTATTGATAGTGGTGCCGGCATCGATGCCGCGTGGGATGTCCTGTTGGTCGAGGCCATTGCATCGGCGGGCGTCCCGCGCCTTTTCGTTACGGATTTCCCGGCCAGACTCGCCGCCCTGGCTCGAATCGATGCGACGGGCTCGGCGGCGCGGTTCGAGTTGATCGTCGACGGCATCGAGGTTGCCAACGGCTACCACGAACTTTGCGATGCCGCTGAACTGGCGTCGCGTTTCACCGCCGACCGGCGACGTCGACTTGCAGCCGGTGCCCCGACGGTCGAGGTCGATTCGCGTCTGTTGGCGGCGCAACGCCACGGTCTGCCGGAATGTGCCGGCGTCGCCGTGGGTTTTGATCGCCTCGTGGCGCTTCGCCTGGGCGTCGGCAACGTCGGCGAGGCGATGTCGTTTGACTGGCTGCGGGCGTGATGCGTGTTAGCGGCTTGTGATGCCGCCGATTGGCAAGCCGACGCGTACTTGGGATCCTCCTTCGAGGGCGTTGTCCAGACGCACCGTGTCACCCGGGAACAGCACGATGACCGTGGACCCGAGCAGGAACGCACCCACCTCGTCGCCGCGGTCGAAAAAGACGTCCCGGGGCGCGCGCGAGACCTGCCGTCGATAGGGCGACGACGGGCCGGCCCAGGCGACCCGGATGCTTGCCACGATCATGGCGCCGACCAGGACCATCGCATAGTCGCCGAATGCGGCACGGATTCGCAGCACCAGCCGTTCGTTGCGTGCGAAAAGGCGTCCCACGTGTCGTTCGGTGACGCCGTTCACCGAGAACAGGCGCCCCGGAATCTCGACGGTCTCGATGAGCTGGCCAGCGCAGGGGGCGTGAAATCGATGGTAGTTGTGGGGTGCCAGGTAGATCGTCGCGAACGAGCCATCGGCGAAGTCGGCGGCGAAGTCGCTACCGCCGAACAATTCGGCCACCGAGTACTGGCGCCCCTTGGCCTGCAGGAGTTGTCCGGCCGAGATCGTCCCGGTCTGGCTCACAGTGCCGTCGGCGGGGCTGACAACGAGCCCGGCGTCGGCCGGCAATGGCCGCGTGCCGGGCAACAGCGCCCGCGCGAAG
>CAZJRX010000275.1:0-4823 GCA_964548145.1 uncultured Pseudomonadales bacterium | reverse complement strand
CACGATCTCCCCCACCAGGAACAGCAAGGGCCTGTCCGTGACCTCGTCTTCGGCGAATGCCCAGGGCCGATTCGGCAACCGGGCGAGGATCTCGGCAAGTAGGTGGTCAAGGGCCAGGTTCTTCAACGCGGACACGGGGATGATCGCCTCGAAGTCGTGTCTGCGACTCACGTCGTCCATGAGCGGCAACAGGCGCTCCTTCGGGCGCACCCGGTCTATCTTGTTGATGATGCAGATGCACGGTACCCCCGCCTCGGCGATACGCCTGCGGACGATTTCGTCACCGTCGCGCCAACCGTTGGCCTCTATCAGCATCAACACCAGGTCGACCCCGGCGAGGGTCCCGACCGCCTGACCAACCATGTAGCGATTCAGTGCACGACCGCGGGGAACATGGATGCCGGGCGTGTCGACGAAGACAACCTGCGCATCGTCGCGCGTCAACACACCGATCAACGCCTGGCGGGTGGTCTGCGGCTTCCGGGAGGTGATGGACAGTTTGCGGCCGAGCAAGTGATTCATAAGGGTCGACTTGCCCACGTTGGGGCGCCCGGCCAGGGCGACGTATCCGCAACGGGGTGCGTCGGCGAGACGGCCTTTGTCGCCAGCGGGATCAGTCATCGTCGGACCCTCCTTTCGGGGCCACGGGTGCAGCTGCCGGCGACGGCTCTGCCGACGCGATCAGCGCGAGAACGGCCGCCGCGGCCCGTTTCTCCGCATCCCGGACGCTGCTGGCCGATGCGCCGGCCCTGACATCCAGGCCGCCGGCGACGCACTCGACATGGTATATCCGCGCGTGCTCCTCACCGCTCGTCTCCACCACCGTGTAGTCCGGCAAAGCCAGCCGCTTCGCCTGCATGATCTCCTGCAATCGGGATTTGGGGTCCTTTTCCGTAACCGCGTCCGACCCGGCCAACCGGCTACCGAATAGACGCTCAACGACAGCCGTCGCGGCGGCGACGCCCCCGTCGCACGCCACTGCTCCAAGCACCGCCTCCAACGCGTCGGCGCGGATTGCGCTGTTTTCCGCCACGCCCGCGTTGCGTTCGGCGGTACCCAGGGTGATGAACGCCGAAAGCCCGATATCACGGGCCACACCGGCCAGGGCCGCCTTCTGTACCAGGTTCGCACGCATTAGGGTCAACTGCTGTTCCGATGCACCCGGTTTCGCGTCGAACAGCGCCCGCGAGACCACCAGACCAAGTACCGCATCGCCGAGAAATTCCAGGCGCTCCCAGTTGTCCGCGCCCATACTCCGGTGGTTCAGCGCCCGGCGCAGCAACTGAACGTCCGTGAATCGGTAGCCGAGACGTCGTTCGAGAACGTCGAGCGGTGTCTCCCCGGGTGCCGCCTCTCGAGAGACCTTCATTCGGCCACGACCAAGCTGCTCAGATCTTGAGCGCGGCGAGAAACGCTTCCTGCGGAATCTCCACACGACCAAACTGCTTCATGCGTTTCTTGCCCTCCTTCTGTTTCTCGAGCAGTTTCTTCTTGCGTGTCACATCCCCGCCGTAGCATTTTGCCGTGACATTCTTGCGCAGCGCCTTAACCGTTTCCCGGGCGATGATCTGGCTGCCGATGGCGGCCTGCAGGGCAACGTCGAACATCTGTCGAGGAATAACTTCCTTCATGGCTCGAATCAGGTCGCGGCCACGGGCGGTAGCATGCTCGCGGTGCACGATCGCCGCCAAGGCACCGACGCGGTCGCCGTTTACCAGGATGTCGAGCCGTACCAATGGCGCGGCCTGGAACCGGACGAAGCCATAGTCCAGCGAGGCGAATCCCCGGCTCGCGGATTTCAGCCGATCGAAGAAGTCCAACACGACCTCGGCGAGCGGAATCTCGTAGTCGATCGCGACCTGATTGCCGCTGAACCGCATGCCCTTCTGCACCCCGCGCCGGCTGACACAAAGGTTGATGACGCTGCCCACGTGCTCACGCGGCGTCAGGATGTTCACCATCGCGATGGGCTCCCGCATCTCGACGATGGCGGCTGGATCGGGAAGCGCCGATGGATTGTCGATGCGCTGCACCTCGCCGGACCTGGTCGCGACTTCGTAGGCTACGGTCGGCGCGGAGGTAATCAGATCCAGACCGTATTCGCGTTCGAGGCGCTCCTGAACGATTTCCATGTGGAGCATGCCGAGGAAGCCGCACCGGAAGCCGAAACCCAACGCATCGGACGTTTCCGGTTCGTAGAACAGCGACGCATCGTTCAGCGTCAACTTCGCCAATGCGTCGCGGAAACTCTCGAAGTCATCGGCGTTGACCGGGAACATCCCCGCGTATACCTGCGGCTTGACCGTCTTGAAGCCGGGTACGGCGTCGACGTCGGATGTCGCCGCCGCCACCAGCGTGTCGCCGACCGGCGCACCCCGAATGGCCTTGATTCCCGCGACCACGTAGCCCACCTGACCGGCCTCTAGCGCAGCACACCGTTCCTGCTTCGGCGTGAATACCCCGACCTCGTCTACCGTGTGGGTCTTGCCGACGGTCTTGGCGAGTATCTTGTCGCCGACGGCGACCCGTCCGTCGAAGACGCGGACGAGCGACACGATGCCCAGGTAGTTGTCGAACCAGGAATCGATGATCAAGGCACGGAACGGCGCTTCGGGCCGACCCTCGGGCGGGGGCACATCGGCGATGATCGTCTCGAGCAGTTGGGGTATCCCCCGGCCGGTCTTCGCGCTGACCGCCAGGGCGCCGTCGGCGGCAATGCCAATGATGTCCTCGATCTCCTCCGAAACCCGCTCCGGCTCCGCTTGTACCAGATCGATCTTGTTCAGAACCGGTAGCACTTCGAGGCCCTGCTCGATGGCGGTGTAGCAGTTCGCAACCGATTGGGCCTCGACGCCCTGCGCCGCGTCGACCACGAGAAGCGCCCCCTCGCAGGCGGCAAGCGACCGCGAGACCTCGTAGCTGAAGTCCACGTGGCCCGGCGTGTCGATCAGGTTCAAACGATAGTCGCGACCGTCCCGGGCACGGTGTCGAAGCGACACGCACTGTGCCTTGATGGTGATGCCCCGTTCCCGTTCGATGTCCATCGTATCCAGCACCTGATCGGCCATCTCCCGCTCGGCGAGGCCATGGCATGCCTGGATCAGCCGATCGGACAGCGTCGACTTGCCGTGATCGATGTGGGCAATAATCGAGAAATTGCGTATCCGGTCGATGTCGGCCACCGGCGTCACCGCAGAACCACTCGAATGTCGCCGCGAGGGCCGACGGACGCAGGAATGGCTCCGGCGGATCGGTCCCGTCCGGCGCCTGCAATCCGGAGACCGGCAACGGCGACGACTGCACCGAACCACGCGCCGACGACCACGATCTCCGCCATCCCGAGCCACTCGACGAACACCGCCGAAGCCGCCGCCGCACCGACGGGCCACCCGAATACGGCAAACGACCGGACCATGAAGGTCCGTGGGGACGCCACCACGTCGACCGTCGTGCCGTCGAGGAGGTCAGCGGCAACGGGCAACTCGTCGCCGGCGCCTAACGCGAGACCACAGCGGCCATCGCAGCCGGCACATCGAAGGGGTTGGAACGCGACCGAGCAGTACCTACCCACGCGTCGGGCGGTCCCTACGCGGTGCAACCATCGATTCACTCTAGCGGGGGCACCCCAGCCCGACGAGTGATGGCCATAGTACGGCATCGCAAATGCGATTCGAGTGAGAGCTCATTGCCGCGTTCACGGATGCTAGTCTCGGTGGACGCTTTCCGCGATGCGTTGTGCCGTGCCCGGCGGTACCTCGCCGACCACGGTGACCCGAAAGTCGCCGTGACGGCCCGTGAGATCGTGCGACAACAAGACCGTGGCACCATTGCGAGAGACCACGCCGCTGGCCCGGCGCGATGCCGGCTCTATGAACAGCGAGAATGTCGCCAAGCCGTCACTGTACATCACGTGCACCCTGGCGTCGGCATCGTCACGGCTGAGCGCATCGGTCATTTGAAAGCCAGCCGGTACCCAGCCGATCTCCCAGTTCGCCGGCACGGACTTAAGCTCCTGCCTCGCTTGCTGCACGACACCCGGCCGAACCACCAGCCCCGCCATGTCAGGCTCCAGCGCGCTCGCCAGTACGGAATCGCCCACCGTGAGCTCCGTGAATTGAACGGTCTCCAGGTGATTGCCCTCGGCATCTCGCAACTCCGAGCGCAGCAACAAGCCCGTGTCTTCGTCGAGCCACAACAGGTAGCCGTAGCGATCGCTGTCCAGGGGATGGACCTCGAGGCATACGGTCGGTCGGCCGATCACCTGCGACCGGCCACTAAGCCTGAAGCCGTAGTTGACCCCCAGCTCCTGACCGCGTACGAAAAGGCGGCCGAACGGACCCGTCGGCAGGGCCGACTCCTCGACGAACGACTCATCGCCCTGCGGCAGGATGTAGGAGACCTGTTGACCCGTGCGCAGGATCTCGCGCCGAGGACCGCCGAGGTGCGCAATTCGCTCACGCTCCACACCGTCGATGACCATATGGACGATGCGGAACGTCGCGACCTTGATATCGCGGGACATACCGGCAGTGAAACTGACCGACGCATCGCCGCGCTGCTTTTCGACCGTCAGTTGCGAGTAGCTTGCGACGTAGTAGCTGAACACGCCGTCGTAGTTGAGGTTGGCGGCAGCGTTGTCCATCGCCCGAAGCCATTCGGCAGGCGTCTTGACCGAAGGCCGCTCTTCGGCGACCGACGACATGCCGACGCTCGCCGCGGCGAACGCAACGATGCAAAAACGACGGGCGAATACCGCCGATCCCGATCTCACTGGGTTTCTTCGCTCCCGCTGGGTACCGTCAAGACCTTGACGAACGTCATGG
>CAZJRX010000274.1:0-4836 GCA_964548145.1 uncultured Pseudomonadales bacterium | reverse complement strand
ACCGACGAATGCTGCCCGTGGTAGATCAGGTGTTCGCGGATCATGCGCAGTTCCTCCTCGGAGGGCACATCCGCAACCATGGTCGTGGGGCTGGCTTGCGCGACCGTCGGTGCTTGCTCCACGGCTCGCTCATCCTGAATCGCAACGAAGGTCACCGCGACCACAACCGCGGCAGCGGTCGCGACTCCGGCAATCCATCGGCCGCGGCCCCCCGAGGCGACGGGACTGTCGTCGGCTTCTATTGTCGCGTCCTCAAGACCTGATACCTCGCGCCGGCCGATCCGGGTCGCCTCGCCACGCATGACGTCGCCTACCAGGTGCATGCGCTCCCACTTCCCGCGGAGTTCGGGGTCGCGCGCAACGGCATTCAAAACCCGTCGGAGCTCAAGCTCTTCGGCCTCGCTGTCGACCACGGCCGACAACGCCTCCTTCAGCGACTCTCGTGTCGTCTCGGTCATCTCATTTCTCCCTTCGCGAGACCCGGCGTTGCTCCATCAAAGGACGGATTTGCTCGTCCACGGCCTCCCGGGCACGGAATATGCGGGAACGCACCGTACCCACTGGGCAATCCATAACGGTTGCGATCTGTTCATAGCTTAGACCATCAAACTCGCGAAGAGTTAGCGCGGCCCGCAAATCTTCTGGCAGGTCGCCGATGGCGCGGTTTACGACCGCCTGAAGTTCGTCGCGACGCAACGCGCTTTCGGGGTCTTCCGTTTCCTTGAGCGCATCCGCCACCTCACCCACATCCCCTTCGCTGGCATCGAGCTCAACCCCCTGCGGTCGCCTGGCGCGTGACACGAGGTGGTTCTTCGACGTGTTGACGGCGATGCGGTACAACCAGGTGTAGAACGCACTCTCGCCGCGAAACCTGGGCAGCGCCCGGTAGGCCTTGATGAATGCCTCCTGGACGACGTCTTCCACTTCCTCCTGGGCGTGCACGTAGCGTGCTACCAGACCGTTGATCTTGTGCTGGTAGCGCAGAAAGAGCAGGTCGAACGCGCGCCGGTCGCCCTTCTGCACCCTCCTAACCAGCTCTTTGTCGGTATCCGCGCTCATCCGTTGTCCCTGTCGAGCGCCACAGCCGGATCGTACGTACACCCGGGCGCGTTCGCCGTGCGGCACCCATTATCGCCCGAGCTACGGTTCCGACGCGAATGGCCAATATGCCGGGGCAACCGACGGCCCGCCGGTCACATCAACGAGCCGTTGGCGCAGGCGTATACTCTTGCGCCGCACGGCGTCAAGATCTGACTCGAGTGAGAGAATTTCGCGTTCAGGGAGCCGCATAACGACCGTGGCGAAACGACACCGAACCGATGTCCTCATCATCGGCAGCGGCGCTGCCGGATTGGCGACCGCGTTGCACCTTGCCGAAACGACCCACGTCACGGTCGTTGCCAAGGACGCCGTCAAGGGAGGTGCGACCAATTGGGCGCAGGGCGGCGTGGCGGCAGTCACGAACCCCAACGACAGCTTCCAATCCCATATCGCGGACACCGTCGCCGCCGGCCATGGCCTTTGCGACGAGGACGTTGTGCGGTTCACGGTTACCCGGGCACCGCAGGCCATCGCACACATGGTCGAACTAGGGCTCGAGTTCGACAGTCACGGGGACGCGCTCCACCTCACCCGCGAGGGCGGCCACTCCCATCGGCGGGTATTGCACGTGGCGGACGCCACGGGCGCAGCGATCGCGCGGACGTTGAACGAGCGTGCAACGCAGCACCCGAATATCGATATCGTTAGCGGGCGGGTGGCCATCGACGTCATCACCGCGCGCAAACTGGGGCAGGCACCCAACCGGGTGGTCGGGGCATACGTCTACGACATCCCCGCCGACACCGTCGAGGTCTTCGAAGCACCCTACGTGGTCCTCGCTACCGGCGGCGCCAGCAGGGCGTACGTGTATACCAGCAACCCCGAAGGCGCCACGGGCGACGGGATAGCCATGGCCTGGCGTGCGGGGTGTCGCGTCGGCAACATGGAGTTCAACCAGTTCCACCCAACCTGTCTCTATCACCCGGCAGCCGCACCACAAGCCGGCCGGGGTTCGTTCCTGATTTCGGAGGCCGTGCGCGGCGAAGGCGGCCAACTCCTGCTCGCGGACGGAAGTCGCTTCATGCACCGCTTCGACCCGCGCGGCGAACTGGCTTCCCGTGACATCGTGGCCCGCGCCATCGATCATGAAATGAAGCGGCTCGGCGCCGAGTGCGTCTACCTGGACATCTCCCACCGAAGCGGCGACTTCATCGAAGCGCACTTCCCCAATATCCTGGCACGCTGCCTAGACGTCGGCATCGACATGCGCCGGGAACCGATTCCCGTCGTGCCCGCCGCGCACTACACCTGCGGCGGCGTCGTCGTCGACCTCGCCAGCCGCACCGACATTCCAGGCCTTTACGCCGTCGGGGAGACCGCCTACACGGGCCTGCACGGCGCGAATCGCCTGGCCAGCAACTCGCTGCTCGAATGCCTGGTGTTCGCACAGGCCGCCGCCGAGGACATCGGCCACCGCCTGACCAAGGAGTCGCAAACCCGCTGTGCCCCGCCGGACTGGGACGATAGCCGAGTCTCGGACTCCGACGAGCAGGTCGTGCTCGCCCACAACTGGACCGAACTCAGGCGCTTCATGTGGGACTACGTCGGCATCGTGCGAACCAACAAGCGGCTGGAGCGTGCACAGCGCCGAATCGATCTCCTACGCCAGGAGATCCACGACTACTACGCGCGCCACCGTCTGAGCGCCGATCTCATCGAGTTGCGAAACCTCGTGCATGTGGCCGAGTTGATCGTCCGCGCCGCCGCCCTGCGCAAGGAAAGCCGAGGCCTTCACTACACGCTGGACTATCCAAGGCCTGCGGCGCAGGCGAGGCCGAGCACCCTGTATCCGACAGCCGATCCGCTCGATGTCCTTCAGCCCCTGGCGGCACCGCCTAACCCGCATTTCTCACCAGCCGCTTGATGCCATGACGAAACTCCCTAGGAATCTGATCGTTGCGGACAGGCTAGCCCACACATTGCACCAAGCCGCTCATCGAGTTCGCCGATTTCCATTGGTTCGTTCTCGTTTTCCTTGCCGTTGACGAGGGATGCTCGGTGGACAAACTGCGCTGGACGCGCCTTCCCGCGCTCGCGCAGGAGACCCTCGCCTTTTCCTCTGCCCGCCTGCGCGATCAACGCGGCCCTTGGGGCAACTTCCGGGCCAGAAGAGCGCGTCGCAACCTGGCGAACACCGCCGCTTCGTAGCGGCCGGCGCGAATCACCAGTATTCGGCGCGTCGTACGCAAGACGATCCAACCATCCGTCATCCAAGGCGGCCCCCGCAAGCGGGCCGGTTGCCGGCTGCCGTCCCTCGCCTGCGGCTCGAACAACACGAGCCGCTCGTCGACGAGGGCCAGCCGCCAGCTTTCAGCACGCCGAAACACCCACACGTAGTAGCCGAACACGGCCACCGCCACCGGGACCAGGACGACGCCGACGTTGATGACCCAGGGCACCGCCACCAGGACGTGGATCGCCAGAACGAGGCCCAGCCAATCCCAACCCGGCGTCCAGTCGACCTCGAAGGCGTCGGATGCCCCCGGCGGCGGGATGTCAGCCGACAGCCGAACCGAATCAGGTTCCCCGGTCGTCATGGATCTCCAGCGCCGCCGCATCCAACGGCGTCGGCGACCCGCGCTGGCGCCGCGGGGCACCGTCGGTGACGAAGTCGGTAATCAACTCGACCACGCGGACAAACGGCGCTGTCGGGGTCGCGCGGCGCTGCAGCCACTCCCAGATCGTCCAATCGTCCTGCTCCAGCAAATTCCGATAGGCTTCCTGGTCCGCGCAGGCGAGCAACGAGTAGCGCGCCCGCACGAAGTCGACAAGCAGCAGGTCGAGTTCGAGCATGCCCCGGCGACTGCGCCACAGCACCCGGTCGTAGTGACGATCATCTTCGGCGTACATGCCCACATGATCGTCTTCCGGCGACGGCAAGTCATGCGAAAATGCCCATTGCCCAATAGGGAAACTGGCACCACGCGACGTGAGACATCTCGCACAACTGGATTTCGCCGGGCCGGACGCGGCCGCGTTCTTGCAGGGCTACCTGACCGCCGACCTCGACCAACTGGAACCGGGCCGCGGACTGCCTACGGCGCTCTGCAACATAAAGGGCCGGGTGATCGCCAACGGCTGGGTCGCCGGTAGGGCAAGCCGCGTTCACCTATTCGTTCATCCGAGCGTTGCAGACGTCCTTGCGCGCGAGCTCGGCAAGTACCTGATGTTCGCGAAGTCGACGCTCGAGCGGGCTGAAGGCGGTTTGCACCTCGCCACCCTCGGGTCGGCCGAGGCCATCGAACTGCCTCCCGTGGGCTTCTACGCCTCGCCGACCCCGACCGACGCCGGCCATGCCGAGTTCGCCAATGCCTGTGTGGACGCCGGCCTCGTGCTGGTCACCCGGGCAATCGCCGAGCGGTTCCTGCCGCAGATGATCGGCCTCGGCGACCTCGGCGCCGTGAACTTCGCCAAGGGCTGCTACCTCGGCCAGGAGGTGGTCGCCCGCGCCGAGTACCGCGGCCAGATAAAACAGCGGCTTCGGCGCTACCGGCTCGGCGGCCCGTCCCCCGCCGTCGGCACCGACGTTCTGGACGATTCGCAAAAGATCGGCACCGTGGTCTCGGTCGGCGACGGGCATGCACTCGCGGTCACGCGGTCGGACGCGTCGCCGGTGGTCGCCGGCGGATGCTCCCTGACTATTTCAGCCTGATCGTCAGGTTGGGTCCGTCGCTGGGCGTTTCGTCGAACCAGCGCGCTGTCACCGTCTTGGTCTCGGTATAGAACCGTACCGCC
>CAZJRX010000273.1:0-4893 GCA_964548145.1 uncultured Pseudomonadales bacterium | reverse complement strand
GTCGAGCGATTTCATCGGTTTCCAGCAACGCCAACACCGCCCTGGAGTCCCATAGTACCGCGCGGTTCATGGATCGATGATCGCGTACTTGTCCCGTGCCCCCGGCGGCATCCTGCCGCTCCGTCCGGCCCCCACGAGACGGAAAATCGGATGGTCGGGGGTTAGGGGTGGAATCGTGTCGACCTTGCGGGGACTTTTCGTGTCGTCGATGGCCCTGACCGAAACCAATCGTCGCCCACCGCGTAGCGTCATACATGCTATGTTGTAGGCGGGTTGGCTACGCCGGTGAGTTGAAGCATGCGCGTTAACGCGAGGCTCGATGACGAGCGAACGGAGAAGCTCAGGCAACTTCAATCGTTGACGGGTCAGAGCGCGAGTGATGTCCTGAAACGAGCCCTCGACCTCATGTATGTGCGACAAATCGCACGTGCCCGCGACAAGCTCGACGCGCTTCTGTCGAGCGACTTCATCGGTTGTGCCGACGGTCCCGAGGATCTTGCAGATCAATACAAGGGGTATCTGACACGGGCTGGATCCTCTCTCGGTGTCATCCCATCCACTCGCGCGCTTCCCTCGTTGCGTACTCGATGTCCTCCGTGAGGTCCGTACCGTGTTCGGGACGCTCAGCCCGCCAACCGAGATGGACGAGGGTGCGGATCAGGAAGAACAGCGGCAACTTGGCGGCATCGGCGTCGGTGAACGCACGGTGCTCGCGGTATCCGTCCAACAAGGCGGCCTGCATGTCGCCGAACTGGTCGAGCTCGCGATACCGGTAGAGCACCACCGCGAGTTCGTAGTGGTGCCAGCCGAAGCCGGAGTCGTCGAAGTCGATCAAGTGCAGGCCGTGTTCGCCGACGACGACGTTGTGGGGATGCAGGTCTGCATGAATCAAACTGAACGTCTTGGCCGAGTTGTCAAGGCGCGATAGCTCGTCGGCGATGGTCGTGCGGGCGCACCTCAACACATCCCGCTGCCCGGTGTCCAACTGCGGGACGTCCCAGAACGGGCCCCAGAACGCCCCGTCGCCGACGAATCCCTCCACGTCGAAACGATGCCTTTGAAAGCCCCTCGGAACTGTCCAGTTGGAGGACTGGTTGTGAACGGCGGCGGCGATCCGGCCGATGGCGCGAAAGTGCTCCGGGAAGGACGACGGTTCCCGATGCAGGATTCGACCCATCAATTCCCCGTCCACCCATTCGAGCAAGCCAATGTGGCTTTCGCCCCCTTCGAAGGGCAGCGTCACGTAGCCGCGGCCGCCGCGGGTGCGCACCGGCACGGGAACGTCGAGCCCGGACTCGCGCAGCGCGGCAGTCCAAACCTGTTCGGATTCGAGCTCGGCCAGGGTGTGGTAGCCGGGCCGATGGACCCGCAGCACGTAGCGCTTGCTCGGCCCGTCGACCCGGAACGAGGCGTTCTCGCTGATGCCGATCGGTTCAAGGTGGGCACCGTCCAGGTTCCACTCGACCATCGCCTGAACCGCCAGGGCGCGGAGCGCGGCGGTCACTTCAGCCATAGAGTTCCTGCATCGTCTCCGAAAGCGCGTTCGCGAAGGTGTCCGCATTGTCCGTCGAGAACACCAGTGGCGGTCGGAGTTTCAGGACGTTGCCGAGGGAACCGGCGGCACCGGTGAGAAATCCCTTCTCCCTGAGCCGGTTGACGAGGGCGCCAACGCCCTGCCGGTCGGGCTCCTTCGATTCCCGGTCTCGGACCCAGTCCACCGCGAGAGCGAGCCCGTGGCCCCGGACATCGCCCATGCACTCGTGGTTCGTTTGCAGTTCGAGGAGCGCACGCCGGAGGTGGGCCCCTGCGTTCACGACGTTGTCGAGCAGGTTTCTCGCATCGAGTTCCTCGAGCACTGCCATCCCCACGGCGGCTTGCAGGGGCGATGACGCGAAGGTATTGAAGTAACCGGTCCTTTCCCGAAACGCATCGACGAGTTCGGGCCGTGCGACAACGCCCGCAAGGGGCAGCCCCGCGCCCATCGGTTTGCCCATGGTGACGATGTCGGGGACGAAGCCGGAGGTTTCGTAGCCCCACCAGTTGCCGCTGCGGCAGAACCCCGCCTGCACCTCGTCGGCGATGAACACGCCACCGGCGTCGTGGACGATTTCGACCGCACCGGCCATGAACCCGGCGGGAATATCGGGTAGCCCCTCGTTGGCGAGGATCGAGCACAGGAACATGCCGGCGAACGGGATGTCGTCTTTCGCGAAATCCGCGATGCACTGCCGCACCCGTTCCAGGTAGATCTCGGTCAGTTCGGGCTCGGCGGCGGATGCGTCGAGCGGCCGATACCGTTGCGGGTAGGGAATCGCACGGATTTCGCCGTTGGCGCCGCTACCTCGCCGAGACAAGCGTCGAACTTCGGTGGAGTTGCCGTGGTAGCCGGCATCCGAACAGATGATGCCCCGGCCGCCGGTGGCTGCGCGGGCCATGAGCAGGGCGACCTCGCTGGCCTCGGTACCGGTACAGCAGAACACCGTCCGGGTCAGCGAGGGGGCGTGCAAGGCGGTCAGCCGCTCCGCGTAGTCGAGGATGCCCTCGTGCAGGTAGCGGCTGTGGACGTTCAGCGTTCCCGCCTGGGTCTGCATCGCGGCGACCACCCGCGGATTGGCGTGGCCTACGCAGGGCACGTTGTTGTACATGTCCATGTAGCGCTTCCCGGCCGCGTCGTACAGCCAGATGCCTTCGCCGCGCACGATGTGGATGGGCTCGGCGTAGAAAAGCGGCATGCGTTGGCCGAGAAGCCGCTCGCGGCGTTCGAGCAGGGAGTTCATACCAACCGTCGTCGCTCGTTGGACGGGGGAATCGCCAGGGATTCGCGGTATTTGGCGACGGTGCGACGGGCCACCTTGATGTCGCGCTCCTTGAGAACCTCGGCGATCTTGCTGTCGGAGAGTGGTTTGCGCGGATTCTCCTGGGACGTCAGTTTGCGGATCAACGCCCGGATGGCGGTGCTCGACACCTCGCCGCCGTTGACCGTGCCGACGTGGCTCGAGAAGAAATACTTGAGCTCGAAGATGCCGCGGGGGGTTTCCATGTATTTGCGGGTCGTGACGCGGGACACGGTGGACTCGTGACGATCGACGGCCGCCGCGATGTCGGCAAGGACCAGGGGTTGCATGGCCTCTTCGCCGCGTTCCAGGAAGCCGACCTGCCGTTCGACGATGGATGCCGCGACCTTGAGAAGGGTCTCGTTGCGGTACTCGAGGTTCTTGAGGAACCACTTGGCGTCCTGGAGATTGGTCTTCAGGTATTGGTTGTCGGGGCTTGCGTCGCCGCGCCGGATCATGCCTGCGTAGCCGGAATTGATGCGTACCCTGGGCCAGGACTCCCGGTTCAACTCCACCGTCCATCGGCCGTTTCGCTTGGCTACGTGCACATCGGGTTCGACGTACTCGATGCGCCCGGCGCCGATGCTGCCGCCTGGACGCGGGTTCAGGGAACGAATCAAGTCCATGACGTCGACGAGCTCATCCTCGGTGAGCCGCACTCGCCGGGCGAGACCGGTGAAGGCTCGGTTGGCGAGCGATTCGAAGTGGTGCTGGACGAGATCGATGGCCTCGGTGCGCCAGGGCGTGTTCGGGCCAAGCTGCTTGAGTTGCAGCAGCAGGCACTCGCGCAGGTCGCGGGCCGCCACGCCGGGCGGGTCGAAGGATTGCACGAGCTTGATTACGGCTTCCATCTCGTCGATGCCGAAACCGATGTCGGGGTCCATCGCCGCGACGAGTTCGGCGGCCGTCGCGATAAGCATGCCATCGTCGTCGATATTGCCGATGACCATGTGTGCGGCCGCGAAATCGCGTTCCGACAACGGTGCCAGGTTGAGCTGCCACAACAGGTGGTCGAGCAACGTGTCTTCGGTACCGGCGCGTTGCTCGAGACCGATGCCATCGTCCGAACCCGGCGATGATGCTGCGGCGGTCGCCGGCTGGTAGACGTCGTCCCAGGTGACGTCCACGGGCAGGTCGGCGGGAATCTCGTCGATGGCACCCGGCGTATCGGCCGCCTCGTCCTCGAATTGGGCATCTTCGCCCTCGAAATCGCCGTTGGCAGTCGGGTCGGGATCCGGGTCGTCGGCAGGGGCGTTGTCCGTCGCCTCACCGCCCAACGCATCCTCCTCGTCGGCGTCAAGCTCGTCGTCGGCGTCGTCGAGCATTTCCAGCAGCGGATTCGCTTCGATGGTCTGGCGAACCTCCGTTTTGAGCTCCATGGCGGATAGCTGCATGAGTCGGATCGCCTGCTGCAACTGGGGCGTCATCGCCAGTTGCTGACCCATCCGCAGGGCAAGTGTCTGCTTCATCACAATTCGAACATCTCGCCGAGATAGACCCGTCGTACGGTCTCGTTGGATAGTAGAGTCTCGGGCGCGCCCTCGGCAATCAGATGGCCCTCGTTGACGATGTACGCCCGGTCGCAGATGTCCAGCGTTTCGCGCACGTTGTGATCGGTTATCAATACGCCGATGTCGCGGCCGGCCAGTGCGCGGATCTCCTGCTTTAGCTTATCCACGGATATGGGATCGACCCCGGCGAAGGGTTCGTCGAGAAGCATGAAGCGCGGTTCGCCGGCGAGAGCCCGGGCGATCTCGACGCGACGCCGTTCACCGCCCGAGAGGCGCTCGCCCATGGTGTCCCGGATGTCTTCGAGCCGAAGGTCGCGCAGCAGCCGAGCCGTTAGATCGAGCTGTTCGGCTCGGTCGAGATCGCGCCGAAGTTCGGCGACAGCCAGGACATTCCGTTCGACCGTGAGTCTTCGGAAGACGCTGGCCTCCTGGGGTAGGTAGCCGATTCCCGCCTGGGCGCGCTTGTGCATAGGTGCGCGGCTCAAGTCCTCGTCGTCGATGTGGATGCTGCCGGCGTCTGCCCTGACGAGACCGAGAATCATGTAGAA
>CAZJRX010000272.1:2527-4915 GCA_964548145.1 uncultured Pseudomonadales bacterium | reverse complement strand
CCCCGACCGCATTCGCGAAACGCCCATCTCGGAGGCGGCGATCGTGGGTATCGCGGTGGGGGCGGCGCTGGCCGGCATGCGCCCGGTCGCCGAGGTCATGTACATCGACTTCGTGACCATCGCCATGGACGAGGTCGTCAATCAGGCGGCGAAGATGCGGTACATGACCGGGGGTCAGGCGAGCGTGCCCATGGTCCTGAGGCTGCCTTGCGGACTTGCCCGGTATTCGGCGGCCCAGCACTGCCAAGCTCTGGAGTCCTGGTTCATGCACGTGCCGGGGCTGCACGTAGTCGTGCCTTCCACGCCGCGGGACGCAAAGGGACTGTTTCCCACCGCGGTCCGCGAACCGGATCCGGTTCTGTTTCTCGAATACAAGCGGATCTACAGCCTCGAGGGTGAAGTGCCCGAAGCGGTCGAGCCGATCCCCCTGGGTGCGGCCGACATCAAGCGCGAAGGGGAGGACGTCACCGTCGTTGCCGTGGGTCCGATGGTGTCGAAGGCCCTCGAGGCGGCGATCCTGCTCGAAGACGAGGGGATCGACATCGAGGTCGTCGACCCGCGCAGCCTGTCACCGCTCGACGTGGACACGTTGGTCGCCTCGGCGCGCCGAACGGGACGGGCGATCGTTTGCGCGGAAGACGCGCTGATGGCCGGATGTACGGCGGAGATCGCCTGTGCGGTTTCGGAGCGCTGCTTCACGGACCTCGCCGCGCCCGTCAAGCGTTTGGCCGCGCTGGACGTACCCGTCCCCTACAGTCCGCCCTTGGCCGACAAGGTCGTCCCCAGCGTCGAACAGGTCGTGCAGACGGTGAAGGACGTGATGGACGAGGGCTGAGCTACCCAAATCCGCGCGTGGCATGCCGCATTCGCTGGTACACTGAACATCGTCGTTGCGCAGACACACAGGGAGGGCTACTCCATGGCATCCGGCATGAAACTGTCCGTTACGCACGCGGAGGATACGCCGTTCGAGTCGGAAGGATTGCGCACGTTCTTCGAGTACCGCGATCTCGGTATCGGTCGGTCGACCGGGAGCAGGTTCCATGCCCACGTGATCCGTGCCCGCGAAGGTCACGGCGAGCGGGTGGGCTGGCACAAACACGATCTCGACTTCCAGATGGTCTACATCCTCAAGGGGTGGGCGATTTTCGAGTACGAGGGCAAGGGAGAGGTGAAGCTCGGTCCGGGCGACTGCGTGCATCAACCCCCGGGGATCCGCCACCGCGAGGTCGACCATTCGGACGACCTCGAACTGATCGAGATCACGTCACCCGCGGAGTATGCGACGGCCGACGCCGAGGCGCCTGCCTGAGGAAAACCTGTGCCCGGTTTCCTCATTTTAGGACGGGGCAACGACGAAAGGGGTCGATGGAGCCTACACGTCTACCGGGGCAGGTGTTTCCAGCCCGGCGTGACGTTTCAGTTCCGGCGCCTCGTCGACGGCGAACCGGTGCGCACGGTCGACGGCAGACCAGACAAGTTGGCGAACGGCGGAAGGGGGCGCGACCCATGACGAGCGAGGCCGGCGGCAAGGTGATCGACGTCCACAACGTCTGGAAGATCTTCGGCGAGCGCGCTGGCGACGTCGTCAAGGCCATCCAGGAAGAAAATCTCGACAAGGCGGAGGTCCTGGACCGGTTCGACGCGGTGGTCGGCGTGAAGGACGTAAGCTTCGGCGTGGATGCGGGCGAGATCTTCTGCATCATGGGCCTTTCCGGTTCGGGCAAGTCCACCCTGGTGCGCCACGTCAACCGCCTTATCGAACCGACCCATGGGCAGGTTTTCATAGGCGGCGTGGACGTCGGCGCGTTGTCGCCCGAGGAATTACGCTCGCTGCGCGCCGACCGTATCGGCATGGTGTTCCAGAACATGGCGCTGCTGCCGCATCGCAGCGTACGCGACAACATCGCGTTCGCCCTCGAGTTGCGGAACGCCGACACCTATACCCGTCATCAAGTCGCCGACCGGGTCATCGAGACGGTTCACCTGCAGGGCTATGGCGACCGTATGCCCCGGGAACTGTCGGGTGGGATGCAACAGCGCGTCGGCCTGGCCCGCGCCCTCGCGGCGGACCCCGAGATCCTCTTGATGGACGAGCCGTTCTCGGCGCTGGACCCGCTCATTCGCCGGGGGCTGCAGGACGAGTTCCTGGAACTCTCCTGCACGATGCGCAAGACCACCCTGTTCATTACCCACGACCTGGACGAAGCGATTCGCATGGGATCGCGCATCGCCATCATGAAGGACGGTGAGGTGGTTCAGATCGGAACGCCCGAGGAAATCGTGACCAACCCGTCGGACGACTACGTTGCCGATTTCGTCAAGGGAATCTCGCGGCTGAAGCTGGTCTTCGCGCACACGGTCATGTCGACCCCGGAGCAGTACGAG
>CAZJRX010000272.1:0-2477 GCA_964548145.1 uncultured Pseudomonadales bacterium | reverse complement strand
CTCGATTCGCTCGTGGACCTCGTGGTCGGCGAGGACAACCCCGTCGCGATCACGTCGGATGGCGCACTTGTCGGAGTCGTCACCAAGGACGCCCTGCTTCGCGGAATTCAGGGAGAAACATGATGGACGCACACATCGACACGCTGCCGGGCAAACCAGGCGCCACACCGGAGGGGTTCGCCGGCCCCAACAGCGAGTACTACGCGCGAACGTTCGACCGCATTCAGCGCGCGACGCTGCCCATCCCTCATCTCAACGTCGCGGCGCTGCTGGGCAGCTTCGTCTGGGCGGCGCTGCGCGGAAACTGGCTGCTGTTCTGGATCGGCTTCGTCGGCGACATGATTGCCGCCGTCAACGCCGCGCTGGCCTACAAGTACAGCCTTGCCGCGGCGCAGGCCGTCATAGACGGCAAGGACTTCCTCATTCAGCGCTACGAAACCTGGACCGACACCCATATCCTGGCTGCCGTGGCGATGTTCGCCGGCGGTCGGGTGCTTATCAGCGCACTTGCGGATCGGCTGTACTACCGCCACTACACGCGCTGGCGGGTCAACCGTTCGCTCCCGTCCGGCCTCGACACCGGCCGGCTCGTCATGATGGCGCTCATCGTGGCGCTGATCGCGCCGGTCACCCTCTACCGCGCGAGCCAGTTCCCGCCCGACGAGCGCGCCTGCATCAAGCAGGTGCGACAGATTCAGGACGGCAAGGACGTCCCGGCGAAGGGCCGCTTCGACTGCTGGCTGATCTCCGAGTTCCCCACCCTGGTGTGGCTGAAGCGCCCGTTGCAGTACTCCTATCCGCGTAACGAGGACGGCACCCGGAGCATCGTGGTCAAGGAGCCGGCGGCCAAGCGTCCGGTGAACCTCAACACTTATGTCTCCGAGGTCGTCGACCAGAGCATCGGCTATCTCAAGGCGTTCTACGGGTGGGTGTTCGACGGCATCACGCGCTGGTTGCGCACGCTGTTGAACGCGGTGGAAGCGGTGTTCGTCGGCACCCCCTGGATCGTGACCGCTGTCATGTTCGTCGTCATCGCGCATAAAATGGCGGGCCGTCGGATCGCGATCTTCGTCGCCTCATCTCTCGTCTATCTCGCGCTGTTCGGATTCTGGCAGACGGCGATGAGCACGATCTCCCTCGTGGTCGCCGCGACGATCATCTGCGTCGCCGCCGGCCTGCCGCTGGGGATCTGGGTCGGCAAGTCGAAGCTCGGCACCGCGATCGTCACGCCGATCCTCGACATCATGCAGACGATACCGTCCTTCGTGTATCTGCTGCCGGCGGTCGCGTTCTTTTCGATTGGCAAGCCCCCGGGAATCCTGGCGACCGTGATCTTCGCGATGCCGCCGATGGTGCGCCTGACGGCGCTGGGCATTCGCCAAGTCCCGGAGAGCACGAAGGAAGCGGCGCTCGCGTTTGGCGCGAGTCCCCGACAGCTCATGCTGAAGGTCGAGCTGCCGCTCGCCCTTCCCTCGATCATGGCCGGCGTCAATCAGGTGGTCATGATGAGCCTGTCCATGGTCGTCATCGCCGCCATCATCGGGGCCGGCGGCATGGGCTTCATCGTCGTCGACGCCTTGGGCCAGACCGAGGTAGGCCGCGGTATCCTCGCCGGCATCGGAATCGCCCTGATCGCCATGATGATCGATCGCGTGGTTCAGAAATCGAACCAAATGAAGACTTGATCGGCAGGTACGGGACTACGTACGCTGATTTCAAGAGGAAATTCGAGAGAGGAGTAACAACAATGAAGTTTGCGAAACCACTACTGCTCGCGGCTGCCGTTTCCCTGGCCGCCGCGTCGGCGCACGCCCAGGAGAAGGTGACCATCTCCGACCTGAGTTGGACGGGCGCGAAGGCCATCGCGCATATCATCAAGGCGGTGATCGAAGGTCCGCTGAACTCCGAAGCCGAGATCGTCCAGGGCATGAGTGACCAGGCGATCATCGCCGAGGGCATGGACAAGGGAGATGGCTCGATCGACGTCTACACTGACATGTGGATGCCGAATCAGCAGGCCTTGTGGGACAAGTATATCGTCGAGGCGAAGAGCGTCGCTCACAACGAACCCTATCTCGGCACCCAGGGGATGTTCGTTCCGCACTATCTGGCCGACAAGATCAAGGCGTTCGCGGATCTCGCCAATCCGGAGATCGCCGCCATCTTCGACAAGGACAACAACGGCAAAGGAGAATATTGGGCCGGCGCCGCGGATTGGAAATCGACCAAGATGTGGCAGGTCAAGTTCCGCAGCTACGGCTTGAGTGAGCTGTGGGAGCCGGAGATCGTCTCGGACGCCACGTTCAAGGCCCAACTCAAGGCGGCCTACACGGCCGAGAAGCCCATTTTGTTCTACTACTGGACACCCGAATGGCTTCACGCCGCCTACGACCTTCAGGCACTGTCGGAGCCGTCGCGCACCGAAGGCTGTGTGGTCCTCAAGCTTGACCAGGAAGACTGGCTCGAGGCGTCCACGT
>CAZJRX010000271.1:0-4945 GCA_964548145.1 uncultured Pseudomonadales bacterium | reverse complement strand
ACCCGAGACCCACCCAAGTGACCGGACGATCACGCCAAGAGCCGCTCCGGCATGACCGATCCAGCGACAACAATGAGTCCCCGGGGAAAGGTCAAGTCGGAGCTATTCGTGCGAATCCCAAACTTCCCGCCAAGCGTCGAACTCACCGGGCGACACCCCGTAGCGCGCATAGTTGCCTTCGTGGAGACTCAGGAGTTCCGACTCGGCGACTTCGCGGAAGCGGGCGCGGTCGCCGGTTTCGACGTTTGCCTCAATCCAAACCGCAACCCGCATCGTTGCCGCTTCAACGTCCAAACGATTGCGGACCACCTCGCCGACGACTTCGCGCAACGCCTCGCGGTGTCGAAGCCTGAACGGGTCCGGTTCGCCGATCAATTGTCTGATCGCGCCATACCGTGCGGCGGAACGTTCGTAGGCCCAAAGGAATAGGTTCTTCATCAAGATGATTTCGTTCTGCTCGTATACCAACAGAACCGCGTCCGTGTAGTAGTCGCGGGGTACGTCGTTGAACGAGAGCGGCGAGAGGTTGTTTCTGATGAACGATATGTTCGCCGCGAGGCGCGAGACTCGTTTGTTGACGTCGTCGAAGGCCTGGAGATAGGGGATCTGCACCAAGCAGAACATTGCCTGTTCGAACGGGTCGTCGATCGCATGCGTTGTCGCCAAGACGTCGTTGAAGCACTCCTCCAATTGCGCTGGCACTTCGAGAGGGCGATAGGCGGACGCGCCAATGCCCACCGGCATCCTCCTCAATCGGCCCGGTCCCGCCGGATCCGGCAGTAGGTTCTCCGCCAGTATCGCGTGCAGGTTGAGAA
This sequence comes from uncultured Pseudomonadales bacterium, assembly GCA_964548145.1. Classification (GTDB taxonomy): domain Bacteria; phylum Pseudomonadota; class Gammaproteobacteria; order Pseudomonadales; family Azotimanducaceae; genus VXYL01. The sequence continues at coordinate 4,130 of CAZJRX010000271.1, read as the reverse complement.
CCGTGCGACGATCGAATCCCACCTCGTTCGCGTTCTCGACCAAAAACTCGATGGCGTGCTTGTGGTTGACGATCATCTGCGTCTCGCGGATGTCCCGACCCTTTGCCGGGTCGCCCAGTTCTATCAGGCGTTTGGTGTCGAGCAGGGAATAGGTATTGCCCTCCAGACGGCTCGAGTTCCAGGAGAGATCGATCAACATCCGATCGAGGATCTGACGGGCATAGGTTCCCGCCGGCGCCGGGACTTGAACCAACTCGCCCATGCCACGAAGCCTTGTTCGCTCTTCGGTTGACAGGTATGCGCTGACGTTCGGACGGTAGCTTTCCAGGAATTCGCGCCGGTAGCCAACCGCTGCGCGCTGATCGGCAGGCCGCGACAGGTATCGTTGCCGGAGTCCGTCGCGAAGACGCTTGAGATCGTCGGGGACGGCCTCGGCGCCCAAATGTGCTTCGCGCGATCCCGCTTGGGCGCGGACGCCGACATCCAGGCTGCCGGGCAACCGATATGACGTACTCGGCCCCTTTCCTTCCTTGACGAGTCGCCCCATCTCGACCAAGCGCGCAAGCCGGTATTGGAGCGTACGTCGCGGTAGCCCCGCGTGGAGTTCAAGGGAGATGCTTTGCACGCCGATGCCATCGGGATGACGACCGACAATGGCTTCGATCTTCCTCAACTCGTCCTCGAGCATCGGCCAGTGATTGTTGCGCGAACTTGCGCGATCATTGCACGATGAAGTCAATCGCGCAACACAATAGTTGCGCAATAGCCCGAATGTCGTCAGTTGCGCAACTTGCATTGCGCGATTCACGGGTCGTGAGCACGCGATCTTCGAGTGGTTGCGAGCGGCGTCTAACGGGCAGACGACGCTTCAGCCGTTGTTCGAAAGGCCACGTTTGGAAAATTAGGGCGTCGGTCCCAGCGGATCGCGTCTGCGACAACCGTTGCACCCGGCGTATTGTCCGAGACGGCAACCGTGACGGTACCTGCGGGAAGATCGAAGACGTCGACCTCGTTCCACCCGGTCTCTGCTGCGGTAGCGTCGAATTCAACCACCTCCTTGGTTTGACTGGCGACGACCTCAAGGTAGTAAATGCCCTCGTCATCCTGCGGTCCCCAGGCATGCGAGCCCAGACTATCACCTGCAGGCGATCCGAAGCCGCTGCTGCCAAGTCCGAAGCGATTCAGGCCAGATCCGAAGCAGAGGCGGCCACACGATGGCGGCAGAGGAGGCGGCTAAGCCGAAACAGCTGGAAGCCGAACTGGCACGACTAAGGCGCAGCGCTTCGTAGGACGGGCTGGGGACGGACTTGTCCCGTCCGGCGCGCCCTTCGAGCGCGCAACCGCTGAAGCCGCAGCCAACTCGGTCCCGGGCGGCCACAACCCGCCCGCCAGGATGCGCGGTCGCCCCTACGCTTGGTCCAGCGCCTGGTCGAGATCCTCGATGATGTCGTCGATGTGCTCGATGCCAACCGAGAGCCGGATCATCTCCGGGGTGACGCCAACGCTGCGCTGTTCCTCTTCGGTCAACTGCCGGTGGGTGGTCGACGCCGGGTGGCATGACAGCGACTTCGCGTCGCCGATGTTCACCAGCCGCTTGAAGAGCTTGAGTGCATCGTAGAACTTCACACCGGCGTCGAAACCGCCCTTCACGCCGAAGGTGAGAATGCCGGATGCCTTGCCGCCCATGTATTTGTTGGCGAGGTCGTGGTAGCGGTCGCCCGGCAGTCCCGCGTAGTTCACCCACGCCACCTTCGAGTGGCCTTGCAGGTGCTTCGCCGTCGCCAAGGTATTTGCGCAGTGTCGCTCCATCCGTAGCGACAGTGTCTCGACACCCTGCATGACCAGGAACGCGTTGAACGGCGAGATTGCCGACCCCGTATTGCGCAGCGGCACCGTTCGCGCTCGACCGATATAGGCGGCAGGACCCAATGCCTCGGTGTACACCACGCCGTGGTAGCTCGGCTCCGGGGTCGTGAACATCGGGTAGCGTTCGCTCTCGGCGGACCAGTCGAACTTGCCGCCGTCAACGATCACCCCGCCGAGGGAGTTGCCGTGGCCGCCCATGTACTTGGTCATGGAGTGAACGACGATGTCCCAGCCGTGGTCGACGGGCTTCAACAGCACGGGGGTCGGCACGGTATTGTCGACGATCGTGGCCACGCCGTGGGAGTGCGCCATATCGGCGATCGGCTGCAGGTCGACGATGTTGCCGGCCGGGTTGCCGATGCTCTCGCAGAACACGGCCTTGGTACGGGAGTCGATGTGCTGCTCGAGTTCCTCGGGACTGTCGCCGTCGGCGAATCGGACCTCGATGCCCTGCTTCGGCAGCATGTGCGCGAACAGCGTGTACGTGCCGCCGTAGAGTTGCGGAACCGTGACCACGTTGTCGCCGGATTCGGCGAGGTTCAGGATCGAGTAGTTGATCGCCGCGCTGCCGGCCGACAGCACCAGCGAGCCGACCCCGTTCTCCAGCGCGGTGACGCGCTCCTCGAGCACCGCCTGGGTCGGGTTCATGATCCGCGTGTAGATGTTCCCCGGCACCGCCAGGTTGAAGAGGTCGGCACCGTGCTGGGCATCGTCGAACTCGTATGAGACTGTCTGGTAGATGGGGACAGCCACCGCTTTCGTGGTGGGTTCCGATTCGTAGCCGCCGTGTATGGCAATGGTCTCGTCTCTCAAGGTTTCTTCCTTAACTTGCGGTTGGTTCTCGAGATACCGAGCACAATAGCGCCCACGGCCATGTGGCCGTCGGTTCGGTGACTCGGTTGTTTAGCGCGAGGGAAAACCGGGGCCTACAACCCCTCCAGTGCCTTCTTCATCCCCTCGCCGAGGTTCATCCAGGCCGCCCGGACGATCATCCGGTCCCAGCCGATGCAGAAATCGCGCACACCGAGGTCAATATAGCGCTTCGCCTGTTCGACGGCGCCGATCTCGATGCGGGGCCGGATGCCGTATTCCAGCGACTTGGCGATGACGCGTTCCTCGAACTCGCGGATCTCAGGGGAACCCATGAGCCGCATCTGGCCGCGCGAGAAGCTGAAGTCCGCCGGACCCCACTGCGTCATTGCGACCCCGCGCTCCTTGGCGCGTTCGAGCACCTCGTCGATGCCTTCGACGGTGATGTTCTTCTCGATCATGATGGCGAAGACGATGGACTCGAGATCCTCGAGGTAGCCGTCCATGCTGTAGCTGCCGAGCGCCGGACGGCGCAGCTTGACGCCCATCAGGCCGCCGGTGTTCGGCGTGTCGGGCGCGATGGCGCGGTGGCAGTCGTCCACATCCTCCGGAGTTCGCACATCGGTGAACAGCACGGACTTGAAACCGGCCCCCAAGGCGACCTGCGCCCAGAAGCTCTGCGCCTCCTGGTCCAACTTGATCATCAACGGCAGGTTGTTCCCGCACTGGGCCGATCGCGCCAGTTCGTAGAGCAGTCGCATGTCGAACGCCGAGTACTCCGCGACGTACTCCGCATAGTCGAACATGCCGGTGTCGCCGATGATCTCCGGCACATCCGTGTCCGCGAACAGGAAATGCGTGCCGACGGTGGGTTCGCCCCGGTCAAGCTTCTCCCGGAACGTGTTGGCCAGAATCATGTTGCTTCCCCCTGGTTCGGCCGGCGATCCACCACCGGCCCTCGATCGGCGGTTGACCATACGTCAACCGGCGTGGCGCGCGCAATCGGCATACTCCCCTGCGTCTCGCCTCCGTATGCCAACCCTGCGGACCCGCCGGCGATCTGCTATACAGCCCTGTCCACCGAACGGTATTAAGAAAATGAGTCTCTACAACGAGTTGCATCGGCCGCAATTCCACTTCACGCCCCGAGAGAACTGGACCAACGATCCGAACGGTCTCGTGTACCAGGACGGCGTCTGGCACCTCTTCTTCCAGCACAACCCGGAAGCGACCGTCTGGGGAAACATGACCTGGGGGCATGCGGTGAGCGACGATCTCATGCACTGGCGGCAGGTCGAACACGCCCTCTACCCCGACGAGCACGGCGACATGTTCAGCGGTTCCGCCGTGGTCGATCACGACAACACGGCCGGTTTCGGCAAGGGTGCACTGCTTGCCTTCTATACCGCCGCGGGCAGCTTCGCGAAACCGAAACGGCCCTTCACCCAGTGCCT
>CAZJRX010000270.1:398-4967 GCA_964548145.1 uncultured Pseudomonadales bacterium | reverse complement strand
CGGAACCAAAATCCTCGGCGATCATCGCGGCCACTGGTGAGAAATGCGGGCTAGTAGCGGATGAACGCGCTCCGTACAGCGCTGTGGATCACGCGACGGTATCTCTTGGCCCGCAGCCATGGCTACGCGACGTTCATCAACTGGGTGTCGTTCGCCGGGCTCGCGCTCGGGGTGATGATCCTGACGGTGGTGCTCGGCATCATGAACGGCTTCGACCGCGAAATGACCGGACGCATCCTGAGCGCGGTGCCGCATGGATTCTTCGAATACGGGGACGAGCCGCCGGTGTCCGAACTGCTGGCGATCGACGGGGTCATCGGCGTCGCACGGCTATTCCAGGGCGAAGCGATGGCGACCCGCGGCGGCGGTGTGGCCTTCATGGCGTTGGCGGCGGTGGACGAAGAGGGCGTACGAGCGCTGCCGGACATCCTGACGCCCCAGGCACGGGCAGACCTAGTTGGCAAGCCCGGAAGCATCGTCCTCGGTGCCGCCCTGGCACGGGATCTGCGGCTGCGCGTCGGTGATCCGGTACGCCTCTTCCTGGCCCTGCCATCCGCAACGGGAGTGACGCCCCGAACCGAGGTCTTCAGCCTCGCAGGCACCTTCGAGGTCCGTGCGCAACCGGACGCTAGCCTTGCGATCGTTCGGCATGCGGATGTGGTACACCGTGGACTCCTCCCTGCGGGGCAGGACGGCTGGCGGCTGCAGCTCGATGACCCGCTGGCTGCGCCGTCGCTTGCCGAGCGGATACGCACGGTACTCGGCCCAACAATCAACGTGCGGTTCTGGATGGACGACTACGGGGAGCTGTTCCGGGCGGTCAAGATCGAAAAGGCGATCATGTTCGCGTTGTTGGCGTTGATCGTCGCAATCGCGTCGTTGAACATCGTTTCCGGCCAGGCGATGTTGGTCAATGACAAGCGCGGCGATGTGGCGATGCTGGCAACCATGGGCGCATCCCGTGGCCTCATCGTGTCGGTTTTCTTCCTGCAAGGCTTCAGCGTGGCGGTCATGGGCGTATTGACCGGCCTCTTGGCGGGCGTTGCCGTGGCGCTCAATGCGAACACGGTGGTCTCGCTGATCGAAGGTCTGGCCGGGGCAAGTCTGATCGAAGGCACCTACTTCGACGAGATTCACTCGCGGCTCCTGTGGTCGGACGTCACGGTAATCGTCGTCGTTTCGTTGGGCCTCAGTCTCGCTGCCGTGCTACGCCCCGCCTTCAAGGCCGCTGCGGCAAACCCCGCGGAAGCGCTGCACGCCGCGTAGTCCGCCTAACGGTGCCATGCCGCGTCGGCGCCGCGCCGACCCCCGCAACCGAACGCTTCGGGATGTTCCCTGCCCAGTCACCCCGAGGTGTCCAGCGGATCCGCTTGAGCGTCGACGGCCGTTGCCATCGCCGACGCGACCGTGCGGGCCGCCGTTCCCGATGAACGACGCGCACGCCGTCTTTGCCAGCGGCGGACGACATGCAAACGCCAAAGCAGGCGCGATACCACGGCACCCGTCAGGCCGCTAACCCAGCCGCAGACCAGGCATCCAAGAATCAACGGCCACCAGATCGAGGCGAACTTGGAACCGAACCATTGCCAGGAAAGCTCCCATGGACCGGTGGCCACGTCGGCATCGAGGAGCCAGGCACCGAGCTTGTAGGCGAAATAGAACATCGGCCCGATGGTGAGTGGATTGGTGATCCACACCAGGCCCACCGATATCGGCAGGTTGCAGCGGGCGACCACCGCGAATAGTGCCGCCAGGACCATCTGCGAGGGCACGGGCATGAACGCGCAGAACAGGCCGATGAAGAACGCGCCGCCGACCGAACGCCGGTGCAGGTGCCACAGTTCCGGGTGCAGTAGCAGATGTCGCACAGGCTTTAGGGCCTTTTGCGCACGAATCGACTCCCGCGTTGGGAGATATTTGCTCAACCAGTGGTATCGCATCCAAGTGCGGGGACATCGGCGAAGGGTGCCATTATGCAGGGAGCCGGGTGATCGATGGGTATCCGAAACGCCGCGTTGGCGTTTTCCTTCGGCGTCGTTGCGAGCCACTGGCTGCCGGATGCGCAGTCGCTCTGGGGGTGCTGTGTCGGCGCGGGGGCCGGGATCCTGCTGGCAAAGCGGGCCCGGCTGCTAGGTGCGGCGTTGATCGGGTTAGGTTGGGGCGCATGGCACGCGCTCGATGCGATGGACCGTCGAATCGACCCCGATTGCCGGGAGGCCACCGTCATCGGCCGGGTCGCGGGGTTGCCTTGGGAGAGCGCCGATGAACCGTATGCCCAACGTCTCGTGGTGGTGCCGCATTCGGGGAGTTGCGAGATGCGCGGAGCCCTCCGGTTGGGATGGATCGACGGTCCGAAGGTGGGGGGTGGGGAATGGTGGTCGCTCAAGGTCCGACTGAGACCGCCGCGCGGCACCGCCAATGCCCACGGGTTCGATGCGGATGCGTGGTCCGCGCGAGAGGGTGTTGCGGCGGTGGGCTATGTGCTCGAGGGGACGCGGCTCGACACGGTCGATTTCGTTCAGGGCCCCGCGGGGGTCTCCGCGTTCAGGCAGGTTCTGCGGCACCGGCTGGCACGATCCAACCTGGTTCACGAAGGCGTCGTTGCGGCGTTGACACTCGGCGACAAGGCGGCGATTCCGCCGGACAAGGTCGATCTTTACCGGCGCACCGGCACCATGCATCTGCTGGTGATCTCCGGGTTGCACGTCGGCATCGTGACGGGTTTCGGTTTCCTCGTCGGTCGGGGATTGGCGAGTATGACCACGCTTGCGCCACGGCTCGTCGCGGTCGCCACTGCCCTGGCCTTCGCCGGTGCATATGTCACGCTTGCGGGGGGCGGTCTGTCGTTGCTGCGCGCCTTCGCGATGTCCGTGGCCGGGATGGTTGCGATGGTTGGCGGCAGAACCTCGGCGCCGTCGGCGGTTTTCGCCTACGCACTCGTCGCGGTGCTGCTGGTGGACCCGATGGCGCCTCTCGATACGGGCTTCTGGCTATCCTTCGGGGCGGTGGCCGTGTTGCTGGGGTTCTTCGTGCCGCGGCCGAGACCGCTGTCGTGGTTGCGGTCGGCGGTGCATGCCCAACTCGCGATCGCCTCCGTCTTCGTGCCGGCTACGACCGGCATAACGGGTCTGGTCCACCCGCTTGGCATCGCCGTAAACCTTGTCGCGGTGCCTGCAGTGACCATCCTCGTTGTGCCGACGGCGTTGGCGGGCGTGGCATTGATCGCCACGCCCATCGGCGGTTGGCTGCTGACGGCGGCGGACTTCCTCATACAGCTTGTCGAGGAAGTGCTCTCGCGGGCGGACAGGGTCGCGCCGATATACACGGCGGACCAGGGCGGCTGGACGGTCTGGATGGTCGTGACGGCAGCGCTCGGCCTGCTGCCCGTTTCTAGGTCCGCGCGAGTGCTGGTGATAGCCACCGTGGCCATGCTGATCCTCTGGCCCCGGGAAACGCTGCCACCGGGACATGTGGAACTCACCGCGCTGGATGTCGGCCAGGGAACGGCCGTGCTGGTGGAGACCGCCAATCACACCCTCGTCTACGACACGGGACCCATGTTCCTGTCGGGTCGCGATATGGGCACGGGTGTGGTCCTGCCCGCCGCCCGGGGCCGTGGCTGGAAGCGCCTTGATCGGCTGATCCTGAGTCATGGCGACCTCGACCACGTTGGCGGCGGCGCCTCGGTGGTCGCGGCGTTGACGGTCGGCCAGGTGCTGGCCGGGGAACGTGTCCCGGGAGTTCAGGCGGACCCTTGCCACGCCGGCACGGCATGGCGGTGGGACGGGGTACTGTTCACGGTGCTGCATCCACCCGCAGGGGCCGGTCTCGAAGGCAACAACGCCTCCTGCGTGCTGTTGATCGACACCGGAAGGGCTCGCGCGCTATTGGCGGGCGACATCGAGGCGGTTGTCGAGAACAGGCTCCGCCCGCCGTCGGTCGATCTGCTTCTCGTGCCGCACCACGGCAGCGCCACCTCGTCGACAGCGGCGTTCGTTGCCGCAACGAGTCCGCGATTCGCCATCATCGGCGCGGGATTCGAGAACCGTTTCGGGCACCCCCATGCCGCAGTTGTGAGTCGTTACCGCAACAGCGCTAGCCACATCGCCTCTACTGCCGAGGCCGGCGCGATCGTTTGGCGCAGCACCGAACCCGGCACCGTGCAGGTGCAGCGCTGCACCGCGTCCCCCTACTGGCGAAAGGATCCGTCACGGGCGAGGGACGCGGCGGTCGAGTGTCGGTGGTACGCACTGCCAGCGGCTATTGAACTTCCGCCCAGGTGGACGCATTGAAGAGAGACCCATTGAAGAGAGTAGCGAGTAGCGAGGCGCAGGCAAGCGATGCAGAACGACCGAATCACCACCCGTCTGCAGTCGGCGTTGGCCGAGGCCCAGTCGCTGGCCGTGGGAAGGGACCATGCCAGCATCGAGCCGCTTCACCTGCTGGCCGCACTGTTGGCCGACGGCAGCAGCAAACGACTACTCGGCGCGGCTGGCGTCGATACCCAGGCCTTGGCCGAGGATGTGGCGCGACGGCTGGATGAGCTGCCCCTTATCGGGCGACCGACCG
>CAZJRX010000270.1:0-388 GCA_964548145.1 uncultured Pseudomonadales bacterium | reverse complement strand
CTGTCGACGGATCTCTCACGGATACTCAATTTGGCGGATAGGGAGGCACAACGCCGGGGCGACGGGTTCATATCGTCGGAAGTCGTTCTGGTCGCGCTTGGCGGCGACGACACCGGTGCCGGCGTGGCGATGCGCGATGCGGGATTCGATGCAGGCCGGTTCGGCGCGGCCATCGAGGCAGCCCGGGGCGGCGAGGCGGTAAGCGACCCGGGCGCGGAGGAAAACCGCGAAGCCCTGGAGAAGTACACGGTTGATCTGTCGGCGCGCGCCGAAGCCGGCAAACTCGATCCCGTCATCGGTCGCGACGAGGAGATCCGCCGCACCATCCAGGTGCTGCAGCGGCGCACCAAGAACAACCCGGTGCTGATCGGCGAACCGGGCGTCGGCA
>CAZJRX010000269.1:0-4980 GCA_964548145.1 uncultured Pseudomonadales bacterium | reverse complement strand
ACATCCTCGACGCGCCCCAAGACCGAAAACTCATTGCTTGCGCCGACAAGACTGATGATCGACACCAGTTTCGAATGTGGACGTATGGCAGAAACGTGCTTTGGATTGATGTAGATGGCGTCTGTGGTAGGTCGGTCGAATCGGACCAGGGTGACGGTGTGCTGGTTGTCTTTCTCCATGTGGCGCAACCTCTCTGTGAGACTGCCGACATTGTAGCCGCACCAGTGCACGGGGGAGCCATTTCCCTCTGCTAGCGCTTCCTGTATGTCTTGGGTCTCCTAGGTTTCGGCGCTCGGGCTTCGATCAGCCCGACGATCCAAGCGGTGTCGCGGACCGTGTCGGACAGCCCGGCTTCCATCGCCGGAGTGACCCGGAGCGTCTTGTGGATGCGGCAGTAGTTGTAGTGGAGGAAGTACAGCGACAGCATGGCGACGTGCTTCTCCATCGCCTTGGAGAAGGCGTTGGTCAGCCGGGTGAACCGGCGCATGCTCATCCGCATGGTGAGGTTGCTGCGCTCGACGTAGCTGGTGTTGGCGACCAGATAGCCCACCATGAGCTTGGAGTCGGCGTCGATGGCGGTGAAGGCCCAGGTGTCCCCGGCGTCGCGGGGAGCGGACTTGGCACGGGGGACGTTGCGCTCCTTGGCGTACACGAACGACCAGATTTCGTCGCACTCGATCCGGCGATGCCCGGCGATGCCCCGGACGTGCTCGTCGTGGTAGGCGGCGCAGGCGTCCCCGGCGTCGGCCAGCAGCTTGGCCACGGTGTTGAGGCTGACGCCCTCCAGACGGGTCACGGAGCGCATCGACTTGCCTTCGAGAAGCATGTCGAGAATCTTGGCCCTGCGTTCCGGGGAGAGCTTATTCATACTGACTATTATGCTTGACGACGGCAAGAATCAAGCGCTGCCGGTCGCTCAGGGCGGGCAAAATAGCGATCTATGAAGGAAGGCAGCTTGGAGAAGGGCAAGGGCGGGTCAGCTCGTCTTGCGGGGAGCGCTCGGGAGGCGGCTGATCGAGTTGACGAGGTTCTTCTGGAAGACGTTGTCCGGTGTGACGACATCGGGGAGGGGAACGACGAGGAGCCGGTCCCGCCGCAGGTCCAAGAGTGGATTGACTGGATGCTCGACGGACTGCCCACCGCCCGTAGCCATGGAACCCCTGCTAGGTAGCTGCTTTATGTGGTCTGGCTTCGTACCGGGAGGACAGTCCAGAACCCATTGCGACTTTAGAATCCGTTGGGCTTTCCGATTCTTCAGCCATTTGGCAAGCGCTTTGTAGTCGGCGCTGCGGTCTTCGCCCTTGTCGGCCTTCAAATCGTAGCTCAGAAGGTAGCGGACCCTTCCGGCTGATTCGGTGGACGGCATGGGCTGCGACCGAGTGCGGTTTGCTCAGCCGTGGTACTTCGCAACGTAGTAGGGGTTGCCGGTTGTAAACAGAGTCACGCCACCCTCGTTGTGGACGTGGAGCCGACCGAGACCTTCCTTCTCCGAATCTTCGATGATCTCCTGCGGTGTCAGGTCGCGGGATGTCAACCGACGAAGAATCTCCTCGATCTGCCTGTGGCCCAACATGGCGCTCACGGTATCCCGAAACATCTCCTTCGTACTGTCGTAGCCGACGATTTCCCATCCCTTGTCTGCCATGCTCTAGCCCTTCCCCCACCTAGCGCTAGCGGCCTTCCTGGCAATCTCGCTGCGCCTCTCCGGCGTCAGCTTCTCGGCTCTGGCCCTGCCGCCCTTCAAGCCGCCCTCCCGAGCATCCGGGTCGACGCGCTCGTCGTCCCGGTCCCCCACGGCGATGCGGGCGACCATGAGGGCGCTGGCCACCGGGTCAGCCGGTCGCTTCTGTCCTTCCGGTCCTTCCGGTCCTGTCGGCATGTCGTCTCGAAACCCTTTGCGATGCTGGCGGCATCAAGGCACATTTAGGGAGGCGGGTCAAGACGGGGAGGTTTCAAACTGACGCACTACCCGGATCCGCCGGGTTCGCCGGATGGGTTCGTGCCCTGGTGTTTCCCCACGTCAATCCTGTCGCCGCTCGGTCCGTAGATGGCAGATGCGTTCACCGGCCTGGCGATGCAGAAGCCGGCGTCGCCGATTTCGATCTCCAACAAAGGTGTTTCGCGAACGACTTCGAAGGCTGTCCAACGAATTCCCGGTTCGGACACCCGGAAGTCGCAGTTGCGCCAGACCTGCGCTTCAAGCACGACCTCACCCTTGCGGGAGAACTAGTCTATTGAACGCGGAAGGAGGCTCTCACTCGAGTCGCATTGCGATGCCGTATTATGGCCATCACTCGTCGGGCTGGGGTGCCCCCGCTAGAACAGATTGACGGTATCGGTGGGGACGCTCTCTACATAGACATCTGCCCCAACGACCCTTTCGGGCATACCATGCGGGGTATAGGGCAGAAAGACGTGCACGCGGTCCCAGTCGAATGCCGTCACTTTTGCCAGATCGAGCGTCCCGCCGTCTCGGAGCCATTGGCGCTCATTGCGAAGCGAGTCCGTGAACTCACGGCGCAACTCGGCGTCGAGATGCCACTTCAACCGGTCGCAACCGATCAGCGAGAGGCAGTGAACCGCCGCTGCCACCCGGGCGGCCACGCGCGTGGCTACCATTTGTCAACCCCGAAACCGGCGGACCTATAGCCAAGACGCACTCGTACGCCCGCGATTAACACGCGCCCGCAGCCCTCGAAACCGGGTGCTGTATGATGGCGATTCCTTGGAGAACCGTACCGCGAAGTATTTTCTTGACGCGATCCCCGATCAACACACAAGGCGGAAGCGAGTCCCCGACCGGTGCACGGACCGCCGGCCGCCGGCGCCACGCTCCCTGCGTCCTCTTCTTGACCATCGCCCTTGCCTTGGTCGCAACGACGGGTTGCAGCGACCGGGCGGAGCAGGCCGACGAGGGCACCCGCGCCGCCGGTGACGCCGGGCCGGCGCCGGCGAAAGGCCCGAGGCGCGATGGGAAAGGCAACAGGGATGCCTCGCCGCCGGGAATGACCGCGGTCGGCGCGGCCGAGGGTCCGCCGGCGGTTCCGGTCGCCGTCGCCCAGGTTCGCCGAGGCACCGTCGAAGCCTTCTACCAGGGTTCGACCAACCTGACCGCCGCCGAGGAAGCCGTCGTGGTCGCCCGGACCCAGGGCGTCGTCGAGGCGTTGTTCGCCGAGGAAGGCGACATGGCGAAGGCCGGACAGGCCCTCGCCCAGTTGGAAACCGAGCGGGCGAAGCTGGAACTCGCGCGTTCCGAGGCGCAACTCGAACGCCTCAAGACCGCCTACGAGCGGGCGCAGCGCATGTTCGAACGGCAGATGATCTCGCCGGACGCCCACGACGACGCCAAGTTCGCCTACGCGGCCGAGCAGACCAATCTGCGCTTGCGCGAGTACGAACTCAGGGAAGCCACCATCCGCGCCACCATCGACGGCGTCGTGACCCGTCGCCACGTCAAGGTCGGCCACACGCTCAATCCGAGCACGCCGGCTTTCGAAATGAAGCGCTTGGACGCCATCGAGGCCGAGCTGAATGTCCCGGAGCGGCAGATCGACCAGATCCGCACCGGCCAGTACGCACGGGTACGCGTCGACGCGTTGGCGGACGCCACGTTCGGCGGCGAGGTCGCCCGGGTCGCCCCCGAGGTCGATCCGACGTCGGGAACGTTTCGCGTCACCGTGACACTCGACAACGACGATGGCCGTCTCAAGCCCGGCATGTTCGCCCGTGTCGACGTGCGCATCGATCAGCGACCCGATGCGCTGCTGGCGCCGCTGGACGCCGTGGTCTCGCGGCGGGACGCAAGCAGCTTGTTCGTCGTCGACGGCGGTGTCGTCGAGCGCCGTTCGGTGGAGACCGGCTACCTCTCCGACGGCAACATCGAGATCGCGACCGGCGTCTACGAGGGCGAGTGGGTCGTGACTACCGGTCAAGGGGGCCTGCGCAACGGTACGCGCGTGATCGTCGTCGGCGAGAACGGCCCCTTGGGTTCCGGGTAGCACCCAGCGCCGCCGACACCCGATCCGGTACCCGCCATGAACATCATCGCGACGGCGATCGCCCGGCCCGTGACCGTCGCCATGGCGACCTTGGCGGTCGCGCTGTTCGGCGGCCTGTCGCTCGACCGGCTCGGGCTGAACCTGCTCCCCGAACTCGCCTACCCCACCCTCACCATCCGGACGGACTTCGAAGGCGCGGCACCCGCCGAGGTCGAGGAACAGATCACCCGGCGTCTGGAGCAGCGGGTCGGGGTGATCAACGGTCTCAGACGCATGCATTCCATCTCAGCCGCCGAGCGTTCCGACGTGGTGTTGGAGTTCGCCTGGGGCACCGACATGACGAACGCCGCAGTCGAGGTCCGGGAAAAGCTGGATCTCGTGCAGTTGCCGTTGGATATCGAACGACCGTCCATCCTGCGCCTCAACCCCAACCTCGACCCCATCGTCCGCGCGGCGTTGGTACTCGAGGCCCCGCAACCGGACACCGGGACCACGAGCGCCCGGATCGCCGACACGCCGGCGTTGCAGGAACTCCGGCGTTTCGCGGAGGACGTCGTCAAGAAACGACTCGATCCCGTGCTCGGGGTGGCTGCGGTGCTCGTGAGCGGCGGCTTCGAGGACGAGATCGCCGTCGACGTCGACCAGGAACGTCTCGCCCAACTCGACATGAGCGTGCAGGCCCTCGGGGCGCGGCTGCAGGCCGCCAACATCAATCTCTCCGGCGGCCGGCTGACGTCCCGCGGCGAACAGTTCCTGGTGCGCACCATGAACGAGTTCGAGTCCGTCGACGACATCGCCGACACCATCGTGTTCCAGCAGCAGGGACGCGTGCTCCGGTTGAAGGACGTCGCCACCGTTTCCGAGAGCCACAAGGAACGCGACAGCGTGATGCGGGTCGACGGCTGGGAGGCCATCGAGATCGCGATGTACAAGGAGGGCGACGCCAATACCGTCGCCGTCGCCGCCGCCATTCACGAACGCA
>CAZJRX010000268.1:0-5013 GCA_964548145.1 uncultured Pseudomonadales bacterium | reverse complement strand
GGCCGAACGGCCGGTCTATTCCTACCGCCTCTCGATCGTTCATTTCTGGTCGCTGATCTTCCTCTACATCTGGGCGGGGCCCCACCACCTCCACTACACGGCGCTTCCGGACTGGGCTCAGACGCTGGGGATGACCTTCTCGATCATGCTGTGGATGCCGTCCTGGGGCGGCATGATCAACGGCCTGATGACCCTGTCGGGCGCCTGGGACAAGCTCAGGACCGATCCGGTCATCCGCATGCTGGTCGTCTCCGTGGCCTTCTACGGCATGAGCACGTTCGAAGGGCCGGTGATGTCAATCAAGGCGGTCAACGCGCTCAGCCACTACACCGACTGGACCGTCGGCCACGTGCATTCGGGCGCGCTCGGGTGGGTCGCGTTCGTGAGTTTCGGAGCCATCTATCACCTCGTGCCGCGGCTCTGGGGGCGAAGCGAGCTCTACTCCTGGCGTCTCGTCGAGTATCACTTCTGGATCTCGACCCTCGGCATCGTGCTCTACATCACGGCGATGTGGGTCTCCGGTATCCTCCAGGGATTGATGTGGCGCGCCTATGATGCCCTCGGCTTCCTGGAATACTCCTTCGCCGAAACGGTCGAGGCGATGCATCCCTTCTACGTGATCCGGGCCTTGGGTGGCGCGCTGTTCGTGCTGGGCTCGCTGATCATGGCCTATAACCTGTGGCGGACCGTTCGCGGTGACCGGCGGGTCGAGGCGGCGGCCGGCACCACTGCCCCGGTAGCCGTTGCGGCGGAATAGGAAGCGGCGATGTTCCGGCACGAACTGTTCGAGCGACATTCGCTTCTCCTGGTCGTCGGCATTCTCGTCGTCGTATCCATCGGCGGCCTCGTCGAGATCGCGCCGCTGTTCTTCCTGGAAAGCACCATCGAGCGGGTCAAGGGCATGCGTCCGTATTCGCCGCTGGAGCTGGCGGGACGCAACATCTATGTCCGAGAAGGTTGCTACGCCTGCCACAGCCAAATGGTCCGGTCGCTGCGGGACGAGGTGGAGCGTTATGGCCCGTACAGTCTCGCCGCCGAAAGCATGTATGACCATCCCTTCCAGTGGGGATCTAAGCGGACGGGTCCCGACCTCGCCCGCGTGGGTGGCCGGTATTCCGACGACTGGCATGTCGTGCACATGAAGGACCCGCGCAGCGTTGTGCCGGAGTCCGTGATGCCCGGCTATCCCTTCCTTGCCGAGACCCAGTTGCGAATTCGGGACATCGCCGACCACCTGAAGGCAAACCGCGCCGTCGGTGTCCCGTACACGGACGAGATGGTCGCGGAGGCACTCGCGGACGCCAGGCGTCAGGCCGATCCCGACGCCGACGGCGTCGAAGAGTTTCTCGCCCGCTATCCGAAGGCACAGGTTCGTGACTTCGACGGCGACCCCGGCATCCTTTCCGAACTCGACGCGATGATCGCCTATCTGCAGATGCTGGGAACTCTGGTCGACTTCGAGCTCTACGAGCCCACGGAAAATCTGCGCTAGGAGGCAACGGTGACGTACGACCAGGTTTCCCAATTTGCCGGTACGTGGGGCTTGATCTTCCTGCTTGCCATGTTCGTCGCCGTCCTTGGGTACGCACTCTGGCCGGACAACCGTGAAAAGTTCAGGCGGGCGGCCCGCAGCCCGCTCGAGGAGGATTGACCGTGGCAGACACGCGGGAACGCGACGCCGTCTCCGGTACCGAGACCACCGGGCACGTGTGGGACGGCATCAGGGAACTCAACACGCCGCTTCCGCGCTGGTGGCTGTGGACGCTATGGGCCACGGTCATCTGGTCGCTCGCCTACTGGATTGCCATGCCCGCATGGCCGCTCGTGTCCGACTACACCCGGGGCATTCTGGGTTATTCCCAACGCCAGGCCGTCGCCGACGACATCGCGGAAGCCCGGCGGGCGCAAGCCCGGTTTCGCGAGGAGATTCGGCGGAAACCTCTGGCCGAAATCCGGTCGAACCCCGAACTCCTGACCTTCGCAATGGCGGGTGGCCGATCCGCGTTCGCGGTCAATTGTTCCCAGTGTCACGGAACCGGGGCGGCGGGCGGTCCGGGGTATCCCAATCTCAACGACGACGATTGGCTATGGGGAGGGTCGCTCGACTCGATCCACACGACCATTCTCCATGGTGTTCGCTCGGGGCACGATGACTCGCTCGAGAACGACATGCCGGCCTTTCTCGCGGACGAGATGCTGACAAGGGCCGAAATCGACGCCGTCGCCGAGTTCGTAATCTCGCTGTCGGGGGCCGCGAAGTCGCCGCCGCTCGCCAAGCAGGGCGGGGTCCTGTACGCCGAGCAATGCGCGACCTGTCATCGCGAGGACGGCAAAGGCGATCCCGAACTCGGAGCACCGGACCTGACCGACGCGATCTGGCTCTATGGCGGAACGCGGGAAGATATCGTCGAGGTGGTGTCCTATAGCCGACGGGGTGTCATGCCCGCGTGGGACGGGCGGCTCGATCCGGTGACGATCAAGCAGCTTGCCGTGTACGTCCACTCCCTCGGGGGCGGGGAGTAGCGGAGAGGAACCGGAGGCGGCCATGGAGGCGTCCGTAAGCCGGCCCGGCCCGGATCTCATTTCATCGGTCTCCATCGTCGGGCGTGAGGACGTTGCCGCGGTCAACAAGCGGGAACGCCGGACCCGCTACGCCAAGCGCGCGAAAATTTATCCAAAGCTCGCCCATGGAACCTTCCGGCGCCTGAAGTGGCTGATCATGCTGGCGACGCTGGGCATCTACTACCTGGCGCCCTGGGTTCGCTGGGACCGTGGCCCCAATGCACCCGACCAGGCCGTCTTGGCCGACATGCCGGGGCGGCGCTTCTATTTCTTCGCCATCGAAATCTGGCCGCAGGAAGTGTACTACCTCACCGGCCTGCTGATCCTGGCAGCCGTCGGCCTGTTTCTGGTGACCAGCCTGCTCGGCCGGGTGTGGTGTGGATATGCCTGCCCCCAAACGGTTTGGACGGATCTGTTCATCGCCGTGGAGCGGTTGGTGGAGGGCGATCGGAATGCCCGGATTCGCCTGGACTGGGCGCCGTGGCGGGCAGGCAAGACTCTGCGCAAGGCCGCCAAACACTCGATCTGGGTGGTGATTGCCGTCTGCACCGGTGGTGCCTGGGTATTCTATTTCGCGGATGCGCCCACCTTGCTCGTGGATCTCGTGCGGCTGGATGCACCGCCGGTGGCGTACGTCTTCATCGGACTCCTCGCTTCCACGACATACGTGCTGGGCGGTCACGCCCGCGAGCAGGTTTGCACTTACATGTGCCCTTGGCCGCGCATCCAGGGCGCCATGGTCGATGCTGACACGCTGACCGTCACGTACCGGGCATTTCGGGGAGAGCCGCGCGGTTCGCACAAGGCCGGCCAGACCTGGGAAGGACGGGGCCACTGCGTCGACTGCAATCAGTGTGTCGCGGTATGTCCCATGGGCATCGACATTCGCGACGGCCCGCAGCTCGAATGCATCTCCTGCGCCCTGTGCATCGATGCCTGCAACCAAGTCATGGACCGCGTCGGCTTGCCGCGGGGGCTCATCGGCTATGACACGGATGGAAACGTCGCCGGCAAATCGCGCGGCGAGGCGGGCGGGCTGCGCCTGGTTCGGCCCCGGACGGTCGCCTACGCCGGCGTCATCGCGGCCGTTGGCGCCGTCATGCTGACGACTCTCGTGACCCGGTCCGATGTCGATCTCAATCTTCTGCGCGACCGCAATCCGCTTTTCGTGCAGCTGTCCGACGGCAGCATCCGAAACGCCTACACCCTGAAAATCCTGAATAAGCAACATGCGGACCGTACGTTCCGCGTGACGGTCTCGGGGCTGGATGGGGCGACCGTCGCGGCTGTCGGCTTCGATCGCGACGGGGCTCCCGCGCTCGAGGTGCCTCCCGACAGTCTGGGAAGCTTCAGGATCTTGATCACCGTGCCGCGAGACGCGGTTCGCCGGGATGCGACCGACGTGACGTTCGTGCTCGAGGAACCCGCGTCGGGCCAGCGGATCAATCACGACACCGTGTTCGTGGGACCGCCGGAATGAAACCTTCGACAACCCGCCGGATAACCGGACGTCACGTCCTCGTGGCCCTGCTCCTGTTCTTCGCCGTTGTCGTGGCCGTCAACGGCACGTTCATCTACGTGTCTCTTGCGACTTGGACCGGCGTGGACGCCGAGAGCGCTTATGTCAGGGGGTTGCACTACAATCGCGTGCTCGAGGCGGCCGCGGCGCAGCGGTCTCTGGGTTGGCGGACTACCGTCGACATCGTCGGTGACGCAGACCGGAACCCGATCCTTGTCCTGCGGTTCGAGGATGCGGCCGGGCGGACCCTGGATGATCTCGGTGTCGAGGCCGTTTTGCGGCGTCCCACACACGAGGGCGACGATCGGTCGGTTGTCCTCGCGGCACAGGGCGACGGCCGCTACCGGGCGTCTTTGGACAGGAGCTTCAAGGGATTCTGGAACCTGACCGCGACGGCGTCCTCGCCGTCCGGGCAACGCTATGTGGTGGAGGACGAATTGTGGCTGGAGTGATGCCCTTCGAAGCCCATGAGACCGGCCGGGCAGGGGTGAGCCGGTCGGGCGAATGGGACCTCGACCGTTCGGCTTACGTGTACCCATCCGGCGGTAGCGGTTCCGAACTTCATTGTCTGGTTGAGGACATGCATTGCGGTGGGTGTGTCCGCCGCATCGAGAACGCGCTGACCGCGCTCCCCGGAGTCGAGAACGCGCGTGCCGACCTGACCGCGAGACGGGTCAAGGTCGTGTTCGATCCGGAACGGATCTCGTCACCCGAGATCGTACGTGCGTTGACGGCATCGGGCTACCGGCCCGTCCCGTTCGATCCGTCGCTTGCCGGTCAGTCGCGCGACGCCGAAGGCAAGGTCCTCCTGCGCGCGATGGCAGTCGCGGGATTCGCAGCGGCCAACGTGATGCTGCTCTCGATCTCGGTATGGGCCGGTCGATATTCGGGCGACATGGGTCCGGCGACGCGCGATCTGCTGCACTGGATTT